>JBMTAG010000045.1:0-26796 GCA_049428505.1 Opitutaceae bacterium | reverse complement strand
TATTCGACCGGGATGATGATGCGGGTGGCCTTCGCGGTCGCCATCGCGGTCGATCCGGACGTCCTGATTATCGATGAGGCGCTGAGCGTCGGGGATATCATCTTCCAGCAAAAGTGCGCCGCTCGGCTCCGGGAGCTGATCGATCGGGGGGTGACGCTCCTCGTGGTGACCCACGACCTCGCCTTTGTCCTGAACACCTGCCAAAGGGCACTCTGGCTCGATCAGGGACGTTTGCGGTACCTGGGGGAGGCGGGGGCCTGCGTCCGCGAATATGTGGCCGCGATGGCGGCGCTGGCGGGCAATGCGCCCGCTCCGGCCCACGATCTGGCACATTTGCCCGAGCATGAGTTGCCGGCGGCTGCCCCCTTGGACCTCGCGGCGCGGGAGCGCTTGGGCGACGGCGGGGTGCGGGTGGAGCAAGCCTGGCTCCTGCACGGCGATGGGGGGGCCGGGGGGACCTATCGGACGGGCGATTGGGCCGTCGTCACCCTGTTGCTGCGCGCGGCACGGGCGGTGGTCGCGGTCAGCGGAGGCTGCGAATTACGGAATCGGCACGGCCAGGTGGTCTTCGCGACGGGCCTGCGGGTAGCCAATCGGTTGATCGAAAGCCTGTCGGCTGGAGGGGCCAGCTTGGTGACGCTGCGCTTCAAGCTCGAGCTGCAGGCGGGGCAATATACGCTCGATGTAGGCTGCGGAGCCGGATCCGGGGCCGAGAATACCTGGGATCGGGTGCTGAATGTCGCCGTACTGGAGGTCGCCAACCCGCCCGATCAGGAGGTGGTGCACGGCTTGGTGCGGCTCCCGCACGAGGTGAGTGTGTTCCGGCCGGCGGGAGGGGCTGGAGCGCGCTGAGAGGAGGATGGGATCCCTTCGAATTAGTCCTTCGACTTCGCTCAGGACTTAGCCCCTTCGACTCCGCTCAGGGCTAAGCCCTTCGACTCCGCCTTGCGGCTTCGCTCAAGGCTTAGCTCAGGACTTACCTCACGGCTTCTGCTTGGCGAATTCCGCGTCCCGCAGGACCCGGCCCTCGCTCGACTTGGCGGTGGCGTGGTTGAAGCCCTGGCGAACGCGTTCAGCCAGATCGTAGCGGAACTTCTTCGCCACCCCCACCGCACCGGCCTTGGCCGCCAATTGCTCCACCGTGAGCGGAGCCCGGCGAGGCAGGGCGAGGACCAGCCGGTTGCCGGCGCCGCGGACATCGATGATGTACAGTTCGCTGAACACCTCCTGATAGGTGCGCACCATCGAGTCGTGCAGGGGGTTCCAGGCCCGGGACCAAATGTTGCCCACCACGACCCCATCCGGCTTGAGGGCCTTGCGGACGGCGGTGAGGAATTCGATCGTGGTCAGGGACGTGGGTACGCTGTCGGCGCCGAACGCATCCAGAAAGATCACATCGTAAGGCTCCTTGGTCTGTTCGATGAAGGCGCGGCCGTCCGCCACAATCCCCCTCATCTTGGCATCCTCGCGGAAGCCGAGGAATTCCCGCGCGACCTTCACCACGTCGGGATTGATGTCCACGGCGTCGATGACCGCCTCCGGGTAATAGTGCCGGAGAAACATCGGGAGGGAACCGCCGCCAAGCCCAACCACTAGCACGCGGCTGGGCTGCGGGGCGAACGCAAGGCCGGTGAAGGCGGTGGCGGCGTAGGGCAGCTCCAGGTGAGCGGGATCACCCAGCTTGATCACACTCTGCCGGGCACCGCCCCGCTCGAACCAGAGCGTCCGGAGCCCGTCCTCCTCGGTCACGATGACCGGACCGAAGGGGGATTCCTTGTCATACAGGACGCGGGCTTGGGCGGCTAGCGCCGGGGCAAGGGCGACCAGGCCGGCCAGCAGCAGGCCGGTGACGAAGGAGCGGCGGGAGAGCATCGGCGGGGCTTAGCGACCGGCGGGGCCGAAGCCCGCGACGGGGCGGCCGGAGTCATCGAGCTTGCCGGCGGCCCAGAGGAGGCCGCGGGCCAGCAGGTCGAGGTAGCGGGCGTCGGCGACCGTGTCGTTGTTGTGGCCGAGGGTCGTGCAGAACACGCGGGCCTTCTTGGGGCCGTATTCGTTGGTCCAGACGACCACGGATTCCGCGTCCTCGGTGGCGCCGGACTTCTTGTTCTTGGTCCGCTGGAAGCCGGTGGCGAGGGGGCGGTGGGCCGCGTAGACGCTCGGCGGCTGGACGTTGTTGTACAGTTCCTCCTTGCCGGTCGTCCAACCGGTGAGCCCGCGGGTGATCGGATGCTTGCTGTCGGTGAACTTGACCTGGATCGGCTCCTGCGGGCCGTGGCGGCTGGATTGGAGGCCGAGGAAGTCGAACCAGAGCCCGCCCGGGGAGCCGGGGGCCTGGGGCTGGGCGTACTCCTTGCTCACGCGGTAGCTGTGCATCGCGCAATGGAGGGCGACGGCGGGGACGCCCTTCAGGTGGGGGGCGAGGACGTTGCGGACCATCGCCGGATCGTCGATGCCGGCCGCGCACTCGTCGTGGATGACCAGGTCGTAGCCATCGGCGTAAGCCGGGTTGTTGTGGGAGGACAGGGGCGGCTTGGTCGACTTGTCCGGCGTGTGAAGGTGTTCGACCACCACATTCGCGCGCTGCTCGAGGCCGGCCTTGAGGAGGTCCTTCTGCTGGACGTAATCGTGGCAGCAGCCGCCGGTGACGAGCAGGACCTTGAGGGGTTTCGGGGCGGCGGCGGAGGCGGGGAGGGCCGCGGCGAGGGCGAGGGCGAGCGGGGCGAGGAGCCGGGGAAGGGCGAGGCGCATAGGGGAGGGGGAGTGGAGGGAGGACGCGCGCAGGAGCGCGGCGAGGCGAGCAAATTTTCCGCCGGCGCGGAGGCGGCACGGGATTCGCATCGCCAGCTTCGCCAGCGGCCACCTAGCTTCCCGTCGACCTACCCCCTATGAACCTCCGCGCTTTCCTCCTGTGCTTTCCGCTGCTGGCCTTCGCGGCGGCGCCGCTGCCGCCGCCCGATCAATGGAGCCTGCCCGCCGACGAGGCCGGCCTGCCCGGCGAGGGCCCCTTGCGCCGCTATGACGCCTACGTCCGGCGCTGGCACGATGCGCGGAAGGAATGGGCCGGGCGCGTCGCGCAGGACCGCGGTGCGGTGGTCTTCCTGGGGGATTCCATCACGCAGGGCTGGGGCCCGACCTTCCGGGATGCCTTCCCAGGCATGAAGCTCGCGAACCGGGGCATCGGCGGCGACACGTCGCGCGGGATGCTGATCCGCCTGCAGGAGGACGTCCTCGCCCTGCAGCCGGCGGCGATCGTCCTGTTGCTGGGCACCAACGACATTGAAGTGGGCATTGCCCCCGAGGCCATCGGCCGAAATTTCCGGAAGCTCATCGCGGCCATCAAGGCCCACGATGCGAAGGTGCCCGTGATTGTCTGCCGCATGTTCCCCAGCGCCGCCGACAAGAAGCGCCCGAAGGAGACCATCGCGGCCGTCAATGCCCTCTTCGAGGGGGCGGTGCGGGGCGATCCGCAGTTCACCGTGCTCGATACCTGGACGCTTTTTGCCGGGCCGGACGGGGATGCGCCGGCCACGTGGTTTCCGGATCGCCTGCATTTGAATCCCGCCGGCTACGCCCGTTGGGGCGCCGCATTGCGGCCGCTGTTCGCGACGTTGGGCTTCCTCGATACCGCGACCGATACTTTCACCCCGGAGCCGGGCTTTTCGGCGCTGTTCAATGGCCGCGACCTCACCGGCTGGGGCTTCCGGCCCACGCCGCCGCGCAAGGCTCCGGCCAAGGCCAAGGCGGACGCGCCGGTCTTCGTGGAGGTGAAGTCCGCCGTCGCGTTCGACGGGCAGACCGCCTCCGCCGACGGCCGTTACCGGGCGATCAACGGGCGCTTGGTCGTCACCACTCCGGCCGAAGGGCGCCGGGTGCAGCAGCTCTGGACCACCCGGGAATTTCCGGAGGACTTCACCTTGAAGCTGGAATTCCGGGCCACGCCCAACGCCGACAGCGGGGTCTTTGTGCGCCAGCCGCAGCTCCAGTGCCGCGACTATCCTCTGGCTGGTCCGTATACCCAGCTCCAGCGCTACCGCCCGCAGGACTGGAATGAACTGGTGATTGTCGTGCGCGGCGGCGTGGCCCGGGCGGAGTGTAACGGCGAATTGCTCACCGACGCCCTGAAGGTGCCGGCGACGGGGCCGATTGGCCTGGAGGGCGACCGCGGCCAGATGGAGTACCGCCGGATCCGGATCGGCCCGGCGCCGCGTTGAATGGGTCGCGACGCCGCGGGCGCGCTGAGTTGGCCGGAGGATGGCCGCAAAAGGCTCAAAGGGCCGCTGGGCGCGGACCAGACGGAAGGAGACCGGATGACCTCAGCCTTTGGCTCAGGACTTCGCCGGCTGGAGGTCCACCTTCCAGCGGCCCGCCGAGGCGGCCTCGTTGACCGTGCTTTCGTAGGTGCCGGAAAGCGTACCCGCCTGGATCTCGCCCTTCAGGGTGCTGCTGGCGTTCACGCCCTGGACCTCCCAGGAAAACGTGAGCTCCACGCGGCCGCCCTCCACCTTGAGGACCTTGGTCGCGGTGGGCACCTCCGCGCCGTCGTAGGTGAACATCGCCTCGGCCTGCCACTTCTGGTCGGCGCCCTGCGAGAACTTGAGCCGGAGCTTGCCGGTGGATTCGTCCTGGGCGCGCCAGGTGCCGGTGTAGGTGCCGGCGGCGAGCGTGGCTTTCGCGGCCGAGGCCGGGGCGGCCGCGGGGCGTTCGGCGGCCGTAGCGGGAGCAAGCAGCGACAGGCTCAGAATCAGAAGGGTGGGGCGCATGGGTAGGATGGGGAGTTGGCGGTACGTACTTTCGCCGCGATCCGGTGTCGAGCGTCCTCCGTGAAGGCGTTTGCCTTAGGGCCTGCGAACTGCTCCCTTAGCTGCAAGATCGTTGCTTTAAACCCATGCACCTCCGCCTGCTTTCCGCCTTCTTCCTCGCTTCCCTTGGCTCCGGCTGGGCCCAGTCGGCGGCCACGCCTTCCTTCGCGTTGGCCAATTTCTCCCTGCGGGCGCGCCTGGATGTTCCGCAGGCTCTGGTCGTCGGCGGATCACTTGCCGGGGGCTCCGGGACCATTCTCTTCCGCGCGGCGGGACCGGTCCTGTCCCAGTTCGGCGTGGCGGGCGCGCCCAATCCCCGCCTGCAGATTTTCGGTAGCAACGGCGCGGAGGTTGCCGCGAACGAGGATTGGAACGCGACCTTAGCCCCGCAGTTCGCGGCGGTCGGCGCCTTCCCGTTCCCGGCCAATTCCGGCGATGCCGCGATCGCGCAGCCCCTGAATGGCACCTTCACCGCCCATGCGCGGGTGGACGCTCCCGGCGACGTCCTGCTGGAGGTCTACGATCCGGCGCTGGCCTTCCCCCGGAGGCTCACGAACATCTCCGCCCGTTTGCGCGTCGGCAATGGCCAGGCCGCCATCCTCGGCTTCGTCACCGCCGGCTCCGGCGCCAAACGCCTGCTGGTGCGCGCCGTGGGACAGACCCTCGGCCTGTTCGGGGTAGCGGGCACGATGGCCAATCCGACCTTGCAGGTCTATGACGGGGCTCGCCGCGAGATTGCCGCGAATGACAATTGGGACTCCGCCCTCGATGCGGATTTCCGGGCGGTGAATGCCTTCCAGCTGCCGGCCCTCAGCACCGATGCGGCGCTGTCGCTGACCGTCTCCGCCAATGCGAGCTACACGGTCCACGTCTCCGGTGCGGACCTCCAGGGCGGCGAGGTGCTCATCGAGCTGTACGAGCTGCCCTGAGGTCGAAGTGTCCGGCTAAGGCCCAGGGGCGCCCGGCGGTTTGGCGGACGGACGTTTCCGCTTCCCTCCGCGCGCGGGCGCGTCAGGGTGCGGCAATGCCTCGCGTCGTCTCCTTTCATTACACGCTTCGTGATCCCAGCGGCCGCGTCCTCGATTCGTCGGCGGGCGGGCAACCGGTGACTTATCTGGAGGGCGCGGGAATGATCATCGACGGGCTGGACCAGCGGCTGCGCGCCGTGGCGGCCGGCGCCAAGGAACGCGTGCAGGTGCCGTTCGCGGAGGCCTACGGGCCGCGCGATCCCGAGCAAATGCAGCGCGTCCGCCGCACGGATCTTCCGGTTGAGGGGGAACTCAGCATCGGCGACCAATTCCAGACCGGGCCGCACCGTTCGGATCCGGTGGTGACCATCGCCGCGATCGAAGGGGAGGAGGTCCTGCTGGACGCCAACCATCCGCTGGCCGGCGTGGACCTGACCTTTGACGTCGAGTTGACGGAGGCTCGTGAGGCGACCCCCGAGGAACTGGCGCAGGGCGGCCCGGCGGCGAAGGAAGGTTGCGGCGAGGGGTGCGGCTGCGCGCATTGATCCGTTCCGCGCGCGGGTAGGACCCATGTTTTGGATTTGAGCCGCGCGGGACGCTGGGCTCGGCTTCGGGGATGAACCCCCGCTGGATCCTGCCCCTTCTCGTCCTGTGCGCCGCGCTGCCGTTGGCCGCGGCGGATAAGTCGATCGTCCTCATCGCCGGCAAGCCGAGCCACCCGCCGGGGATGCACGAATTCCGCGCGGGAATGCTGCTGCTGCAGCAGGGCCTCGCCGGCGTGCCCGGGGTGAAGGCCACCGTCCACGCCAACGGTTGGCCGGAATCGGAGCGGGCGTTCGATGGGGCGGCGGCGGTGATCATCTATTGCGACGGTGGTCCGCGTCATCCGGTGCTTGAGGGTGACCGCAAGGCCTTCCTCGACGGCCTCGCGCGGCGCGGGGTGGGCCTCGGCTTCATGCACTACGGGGTTGAAATCCCCGCGGACAAGGGCGGCCCCGAATTCCTCCGTTGGATTGGCGGGCACTACGAGAGCAATTATTCCTGCAATCCGATGTGGTCGCCCGACTACCGGGACTTTCCCGACCATCCGGTGGCGCGCGGCGTGAAGCCATTCTCCAATCACGACGAATGGTACTTCAACATGCGCTGGCCCGAGAACCGCGATGGGGTGACTCCGATCCTGACCGCGAAGCCTTCGGACAAGGTCCGCGGCGGTCCCTATGTGCACCCGAAGGGTCCCTATCCGCACATTGTCGCGGCGGCGGGGCGCACCGAGACGATGATGTGGGTACGGCAACGGCCCGAGGGCGGGCGCGGCTTCGGTTTCACCGGCGGCCACACGCACGCCCACTGGGGCAACGACAACCAGCGCAAGGTGGTGCTGAACGCGATCCTCTGGGTCGCGGGCGTCGAGGTGCCGCGCGACGGCGTGGCCTCGACGGTCACGCCGGCTCAATTGGCGGCCAATCTCGATCCCAAGCCCGCCCCCAAGGCGAAGCAGCAGCCGAAGAAGTGAGGCGGGGCTTGGGCCGATCGGCCGGAGCGGGTGGGCCACAAAAGGCGCAAAGGGTTGAATCCGCGGTTGGGGCCGTGCGTGGCGTCCATAGTCGCCGCGGGGCTCGATCACGCTAGCCGCTGAGCCGGGGCTCGAACCGAGGCGTTTCAGAATGAACAGCTATGGGTACGCGAAGGCCTCGTGGCTGGGGTTCGGAGCCCTCTGTTCCGAGCGCTCGCCCTGAAGCCTCCGCGGCGTCTATGGACGCCATCTTAAGTCCGGTCCGCGCCCCGCGCCCTTTGAGCCTCTTGTGGCCATCCTCCGGGCCCCGGAAGGTCGCCTCAGCGCGGTCCGGGGGCGTTGATGCGGTCGGCCTGACGTTCGGCGCCCGCGGGGGTGCCGCGCGGCGCGTTCTTGCCCTTGCCGGCCTTCGGCACGGGGCGGCCGGTGTCGCGGTCGAAGCCGTCGGGCGTGAGCTTGGCCGGCACGGTATCCCCGGTTGCGGCGCTCCAGCGGTCGAGCAGGGCGGCGAGGCGGGTGCGGACCGCCGCGTGGGCGGGGTCAGCCGCGAGGTTGCGCAGTTGGTCCGGATCGGCGGCGAGGGCGTACAGTTCCTCGGCGGGGCGCGGGGCGAGGAAGACGTCGGCCTGGGCGGGCGTGAGCGTGCCGGCGTCCCGGGCCGCGCGCAGGGCGGTATGCGAGGCGGAACGGACGGAGTCCGCGGGCCCCTGCCAGGGCAGGGTCGGACGATGATTGCGCAGATACAGGAACCCCTCCGAACGGACGGCGCGACCGTGCGCCTCGTAGTCATGCCAATTGTGTTCGGAGAACGCATGCTGGCGGACCTGCGCGGTGGGGGATTGGAAGACCGGCAGCAGGCTGACGCCTTGCATCGTGGCCGGGACCGGGAGGCCGGCCGCGGTGAGGATCGTGGGGGCGAGGTCGATGGCGCTGGCGAGGCTGGCGGTGGGGCGGCCGGCATCGCGGATACCCGCGGGCCAATGGGCGATCAGGTAGGTCTTCATCCCGGAGTCATGGAGGCGCGTCTTGGCGCGGGGGAACGCCCGTCCGTTGTCGGCGAGGGCCAGCAGCAGCGTGTTTTCCAACATGCCCTGACGCGTCAGTTCCGCGACGACCGCGCCGACGTAATGATCGAAGCGGGTGATCTCGTTATGGTACGAGGCAAGGTCGCGGCGGGTGGGTGCGTCGTCGCGGAGGAAAGGAGGCACCGGCAGCTGGGCCGGATCGTGGAGGGGGCCGTAGGCCTCGGGGCGCCACTCGGCGTCGCCGTCCCAATCGCGGTGGGCGTCGAGCGCGGCGAACCAGCCGAAGAAAGGCTGATCTCGCGGGCGGTCGCGGAGGACCTGCACCCAATTGGCGTGGCCGCCGCTGTTGCCGGGAGCCTTGCCGGCATCCACGTGGACAAAGGCGGGGGGCGGCGCGGGCTGGCCGGGTTCGGGCGGGGCGCTGCTCAGGTGGTTCTTGCCGCTGAGGGCCGTATGGTAGCCCGCGGCGCGCAGCAGTTGCGGAAACCACGGGAGATGGGCCGAGATGGGCTGGTGCAGCTCGGAGGCCCGGCCGTTGTTGTGCGGGTAGCGGCCGGTGATGATGCTGCTGCGGCTGGGGCTGCAGCTGCTGGCCGTCAGGTAGGCCGCATCGAAGCGCCGGCCGGCCGCGGCGAGGCGATCGAGGTGGGGCGTACGGGCGGTCGGGTGACCGTAGCAGCCCAGGTCATTCCAACTGATGTCATCCGCGATCAGGACGATCACGTGCGGGCGCGGGGCGGCGGCGAGGGTGGCGGACGCGGCCAAGGGCAGGGCAAGGCCGGCCCAGGCAAGCAGGCGAAGCAGGGGCATTCGCGGAGGCTGCGGCGGGCGGAGGTCCGAGGCAAGGAACACGGTGCGTCCGACGTTGACGCGCGAACCCTTCGGGCTTCGCTCTGGCCACTCCCCTGCTCCCGATGCGGTTCCCCCTGCCTGCCCTTGTCCTGTTCGCCTGCGCCGTCCTGCCGGAACGGGGCGCGGCGCTGGAGGTGCCCGACTTCAACCGCGACATCCGGCCGATCCTTTCCAACAACTGTTTTCATTGCCATGGGCCGGACGAGGAGTCCCGCAAGGGTGGCCAGGACGGCCTGCGCCTCGATACCGCGGAGGGCGCGAGGATGGATCTGGGCGGCGGGGCCTTCGCGATCGTCCCGGGCCAGCCCGAACGCAGCGAATTGATCGCCCGGCTGGTCACGCCGGATCGCGACGAGTTGATGCCGCCGCCGGCTTCCGGCAAGACCCTCACCGCCGCCGAGATCGACCTCCTGCGCCGCTGGATCCAGGCCGGCGCGCCTTATGCCCGCCATTGGTCCTATGAGCCGCCCCGGCGGCCCGCGCTCCCCGCGGTCAAGGAGGGCTCGTGGGCGCAGGGACCGCTCGATCGCTTCATTCTGGCGCGACTGGAGCAGGAGCGGCTGCGACCGCAGCCCGAGGCGGACCGCGTGACGCTGGCGCGGCGCGTGGCCCTTGATCTCACCGGGCTTCCGCCGACCTTGGCCGAGGTCGAGGCCTTCACCGCGGATACCGCGCCGGGCGCCTTCGAACGCTTCGTGGACCGTCAGTTCGCGAAGCCGGCCTATGGGGAACATTGGGCGCGGCTGTGGCTCGATCTGGCGCGCTACGCGGACTCCAAGGGGTACGCGGATGATCAGCCCCGCAGCATCTGGGCGTACCGGGATTACGTGATCCGGGCCTTCAGCCGCGACCTGCCCTTCGATCAATTCACCGTGGAACAGCTGGCGGGCGACCTGTTGCCGCAGCCGACCCGCGACCAGCTCGTGGCCACCGGGTTTCACCGGAACACGATGAACAACACCGAGGGCGGAACGGACGATGAGGAGTTCCGCACCGTGGCCGTGGTCGATCGCGTCAACACCACCCTCGCGGTCTGGATGGGCACCTCGATGGCATGTGCCCAGTGCCACACCCACAAGTATGACCCCATCACCCACAAGGAGTATTTCCAGGTTTACGCCCTGCTGAATCAGACCGCGGACGCGGACCGCAACGACGAGACGCCCCTGCTCGAGTTCTTCACCGCGGACCAGGAGGCGGCGCGGGAGCGGGCCCAGGCGGAGATCGCGAGCCTGCACGCGGCCTTCCGGGCGGCGCGCGAGCGGGAAATCGCCGGGGCGGGCGAGTGGGCGCGGGCCTTCCCCGCCCGGTTGGACTGGCGTCCGGCCCCGTTGCGGGCGGCGCGCGCCGCGGGCACCACCCCGGTGCGGATCGAAGCTGGCGCGGCGGTCGTGGATGCCGGGCCGGGCAAGGAGACGTTCACCTTGGAGGTGGCGTTGCCGGAGGCCGAAACCCTGACCGGCCTGCGGTTGGAGGCGGGGCCGGCGGCGAACGGGGGTGGGTTTACCCTGCAGGCGGTCCGGGCGGGCGTGTTGCCGCGGGAGCCATTCCGACATGCCCGCTTCGTGCGGGTCGAAAATCCCGGGCGCGGCAAGGTGGTGTCGTTCGCCGAACTGGAGGTGTTCAGCGGCGGGCAAAACGTGGCGCGGGCCGGAAAAGCCCGGCAGAGTTCCACCGCGGAAGGCGCCGAGGCGGCGCGGGCCCTGGATGGCAACACCGACGGTGATTTCCTGTTCAAGTCGGTCTCCCTCACCCAGGTGGAGGACAATCCCTGGTGGGAAGTGGACCTTGGCGCGACCCTCCCCCTGGAAAAGGTCGTCCTCTGGGGCCGCCGCGGCGAGGAGGGCACCCCCACCGGCCTCCGCATCACCGTCCTCGATGCGGAGCGGCGGCCGGTCTTTGAACGTGTGACCAAGGAGTTCCCGCGCCCGACCAACACCGTCCTGCTGTCGGATCCCCGCGAGGTGCCCCTCGCGTTGGCGGCGGCGGATCCTGCGCAGGAGGGGCTTGAGGCCTCGGCGCTGGTCACCGACCAACCCGCGCGGAAGACGGCGAAAGCGCGCAAGGCGGCGGCGAAGCCGGCGTGGCGACCGGGTGCCGCCGGGGGCGCGGGCCTGACCGTGGTGCCCGCGCGGCCCCTGCGCCTCGAACCGGGCGACCGCCTCGTCCTCACCGTCGAGCAGCAGGGCGGGCGGGCGCGCACCGCGGGAGGCGGCCTGCGGGTACTCAGCACCACGGAAGCCCGCGTGGCGGAACACGCCCGCACTCCGGCGCCCGTGTTGGTCGCGTTGCGGCGCCAGGAGGCCGAGCGGACCCCGGCGCAGCGGGAGCTGATCCTCGATCATTACGTGCGGGAGGTGGCGCCGGGGCTGGCGACGGAACGTCGGCGGCTGGCGGCCCTGCAGCGCGAACTGGACGAGATGCCGCTGCAGACGACGCCGATCCTGCGGGAACTGCCCGCGGCCGAGCGGCGCCCCACGCGGGTGCACCTCCGGGGCAATTTCCAGACCTTGGGGGACGCGGTACCCCCCGGCGTGCCGGCAGTCTTCGGAGCGCTCCCGGCGGGGCAGCCGGCGGATCGCCTCGCCTTGGCGCGGTGGCTGGTGGCCCGCGAGAACCCCCTGACCGCGCGGGTCCTGGCGAATCGCCTGTGGGAGGCCATCTTCGGTCTGGGCCTCGTCCGCACCTCCGAGGAGTTCGGGGCGCAGGGAGAGCTCCCGAGCCATCCGGAGTTGCTGGACTGGCTCGCGGTGGAGCTGATGGACGATGGGTGGAGCGTGCAGCGTTTCCTGCGCCGCCTGGTCTTGTCGGCGGCCTATCGGCAGCAGTCGCGGGTGACGCCCGATTCGTTCGCGGCGGATCCGGAGAACCGGCTGTTGTCGCGCGGTCCGCGGGTGCGGTTGGCGGCGGAGATGGTGCGTGACCAGGCCCTGGCCGTCAGCGGCCTGCTCAGTGCGAAGCAGTTCGGTCCGCCGGTGCGGCCCTATCAGCCGGCCTTCGACCTGCGGGCGGCATTCGGGGGGGCGCTTGATTGGAAGACCAGCGCCGGCGAGGATCGGTTGCGGCGCGGCCTGTACACGGAGTGGCGCCGGAGCAGTCCCTATCCCTCGATGGTGACCTTCGACGCGCCGAACCGCGAGGTGTGCACCCTGCGCCGGCCGCGGACCAACACGCCGTTGCAGGCGCTCGTGACCCTGAATGATCCGGTCTACGTCGAGGCGGCGCAGGGACTGGCCCGGCTGATGGCGCACGGCGGGGGCAGCGTGGCGGAGAAGGCGGCCGCGGGTTTCCGGCGGGTGCTCCTGCGGGCGCCGGCGCCGGCCGAACTGGCGCCGCTGGTGGCGCTGCACGCGGAGGCCCTTGCGGGTTTCACGCGCGAGCCGGAGCAGGCGGCCCAACTGATCGCCAATCCCGATCTGCCGCCGCCCGCGACCTTTGCCGCCCCCGACCTCGCCGCGTGGACGGCCGTGGCCAACGTGCTCCTGAACCTGGACGAGACCCTGATGAAGCCATGAACCTGCGCGTCGAACAGCTCCGGCACCAGACCCGCCGCCAGTTCCTGCGGACGAGCGGGCAGTTCAGCTTGGGCGCGATCGCGCTGCAGGCGCTGGGCGCGGCCCCGGCGCCCGTGAACCCCCTGGCCCCGCGGCCGTCGCATTATGCGGCCAAGGTCAAGCGGGTCATCTACCTCCATATGTCGGGCGGGCCGCCGCACCTCGACCTGTTCGATTACAAGCCCGAGCTGGTGAAGCGGGACGGCCAGCCGGCGCCGGATGACTTCATCAAGGGAAGGCGTTTCGCCTTCACCACCGGGACGCCGCTGCTGATGGGGACGCCGCGGAAGTTCGCGCAGCACGGGCGGTCCGGGATGTGGATGTCCGATGCCATCCCGCACTTCCACGGCCTGGCGGATGACTTGTGCCTCATCAAGTCGATGCACACGGACCAGTTCAACCACACCCCGGCCGAGCTCCTGCTCTTCACGGGTTCGCCCCGGGGGGGGCGGCCCTCGATGGGCTCGTGGGTGACCTATGGACTCGGTTCCGAGAATGCGGATTTGCCAGGCTTCGTCGTCCTGATCAGCAGCGGTACCCAGCCGAGCGCGGGTCAGAGTGCGTGGGGGACGGGGTTTCTGCCCTCCGTGTTCCAAGGCGTCCAGTGCCGCTCCAAGGGCGATCCGGTCCTTTATGTGAGTGATCCCCCGGGGATGAGCCGGGCCTTGCGGCGGCAGACCCTCGATGCCCTGCGGGTGCTCAATGAACGGCAGGCGGCCGAGCTGGGACATCCCGAGACCTTGACCCGTATCGCCCAGTACGAACTCGCCTTCCGGATGCAGGCGAGCGTGCCGGAGGTGATGGACATCGGCCGCGAGCCGGCCTCCGTGCTCGAGGCCTATGGCGCCGTGCCGGGCGAGGCCAGTTTCGCGAACAACTGCCTGCTCGGGCGGCGCCTGTTGGAGCAGGGCGTGCGGTTCGTCCAGCTCTTCGATTGGGGCTGGGACTTCCATGGCACCACGCCGCGCGAGGACATCCGCGACGGCCTGACCCGCAAGATGGCCCGGACCGACCGGCCCGTCGCGGCGCTCCTGCGCGACCTGCGGCAACGGGGCCTGCTGGATGACACCCTGGTGGTCTGGGGCGGCGAGTTCGGCCGGACCCCGTTCCGCGAGGGTCGGACCGCGAAGGGTGACGTGCTGGGGCGGGATCATTTCCCGGATGCCTTCAGCGTGTTCCTCGCGGGCGGCGGCGTGAAGCATGGCTACACCCATGGGGAGACGGACGAGCTCGGCTTCAGCGTGACCCGGGACAAGGTGCACGTGCACGACCTGCAGGCGACGATCCTGCACCTGCTGGGGTTCGATCACACGCGCCTGAACTTCCGTTTCCAGGGCCGCGACCACCGGCTGACGGATGTCCACGGCCACCTCGTGAAGGACATATTGGCCTGACGCGGAGGCGGGTTGGTCCGGGCGGTGAGCCTGGCGTTGACGCGCTCCGGCGCGGCGCGCACGCTGCGGGCCTTCCCCTGATGCACCCCGCACCGCTCTCCCGCCGCCGTTTCCTCCAATCGACCAGCGCTTCCGGCGCCGGTCTCCTCCTGCTGCCCACGGGCACGCTCTTCGGGCAGAACACCCCGAGCAAGAAACTGAACATCGCGCTCATCGGCGTGTGGGGCCGCGGTCTGGCCCACTACAACACCCTGATGAAGGAGAACGTCGTCGCGCTGTGCGATGTGAACGAGCTCCGGTTTCCCGATGCCCTGAAGGCCTTCCCCAAGGCGCGCACCTACACCGACTGGCGCGTGCTGTTGGACAAGGAGGACAAGAACATCGACGCGGTCGTCTGCTGCACCCCGGACCACCACCACGCGCACATCGCCATCTGGGCGATGAACCGCGACAAGCACGTGTACATGGAGAAGCCGATCGCGCTGACCGTCGCCGAGGCGCGGGCGGTGCGGGCGCTGTACCTGAAGAAGCGGAGCAAGCTGGCCACGCAGGCCGGCACGCAGCGCCACGCGATCCCGAATTTCCAGCGCGTGAAGGAAATGGTCCGCGACGGCGCCGTGGGCACCCTCCAGGGCGCCTTCGCCTGGGGTAACCGCCAGTTGCCGCGTCCGGGTTACCTCCCCGCCGTGGGCACGCCGCCCGCGACGCTGCATTACGACCTCTGGATCGGGCCCTCGCCGATGCACCCGTACAATCCCGATTACTTCTCGGGCCGGGCGGGTGCGAATTGCCTCCAATGGAACATGTTTTGGGACTTCGGCACCGGCCAGGTCGGCGACATGGGCGCCCACACGATGGACCTCGCGTGGAACGCCCTCGACGCGACGTATCCCACCTCGGTCGAGGCCTCGGGTGATCCCTTCAACCCTGACGTGACGCCCGTGAAGATGCAGGCCCACTGGCAGCTGCCGGCCAATGCCTGGCGCCCGGAGGTCCGGCTCAGCTGGTACCAGGGCAAGGTGTTCCCCACCTCCCCGAAGAAGTTCATCGACCTCGACGGCATCGGCCACGGGGCGATGTTCAAGGGCAACAAGGGCGTGCTCCTGTCCGACTTCAGCTCGCGGATGCTCATTCCCGATGCCAAGGCGGATCCGGCCGACTACATCCCGCGGCCCCGCGAAAAGCAGTTCCCGCCGATCGGCGACTTCCAGGAGGAGTGGATCAACGCCTGCAAGGGCGACGTGACCAAGACGTCCTGCAACTTCGACTACAACGGCCTGATGACCGAGTGCATGGCCTTGGGATTGGTGGCGTATCGGGCGGGCAAGCGGCTGAAGTACGATGGCAAGACGGGTCTGACCGACGATGCCGCGGCCAATGCGTTCCTGAGCCGGCCGTACCGGCAGGGCTGGGCGCTCGAGGGTCCCAGCAAGGCCTGAGCCGAGCGCTGCTTCCGTGATGTCCTGCCTGCCGCTCCCGCGTCCGGTGCGCCGGCTCGCGGGCGCGTTGGCGCTGTGCGGGGCGATGGCCCCGGCCGCGGCCCCTGCGGGCGTGCTGGACTGGCTGTTCCCGCGTCCGGAGCTGCGGGTGGTGACGGTCACCGACACCACCCCGGTGGGGGCGCTGCGCCGGCCGGTATCTCCGGCGCAGCCCGCGTACTACGTCGCCGTGAGCGCGGGCTTCCGGGACTTCGGGGGCATTGTCGCGGGGGAGAAGGCGCCGGCGAAGGAGGAGGTCTTCCGCTCCATGGCGCGGGTGCTGGCGCGGCAAGGGTATCTGCCGGCCAGCGCGGAACACCCGCCGTCGTTGCTCCTGCTTTGGACCTGGGGCACGATGAACACGGACCGGATTTACTCCGCCAATCCCGACGACACCGAAGGCCGGCAGGTCAACCGGAACCAGCTGTTGCGCTTCATGGGCGCCTACAAGCTTGGGTTAGTGGCGCGGGAGCCGGGGGCGGGGGTGTTCGATCCCGGGTTGCCGGGCGCGCTGTTCCGCGATGCGGACCAGGAGGTGTTGAGCGATCTGGCGACCGAGGACCTGTATGTGGCGGCGATCGCGGCCTACGATCATGCGGCGGCGGTACGGAGCCAAAAGGTGCTGCTGTGGACGACCAAGATCAGTGCGCCGTCCCGCGGCCACGCCTTCGCGGAGATCCTTCCGTCGATGCTGGCGCTGGCGGGGCCCCAGGTGGGGCGGGAAACGGCCCGGCCGGTGGTGGTCACGGCCGGGGAGCGCTTCAAGGCCGAAGTGAAGATCGGAGATGCCACGGTGGTGGAGGGCGGGGAGTCGCCCGCGGTGCCCGTCACGGAAGTGACGCCGCCGGCCGGGAACACGCGTCCCGCTCCCGCCCGCAAGGCCCGCGGCCGCTGAAGGCGGGGTTCGGCGCAGGCGAGGGGCGTTCAGCCCATCGCGCCGCTCGTCTCGTCCGCCCCGCGGCCGGTGAGGCGCGCGATGAGGCCGGGCTTCACGAGGCTCATTTCCACGGCGAGGAGCGTTAGTCCGGCGATCGAGCGGACCCCGGTCCGGTCCATGATGCGGCGACGGTGGTTCTCGACGGTGAAGACACTGAGACCGAGTTCCTCGGCGACCTCCTTGGAGCTTTTGCCGGAGGCGATGCCGGTGAGCACCCCCCGCTCGCGTTCGGTGAGGGGATAGGTGTTCTCCGGCCGGGACATGTCCTCGAGCGTGCGCTGGACCAGCCGGCGGCCGCTCGCGGTGGTCACGAAGCCGCCGTCGGCGACGGTCCGGATGGCCTCGAGCATCTCGCTGAAGGGGGCGGTCTTCGGCAGGAAACCGAGGGCACCGCCCTTGAGGGCGCGGCGGAGGGCGACGGGCGTCATCGCGCCGGAGACCATCAGGATCCGGGTGCGCGGGGAGGCGCGGATCACCAGCTCGACCACGTCGGGTCCCTGCATGCCGGGCAGGATGGAATCGAGGATGAGGACGTCCGGGGACAACCGCCGGCACAAGTCCACGGCGGACTCGGCGTCCCCACCTTGGCCCGCGACGCGGAGGTCCGCCGCATTCTCGAGCGCATTCGCCAGCAATCCGCGCAGCAGATCATGGTCGTCGATGATGACGACCGAGATGGTGCGTTGGCTGAAGGCGGTTTCGGACACGCGGTCAGACTGGGCCGCGGGAGCTCCGGCCCCAAGGTTGGACCGCCCCGTAGATGTGCCCACGCGCCCTACGTAGGCGCACGGAGGCGTCGCGGGCCTGATGGGGCGGTCACCGCGCGGGTTGCCGCCCGATCGGCCCGCGATGGGGAACCTCGCTCCAGTCCGCGATGCCGATCACCGGCAGCGCAAATGCCGTCGCCGCCTCCTCCTCGGCGGTGTCCAGCGCACGGTAAACGTGCCACACCGGCTTCGGGGCGAGCGGAGCCTCGGGATCGTCCCCAAACCGCCGCAGGCCGATCCGCAGGCCACCCTCGCGCCGGTTGTCGGCCCAGTTATGGAACTGGAAGCCTTCGATGGCGTCCAGGGGGCGGAGCTTCCGCCACACGTAGGCCATCGCCGCCGCCTGTTCGGTCAGCGCGCGAGGGGTGTAATCCGGGGAGTTCGGGCCCTGCTCCGACAGGTGCACCGACCGCACCTTCCGGCCCTCGAACCGATGCGCCGGTTCCTTGACCCAGGCATCCAGCACCTCGAGGTTCCGGAAGGTGATCATCGGGGTGTCATAGTGGAACTCCGCCTTCTGGTCGCGCCAGGTCCGCGGGTCGCGCAGCGATTGCGGATAGGGGTGGAACGCGATGCCCCAATCGAAGTCCCCTTCGGTCCGGGAGTACGCCAGCAAGCCCTCCAGCACGTCCCGGGACGGCGTGAAGCGGTGGCTCGCGGTCTCCTTCCAATGGTGGGTCAGGGAAACATAGGCGCGGGCGTGCGGGTCGTGCGCGCGGGCGATCAGGTGGGCGAGCCGCATCGAGCGATGGTAGATCTCCAGGTAGAGCTCCGGGGGCTTTTCCCCGCAGTTCGTCCACACCCAGCCCGCGTCGACCTCATTGTGCACGATCCAGTGGTGCAGCCGGCCGAACGGTGCGCCCGGGCGGCTGTAGCGTTCCGCGAGGAAGTGCAGGAGGGCCGCGTAGTGTTCCACGCCTTCCCGCGTGGTGAGGTTAGGCATGCTGTAGGTGCCCGCCGGATCGTAATCCGGATGCTGGAAGATGCCGCCGAGCGCCCCGTCCCAACCCTTCGCCGGGGGCACCAGCAGGATGCCCAGCACCAGCACGCCCCGCTGCGCCGCCGCGCGCAGGGTGCGGTCCAGCTTCTCCACCTCCGCCCGGTGGAGGTGATACGTCCGCCCGAGGTGCGCGTGCGGCAGCGTCGCCTCCGAGGCCTCCGCCCGGAGGAACCGGCTGAGGAACAGGTTGACCGTCACCGAATCGATCCCCAACGCGTCGAGATCCGCGATCAGTTCCGGCCGTGCGACGTTGAACCCGCCGAGTCCCTTCCGCGACCGGGCCCGCGTCTCCGGCCAGGCGTGCCGCGCCTCAACCTCATCGGCGTAACGCGCCGCGGAAACCCGCTCGTGGCCCGCGGTCATCCGCCGCAGCACCAGCCAGCGTGACAGTAACCGGTCGCGCGGCCCGGCGCCGTCCGCCACCCACCGCGGCACCTGCAGCACGAAGCCGGCCGCATCCCCGTGCAGCGCCGCCACGGGCTCGGGGCGGGCGGGCCCGGGGACCGTTTCCCATGGCGGCGCTTCGGCCAGGGCGTACTCGCCGCCCCCCGCCGGGAGCCGTCCGCTGATCTCGACGGTGGTGGCCGTGACGCGGACCCGCGTGATTGCCGCCAGGTGCGATGCCTCAAGGTATGCGCGCACCCCCGCCGCCTCCGCGCGGGCCGCAGCCTGCCGCGCCTCCCGCGTCGCCGAGATCGCGCGTTCCCGCGCATTGGGCTCCCGCAGCCGCACGCCGCGGATCTGCACCGTGCGGTCCGCCCCTTGCCCGAAATCCAGCCGCAGTTGCCGCGGCGGCGTCCGCGCCCGCGCCCAGGCCGGGGCCAGATCAACCGCGAAGGTGCTCCAGCCTTCGCTGGGCGGCAGTTCCGCCACCGCGTGCACCCGGTCCTCGCTCCACGGGGTGCCCACGTAGACGCTGAACCCCGGCACCGCGGTCAGCGTCGTGTAGTCCAGTTCCAGCACGGTCTGGGTCGGCGCGGACACCTGGAACGTCCGGGTGGCCACCCACGGATCCTCCCCGCGCGTGCGCACCTCGATCAGGTCCGGCTCCGGCCGCGTGATGTCCACGTCGTGGGTTCGGCCCGGATCCAGCACCAGCGGCGTCGGGGCGAGCGCATCCGCCGCCCGCGCCGCCACGCTGAGGAGCACCGCCAGGCCCGCGACCCACCGGCGCCAGCGCGTCGCCCCCCGTGGGCTTACGCCGCCGCCTTTCCCTGCTGGCCGGTTCCGCATCGGGGCACCCTGAAAAGGCCGCGGGCCGCGTCAAGCGACCTCCCGGCCGCGGCGTCAGGCGACCGGATTCCGGAGGGTCCCGACCGGAGGCAGGGTGATGCGCACCTCGTCGCCGGATTGCAGCGTGAAGTCATCGGGCGGGACGACGCCCGTCCCGGTCATCAGGTAGGCGCCGGCGGGGAACCGGTTCTCCCGGAACAGCCAGTCGGCGAGTGACGGCAACGGGCGGCGGATGCGGCCGACCTGCGTCTCGCCGGTGAAGACGGTCTGGCCGGCGCGGATGATCTCCAGGCGGATGGGCGTCTCGGGACCGGGCAGGTCGGCGGTCACGACGAGGCAGGGCCCGAGGGCGGCGCACCCGTCATAGACCTTGGCCTGCGGGAGGTAGAGGGGGTTTTCGCCCTCGATATCCCGGGAGCTCATGTCGTTGCCGATGGTGTAGCCGAAGATGCGGCCCGCGGCGTTGAGGGCGAGGGTCAGCTCGGGTTCGGGGACGCTCCAGCGGGCATCCGCGCGGATGCGGACGGGGGCCTCCGGGGCGGCGGTGCGGTGCGGCGTGGCCTTGAAGAACAGTTCCGGCCGGTCCGCGTCGTAGACCTTGTCGTAGAAGGTGCCGCCGCCGGCGTCACGGGATTCCGCCATCCGGGCACTCTTGCTGCGGAGGTAGGTGACGCCCGCGGCCCAGATCTCCTGCGATTGAAGGGGGGCGAGGCGGCGGGTGGGCGCGGGGACCGGAGCGCCGGCCGCCGCCAGCGCGGCCTGGGCGAGGGCGACGGGGTCGGCCGACCGGAAGAGCGCATCGAGTGAGAAATCGGCCGGGGCGGGGCGGAAGACGTCCTGCTGCTCCAGCAGGAGGCCGGCGGGGGTGGCGTGGAGGCGGAGCACGGGGAGCGTCAGGGATTCACCAGTTCGACCGACACGACCTTGAGGTTGAGCGAGAGCCGGGCGGCGGCGTTGGGCGTGGCGCTGAGGGCGAAGCGTTCGACCGCGATATAGGGCGAGCGGGCCTGCAGGGCCTCGTAGAACTTGCGCAGGGGATCCCAGTCCGCCTGGTTGATCGCAAAGTCGGCGGAATGGATCGCGAATTGCCCGCTGCGCTCGGTTGCCGGGGTTCCGGAGACGGCGTTCTTCAGGCCCGCCTCGGTGGCCAGCTGGGCCACGGTGGTGACCAGTTGGTTGCCGTTGAGGGCGCGGGCGGGGTCGAGGCGTCCGGCGGTCCGTTGGGCGGTTTCCTCGATCACCGTCCGGTTGCGGATCCACTGGGTCTGTTCGGCGAGGCGCAGAGTGGTGAGGTGCGCCTCCCGCTGGAAACCGCCGGCCCGTTCAGCGAACGCGGACAGCCACCAGAGGGCACCGATGCCCACGAAGGCGACCAAGAGGAGCTTCTCGCGGAGGAGCCGGCCCAGGAACAGATGGCGAAGGGTGCGGATCATTTGGCGGCGGGGGCGGACTCCTCCTTCGGCAGCAGCGCCTCGGGCTTGAACACGGCGGTGAGCGTGAACTGGGCCTGGTCGCCCTTCACCTGGGAAATGGGCGCCTCGACCTTCGCGATCGCAGGCAGTTGCCGCAGGGCGGCCTCGTATTCGGAGACCTTGGCGGGGTTCGTCGTCTTGCCCTCGACAAAGAGGGTATAGAGACCCTTCGACTGGTCCGCTTGGATCCGGGTGAACTGGATTTCCGGCGGTTTGCGCTCGAGGTCCACGCCGGTGAGCTGGGTCATCATCTCCAACGGCTGCAGGCGCTTGGTGGCCAGCTCCTCGATCTTGCGGGTCAGCTCGTGCACGCCGCTGATCCGGTCGACCAACGGCTTCTGCGCGGCCCACTGCTGGGCGCGCGCGCGCTGCCACACTCCGCCCCCAGCCAGGGCGAGCTCGCCGAGGCCGAGCAGGACGAGCGCCGCCGCGAGACTCGTGAAGGTCCGCCACAGCCCCACATCGCGCCGCCGGCCGCGGCGGAGGGCGGCGAGGTCGGCCTTGTCCCGCACGTCAATCGTCACGGTCGCCGCCGCGTCGAGCCGCGCCGCGAAATCCCCGCTTTGGAACGCGACCTCGCGGTCGCGCATCGCCGGGAGGGGCACCGGCACGGAGGGCAGCGTGATCACCGGGCCGGTCGCGCCGAGTTCGCCGAGGAGCGCCGCCTGCGCGCCTGCGCGGAGGTCGTCATCCGCTTCGGGGGGCAAGGGTCGCGTGAGCACGCGTGCGGGGACGGAACCGGCGCTCCAGAGCAGCGCCGTCAGCTCATCCTTGCCGGGCAGCAGCACCGTGGTGCCGGCGGCCGGGGTCTGCCCGAGTGTGGTGGCGAACGCGGGCAGGACGAGTTCCGCGTCCGCCCACGTCGCCGCCTCGTCGGCGGCGAAGCGGCGGCGGTAGGCGGCGAAGGCGAGGGCGTGGGGCGACCCCGGGCGCCAGTACCAGCCGTGGTACAGTTGCGCCAAGGGGAAAGGGGAGGCGGCCTCGAGGCCGAGTTCCACCGCCGCGGCCACCTCCAGCGGGTTGGCTCCCTCCGGCACCGGAATGGACCGGGTGAAGAAGGCGCTGTCCGGCAGGAGGGCCACCCGGGGGGGCGGCGGTCCGGCGCGCAGGAAACTGAGGAGCGAGGCCATCAGGGAGTGGTGGGTACTAGGCACGACCGGCGCCTGGAGAACAAGACCGCAGAATCCTCACTTCGGGTCACGCGGTGGCCTCCCGGGGGATGTCCTCGTTTTCGCGCACTTCCAGGATGACCCACGGGTAACGCAGGCGTTCATCGGTCGCACCGGCGCCGGCGGCCGGGGCGGGAAGGGGCGGCGTCGGGGGAGGAGGCGGGGTGGCGCCGGGGCGATTCTCCGCTTTGACCGGGCCGGGGGGCGGTCCGGGCGGGACCGCGGCGGCGGCGCCAGGGGCGGCGACCACGACCGCCACCCGGTACTCGTTGCGCCCCTCACGCACCAGCACGTGGATGCGCAGGGCGGAGAGGTTCAGGGCGAAGCCGGCCGGGTTGCCGGAGGGCCCGGCCACGCGGCCGATCTCCTGCGGATTGCGGAACACGCCGGGTCCCCCGCGCTCGAACCGGCCAGCCCCCCGCAGGAAGTCCGACATGCCCTTGGCTTCTTCCGGCCCATACTGTCCCAGGGCGGCGAGCACGTCGGGCCGCGCGCCGTTGAGGTTGGGCTGCGGGAAATCGAAGAGGGACACATTCTCCGCGAAGCGCCGCCAGTAGGCATTCGGCCGGCCTGCTTCATCGTAGAAGAACTCCCGGGCCTTTTCGATCGACGCCAGTTCGTGAAACGAGCGCAGCGGTCGCCCGGGTGGGCGGTAGGGGAGCGGCTTCGACTCGTAGTCCGGCTGCCAAGGGGTGCTGTACACGTGGCCCGGCTTCATCCAGCCGAGCAGGGCGTCCACCACCTCCTCGGCCCGGGCCTTCGGCACCTCCCAATGCAAAAGCAATTGCAGCAGGGTCTGGGGCGCGGTGCGGGGCAGGGGCAACTTGCCGCTCTCGTCGCTGAAGGTGACGGTCACGGTCCGGCCTTCCTCCGGCTCGTAGCCCGCGAAGCCGAGCGGGTCGTCCCAGCCCTCGGCGGGGCTGCGCAGGCCGTTGCCCGCCTCCTTGAACTCGGCCAGCACCCCGAGGGTCAGCTCGAGGGCCGAGAAGGCCTCGACCCGGAGGCGGCGCTTCACCGATTCCCGGTGATCGACGAGCAGGTCCACCGCCGCCCGATCCATGAACGCCACCAGCGCCAGGGCCGCGAACATCAGGGTGGTCAGCACCACCACGATGACGGAGCCGCGGGACGCGCGACGGCGGGCGGAGCGGGAAGCGGGGGCCGGCATCGTTCAGAAGGCGGGCAGGCCGGCGCCGGCGGCCGGGACCGCGATGAGGCTCTCCCGCTTGAGCTGGCCGTGGGTGAAGGTCAGGCGCAGGCGGCCGGGCACCAGCGGCTGGCCCTGCGGATCCAGCTTGAGCAGGTTCTCGGTCGTCCAGCGCCGGGCGTCGGGGTCGTAATAATCGAAGGCGATCCCGGTCACGAGCGGGGACACGAGGGTCTCGCGGGGGGCCTCCTCGCCGAAGCCGCGTTCCAGCCGGGACTGCCAGAGGAGCAGGAGGCCCTGGCCGCCGCGGACCTGCAGCGAGCAGACGACTTCGGGCAGCGGCTCCCCGGGCCAGTCGCAGAGGCGGCTGCCGGCGGGCAGCTCAAACGTGAACAGGCGTTCGATCAGGCCGGCCCGCGGGCGCACCTCAGGCAGGGTGAACGGCGCCGTATCGGCCCGGCCGAAGGGAGGGAGGGCGGCGGTGCGCAGGTCCTGCGCGAGGAAGCGGGTGACGGCCCGCACGTGCTGGTCGAGCAGGCGGACGTCCGCGCGGCGACCCCAGAGTTCCCCCAGCGAGAACAGGAAGGAGCTCATCGCGACCAGCAGCAGCGCCACCAGCGCGAGGGCCAGCAGCATCTCCAGCAGCGTGAAGCCGCGGCGGGGAAGGGGAGGGCGAGGCCGGCTCATCGCGCGGCGGCCTCCTGCTCGCGTTGCGCCTTCAGCTCGAGGATGCGGGTCTTCGTCTCCTCCTTCAGCCGGCCGCGGACGCCGGGGTCGGTCACCCAGGTCGGCCGCAGCAGCAGGAACGACTGGCTCCGTCGCTCGGGCTCGGTGCCGTCGGTCGAGGTGAGCTCGCAGCTGAAGGTGACGCGGTAGACGTCCGCGATGGAGGTGGGCGCGATCTCCGCGGACCACTTGGCGCGGCGGCCGCCGGCGGTCTCGAATTCGCCGCCTTCCTCGAGTTTGCGGGGCTCGGGCTCGCGGAGCACCTGCTGGCGGGCGAAGGCGAAATCCTCGTCCGCCACCGCCCCCCGCGCGGCCGCCTCGTAGCTGTTGAGGACGTTGAGGTAGGCCGAGGCCATCATCACGGCCGCGAAGGCGAAGATCGAGAGCGCCGCGAGCACCTCGACCACGGTGAAGCCGCGGGCGGCCCTAGGGTGCGGTGCGGTCATCGTCGGGCGTGAGCACGGGCGCGCAGGTCCAGGGATCGATCCGCAGGACGGAACGGCCGCCGGCGCGGGCCAGCTGGGCGCGGAAGGGGGCGCAGGTGCCGTCCGGGAAGAAGGTCGCGTGGGGCAGCGAACGGGCCTCGAGCAACACGCCGCCCACGAGGATCGCGTTCGCGCCCTGGGCGGCCGCCCCGAGGAAATCCACCTCGAGGTCGCCGGCCAGTTCCGGGGAAACCGGGAAACGGCGCAGCGGACGTTCTGGCGCGGGCGGTTCGCCCAAGGGGCCCGGGGGCGGGGCCTCGCTGTCCAGCAGCAGGAACGTGCGCGTCTCGCCGTCGAAACGCAGCCGCACCTCGCGGCCCGACTGCAGGGCGGTGCGGCGGGCCTCGGCGACGGCCTTCCAGAAGACCTCGGCGGGGGTGTTGCCGCGGGTCGAAAGCAGGCGCGCGGAGCCCCCCACGAGAAAGGCCGACAACAGCCCGATGAGGGCGAGGGTCAGCAGGATCTCGAGCAGCGTGAACCCGCGCCGGCGGCGGCGGGTCGGACGGTGAGGGGACCGCCGCATGCCGCGGGCCTATTTCTCGGCCCCGGCGCCCGCGTCCCAGTTGCCGAGGTCATCGGCGGTCCCGCTCTGCTTGTCGGGTCCTTTGGACCAAAGGTCATAGCCACCCTTGTTGCGGGTGCCCGGGTAGGCGTACTGGTAGGGCTCGCCCCAGGGATCGGTCGGCACCTTCCCGCCGTCGAGGTACGGCCCGAACCAGCGGTCGCCCTTGGTCGCGGGGCGCGTCAGCAGCGCCTGCAGGCCATCGCTGGTGGACGGATAGTCGCCCATATGGATGCGGTAGGAGGTAAGGGGCGTCTTCATGCTCTCGCGCACGAAGATGTTCACGGTGCTCGCCTGGGCGCCCCCGAAGATCTTGTCGACGTTGGTGATGGCGAGGCCGGCGAGGAGACCGATGATCGCGAGGACGACGAGGATCTCGAGCAGGGTGAAGGCGCGGCGGAGGCGGTTTCCCCGGCGCCGGGGAAGCGGGCGTTTCATCCCGGCAGGCTAGGGGAAACGGCGTCCTTGTCGAGGCGGGGAAACCCCCCTCCGCGATCGGCTCACCGCCGGAGGGCCGTACGTAGCACGGGCTCCATCACGTCCGCCTGGCGCATGAAGCCGAGGTCGTTGGGATGGGAGGCGTCAGTGGCGCCGTCGGTGTCCGTCCCCAGCAGGAGATCGCCCTTGACGTAGTGGAGCCCGCGGACGCCCTCGCGCTGGAGGGTGGCGAAGGCCTCGCGCAGGGCTGCGTGGTTCTCGTCGTGGAACTTGGCCTTGGCGGGCGTGATCCAGCTGTTGGTGAAGCGGCGGTCCTCGACCAGAATGATGGGCGTGTCCGGACGGGCCTTCCGGAGCTGGCGCACGAGCGGGATGCATTTCTCGCGCACGGCGGCGGCGTTCATGTTGGGCAGGCAATCGATCACGTACGCGGCCGCGTCGATCTGCGTGAGGTAGTCGCCCACCGCGGCGTCCATCCGGCCGTTGCCGGAGAAACCGAGGTTGACGACCGGAACGTCGAGGCGGCGGCCGAGGATCGCCGGATGCACCATCCCGGGTCGGGAGGCGCAGGCGCCGTGGGTGATCGAGGTGCCATAGAAGACCACCGGCTGGGCCCGCGGCGCGAGGCCTTGGAACGTCGCCCCCGGAGCCACCCCGATCCGGAGGAACTCGACTCCGTTGTACAGGGGCAGGTAGGCCGCGTACTCCCGCTCGCCCGGGGCGAGGTCCCGGATGATTTCGACCTGCAGTTCCTGCTTGTCCGGGCGGGTGACCTGCACCCAGCGCCAGCGGCCTTGGTCATCCCGCGCGTACAGGTCGACGCCGCTCACGCCGGTGGCCGGCATATGGGGCATGCCGAGCCGTTCCTTCTGCAGGCGGTAATGGACGTGGAGGGCGGTCGCATTGGTGCGGAACCGGACCATCATTCCGGCGCTGTCGCGGCTGAGATTCCAAACGGCTGGGGTGACGGTCTGCTGCGCCGCCGCGGGAAAGCGGTCGAACCAGCGTGCCCGCGGGGCGTCAGCCCAGGCCCGGCCTTCGACGCCCCATTGGGTCACATCGTGCCAGACGAGCGCCGCGGCGGCCGCCTTGCCCGCGCCCATCGCGGGGTCAAGCTTGGCGACGTCAGGCGACTTGGCCTTGGGGTTGGCCGCCGGGAGCGGCGCGGCGAGGAGGGCGAGGAGGGCGGGCAGGAGCGGGGTGAGCTTCATCCCGTCCGGTGTGCCCGCGACGCTCCCGGCCGGCAAGCGGGCAAATGCCCCAGCCGTCGCGGC
>JBMTAG010000044.1:0-26921 GCA_049428505.1 Opitutaceae bacterium | reverse complement strand
ATGGCGGAGAGGGTGGGATTCGAACCCACGGTACCCTTTCGGGCACGCCTGATTTCGAGTCAGGTACGATAGACCACTCTGCCACCTCTCCGGCGCAGGACCGCGAACCGTACGGGCCGGAGCCCCGAACGGAAGCCCAAAAACGCTCGCCCCACTAGCGGTGGTCCTCCGGCCCCCCCCCCCCCGTCCCGCCGTTCGCCGGCAAATGCTGCGGCAGGAAGAAATAATAGTTCATCAGCCACCAACTCCGCGACGGCCGGTACAGGAGGATCGGCACCCCCAGCGCCCCCACCCCCGCCACGATCGCTGCCCCCCGGATCGGCATCACCCCGTGGTACGCCAGCAGCGCCACCGGCAGCAGGAAGCCCACCAGGGTCACGCCGTAGTTCAGCGACATCGACCCGAGGAAGAACCCCTCGTCGTTCCCGCGCTCGAAGGCGAACCCGCACGCCGGACACGCCGGATTCAGGCGAAACCGCGCGTCCGGCCGGAACAACGTCCGCGCCCCGCAATTGGGACAACAGTTCGTGAGGCCGCGGGTGACGATCTGGAGGCGGGTGACTGGAGGCATAAAAAAACCGCCCCACTCTGAGGAGGGGGGCGGCGGGAAAACAACCTTCCACTGCGGTTCAGGCGCCCAGCTGATAACGCACGAACCGGCGCACCTGGATATTCTCGCCGATCTTCGCGATCTGCTCGGTCAGCATTTCCTTCACCGTCTTCTCCGGCAGCTTCACGAACGGTTGGTCCAGCAGGCACACGGTCGCGAAGTACTTGTCGAGCTTGCCCTCGACGATCTTCTGCACCGCCGCCGGCGGCTTGCCCTGCACCTGCGAGGCCGCGATCTCGCGCTCCTTGGCCACCTCGGCCTCCGGCACTTCCTCGCGGGAAACGCAGGTTGGGCTGGCCGCCGCGATCTGCAGGCAGAGGTCCTTCACGAAGGCGCGGAACGCGTCATTGCGGGCGACGAAGTCCGTCTCGCAGTTGACCTCGATGAGGACGCCGACCTTGCCGCCCACGTGGATGTAACTCTCGATCACACCCTCCTTGGTCGCGCGCTCCGCCTTCTTCGCGGCGGACGCGGCGCCCTTCTTGCGGAGGATGGTGATGGCCTCCTCCAGGTTGCCCTTCGCTTCATCGAGGGCCTTCTTGCAGTCGAGCAGGCCGGCGCCGGTCTTCTCGCGAAGCTCGGCCACGGTCTGGGCGGTGACGGGGGGATTGCTCATACGGATGGTAAGCCGGGGTTCGTGGGATCACTCCGCCTTCACGGCGGGGCGCTTGGCGCGCACGGGCTTCTTCTTGGCCACGGCCGCGGCCTCACCCTCGCCCTCCACCGCCGCGGCGCCCTCCGCCGGCACCTCCGCCGGCGCAGCCTCACCCTCGACCGGGGCCGCCACGGGCGCGGCCGCCTCGACGCCAGCCGTCACCCCGCGGAGATCCGCGGCGCCGCGCTGGGCGCGCCGGGACTCCCGCAGTGCGAGGCCGCTCTGCACGGCCGCCGTCACCGCCTCGACGATGATGCGGACCGACTTCACGGCGTCGTCATTGCCCGGGATCGGGTGGGAGACCGTCGCCGGATCCGAATTGGTGTCGACCAGGCCGACGCAGGGAATACCCGAACGGGACGCCTCGGCGACCGCGATCTTATGGTGGTTCACGTCGACCACGAACATCGCGGAGGGCAGCCCGCCCATGTCGGCGATGCCGCTGAAGTTCTTCTGCATCCGGGTCATCTCGCGCTTGATCGCGGACTCTTCCTTGCGGGGCAGCTTGGAGAGCTCGCCGCTGGTCTCCATCGCCTGGTACTTCTTGTACTTGGCGATGGAGCGCTTGACCGTCTCGTAATTCGTGAGGGTGCCGCCGAGCCAGCGGTCGACACAGACCGGCATGTTCACCGAGGCCGCCGCCTCGCGCACGAGGTCCTTGGCCTGCCGCTTGGTGCCGACGAAGAGGACATTGCCCCCATTGGCGACCGTCTCCTCAAGGAAGTCGCAGGCCTTGACCAAGGCCTCGTGGGTCTTGCCGAGATCGATGATCGTGACGCCTTGGCGGTGATCAAAGATGAAGGGCTTGGAGCGCGGATTCCAGCGCTTGGTCTGGTGGCCGAAATGGACGCCCGCATCGAGCAGGTCCTTGGGAGTGACGTTGAGGTGCATAGGGATCTGATGTTTCTGGCGAGACACAGGTCGGCCGAAGGGCCGCCTTGCGATCGTTGGTTGTTGGTATTGAGCTGATTCCCAGGATGGGAGCCGGTCAGAACACGGCGGGCGGCGGGCACTGGCAAGCGAGAATTGGCGAAAATGCGAGAATGCCGTTGACACGCCCCCGCGCGTTGCGGATCCTCCCTCCTCTCCTGTTGCAGGGTGGAGCAGCCTGGTAGCTCGTCAGGCTCATAACCTGAAGGTCGTCAGTTCAAATCTGACCCCTGCACCCAATTTAAGGCCCCGGTAGCCAAGCGGTTACCGGGGCCTTTTGGTTTTCGGCAGTTGAGGGTGACGCCCAACGGGCGCGGCAAGTGTCCCTTCCCCGCGGACCAACGCTCCCACGCGCGATTTTCCGCACCCTCTGCGCCGGCCAGGCGCTCGCCTTCAGTTCTGGTTCGATCGTCCCTCCACCCTTCCGCCGCCCTGCGGAGCGTTCCCGTCGGCCGGGGAACGATTCCTCGGCTACAACACAACTCCCCCGTTTCAGCACCACGACCCGGCTTACGCCATAACCCAGTCGCGCGCGGCTTTGCCTTCGTCCGCCTCCGCGGACTTCCTCCTCCCCTGCATTCGCATCACGAACGCACCCCCGCCGCGGCTACCCGCCGTGGCGGGGGTCTGCCAACCGAGCTCGGGAAAAGCCGCGGTGGCCGCAGCGCGACGAGCCGTCGCGCTGGATGGGGGGGACTCCTCCCAAATGATTTTTCCCGTGGTGCGTGTGCCGACCTGCGGCCTCCCGCACCATGACCCCCGCACCTGAACCCGGCCTCCGCTATCGGGGTGGCGATCGCCACCACCTGTTCCTGAACCACGGCACCCGGTCGTCCGCTACAGCCTGCGCCCGTCGCCCTTGTTCGATGCCTCCGCCGCCCTCCCCGTGACTTGGAACGTCTCGACCGGCGAGAACGTCCGCTGGCAGACCCGCGTCCACGGCCTCGCCCACTCCTCACCGATCGTCTGGGAGGACCGCGTCTACGTCACCACCGCGGTCCAGAAGAATGCCGCCCTCAAGGTCGGCCTCTACGGCAGCATCGAGTCCGTGCCCGAGAAGGACCCGGTTCAATGGCGCTTGCTTGCCCTCGACCGCCGCACCGGCCAGATCGTCTGGGACGTGACTGCGCACGAGGCGGTCCCGCGGTTCAGCCGTCACCCGAAGGGCACGCACTGCAACTCCACCCCGGCGACGGATGGCCGGCACATCGTCGCCATCCTGGGCTCCGAGGGGCTTTTCTGCTTCGACACCGGGGGGCGGCTGCTCTGGCGCAAGGACCTCGGCCCGATGGATTCCGGCTACTTCCAGGTACCGACAGCCCAGTGGGGGTTCGCCAGCTCGCCGATCATCCACGAGGGCAAGGTCATCGTGCAATGTGACGTGCAGCAGGACTCGTTCCTCGCGGTGTTCGACCTCGCCGACGGCCGCGAGCGCTGGCGCGTGGCCCGCCAGGATGTCCCCACTTGGAGCACGCCCACGGTCGTCCACTCGCCGGGTCGGGTGCAGATCGCGGTCAACGGCTGGCGCCACACCGGCGGGTACGATTTCGCCACCGGCCGCGAGCTGTGGCGGTTGGACGGCGGGGGCGACATCCCCGTGCCTACGCCGGTCGCCGCCCACGGGCTGATCTACCTCACCAGCGCGCACGGGCGCCTGCGGCCGATGCGCGCGATCCGGACCGACGCCGCCGGAGACCTCACCCCGAACGACACGGGGACCCCGAACCCGGCCAGCGCCGCGATCGTCTGGAACCACGACAAGAAGGGGAACTAGATGCAGACCCCGATCGTCGTGGGCGACCTGCTCTTCGGGTGCGCGGACATCGGCCTGCTCATCTGCTTCGACGCGCGCACCGGCGAGATCCGCTACAGTGAGCGGGTGAACCCGCGGAGCGAGGGCTACACCGCGTCGCCCGTCTCCGATGGCCGGCACCTGTATGTCACCAGCGAGCTGGGCAACGTACACGTGATCCCGGCGACCGCCTCATTCTCCATCGCGGCGACCAATGCGCTGGGGGAAACCTGCCTGTCGACCCCGGCACTCGCCGGCGGCACCCTCTACTTCCGCACCCGGGAAAAACTGGTGGCGGTGGGGAGGCCCTGAGCGGCAGGCCACCGGCGCACTCGGCGGGCAATCCGAGGCCTCCGGTCCGCGGATCGTGGAAACGCGCGCTTGCCGGCTTGGCGGCGAACTGGGAAGGGTATGCCTGAGACCGGCCCCCCCGGCGGATGGTTTCCCTTCCCCCATTCGACCCCGCTCCCCGAAATGACCTCTGAGCGTCCCGCAATTCCGGCGGCCTCCGCGCCGCCGCTGTGGCGGATGCTCCTGCTCCTCGCGGTCGTCCTGATGGTCCCGGCCCTGATGATGATGACCGCGGCCGCGATCGGCGCGGCCGCCCCGGACCTCAAGGTCGCGATGCAGCTCACCCAACCGGAAGTCGGGCTCCTCACCGGGATATTTTTCTTCGCGGCGGGCCTCGCGTTGCCGTTCGTGGGTCGCGCGGTCGATCATTTCGGTCCGACCCGCTGCGTGCTGGCGGGGCTGGCGCTGGCGGCGACGGGCGCCGGACTCTTCGCCGTGGCGCGGGGCCCCGGGCTGGCGATCGCCGGCTATGCGCTCATCGGCGCGGCGTACGCGGCGGGGCCCCCGGCGTACGGGCTGCTCGCCGCGCGCACGCTCCCGCCGCGGGTCCTGCCCTTAGGTATGGCCGCCTTGTCCTTCTCGATCGGCGTCGCCGTCTCGCTCGGCTCCGCCCTCGGTCAAAGACTGCCGGACGACGGCGGCTGGCGCATCTCGCTGCTGACCCTCGCGGGCGCCGCACCGGTCCTCGGCCTCCTCCTCTGGATGCTCCGGGGTCAAATCTCGACCGCCTGCGCGCCAACCGCCGCCCCGGCCGCTCCGGCCCGCGCGGGGAGCCTCTCGATCGTCGGCATCCTGCGCATCCCGGAGGTACGGATCTGCTGCTTTGTCGCCTTCGCGGTCGGCGGGACGCTCTATTCGGTGGGATCCCTGTGGAACGAGTTCATCTCGCGGGTGGCCTGGGAGCAGTCGGAGGATCAGCGTGCCTTCCTGATGACCGCGTACTGGCTCGCCACAATGCTCGGCGCGCCGGCGGCGGCACTCGTCGCCCTGCGATACGATCCGTTCGTCCTCCTGCGGGTGATGACGGCGCTGGCGTGCCTCGCGATCCTGGCGTGGACGCTGGGACCGCTCGTACTGGGCGGGGCGGCGGCGACGCCGCTCCTCCTCTCTCTGGGGTTGGTCATCTCCGCGCTTCCCCTCGTGATGGCGTGCGCGGTGCGCAGCGGCCCGAAGCAGCGGGCCGGCACCTGCGTCGGGTTGGTTCAATCCAGCAGCCTGATCGGGTCCTTCGCACTGCTGTGGCTACCCTCGCTGCTGGTCCTGATCCCCGGCAGTACGGCGATCGGGCGGGCCTTCCTCGGCGGGGGGTTGTTCGCGCTCCTCCTCGGGATCGCCCACTTCCTGACGTGGCGGCTGCGCCGGGCGTGACGCGCCCCGGCGGCGCGGCGATGGTTCAGGGTCGGTGGTCGCCGCTCAGCCGCCGCCGGGCAGCGACCGCACGTTGGCCTCGCGCAGGACGGTGGCCGCGGGCTCAAGCTCGGCCGGAACGCGTTCCCGGTCGCCGGCCAGTTCCGCGGTTTCGCGCGCCCCGGGCAAGAGTCGGCCATTGAATGATCCCACCGCGCTGTTGTAGGCCTTGCTGGCGGTCTCGAGGCCCTTGCCCACCTTCTCGAGGTGTTCGGCAAAAACGCTGATGCGGCCGAGTAGTTCCCGGGCGCTGTCGCCGATTCGGCGGGCATTCTCGTTGAGCTTGGCCTGCTGCCACTGCAGCGCGCAGGTGCGGAGCAACGCGAGCAGCGTGGAGGCGGTGGTGATGATCACCCTCTGATCCAGGGCCTCTGGGTAAACCGTGGCATCCTCCTCCAGGGCGGCGATGAGACCGCTCTCCAGCGGCACGAAGAGCACGGTGATTTCCACCCCCCCCCCGAGGGCCTTGGCGTATTCGCGGGAGGCAAGGCCGCGCACATGGGTGCGCAGCGCCTGGGCGTGCGCGGTGCGCCGGGCGGCGCGCTCGGCGTCGGACAGCGCGGGGTCGAGCGAATCGAGGTAGGCGCTGAGCGGGACCTTCGCGTCAATCGGGACAAAGCGCCCGCCGGGCAGCCGCACGGTCATATCGGGCCGCAGCCGCTCCCCCTCGTCCCCCTGCACGCTGGCCTGCTCGCTGAAATCGACGTTGTCGACCAGACCGGCCATCTCGGCGATGTTGCGGAGCGAGACCTCGCCCCAGCGGCCGCGCTGCCGATTGTCCCGGAGGGCGCTGGAAAGGGTCTGGGCGGCGGTGGAGGCCCGTTGCTGCAGGTCGGAGATCTGCTTGAGCTGCTCGCCCAAGGTCTTGGCGTCGCCTTCGCGCCGTTCGCCGAGTTCCCGGACCAAGCGCTCATTCTTCTCCAATTGTTCCTTGAGCGGCGTGAGCGTCGCATCGATCTCCTTCCGCCGCGACTCCAGATCCTGCTGGGAGAGGGAGTGCTGGCTCGCGAAGTGCTCCTTGGCCTGTTCGAGCAGCGCCTGCGCGCTCTGCCGGAGGAGGTCGCCGCCGGTGGCCTTGAACGTGTCGGTGAGCGCGGTCTTCGACTGCTCGATGGCGGCCTTCAGGTCGGCGATGGATTTCTCGCGCTCCGCGAGCACGCCCGCCATCGCGTTCTCGCGCTCCACCATCCGGGTCCTCGCCTCTCCCAGCTGCTGTTGCACCGCGGCGAGTTCGCGGGCGGTCTGCTCGCCGCGCGCCCGCTCCGCGTCGACTTCGTGGCCGAGGAGGGTGACCTGCTCCCGGGCGGCGTCGCGTTCCTTCTGCGCGGCGACCGCGCCCTGTTCGGCGGTGCGCAGGTCCGCGCGGAGCGTAGCCACGTCGGCGCGAAGCGACAGGAGTTCTTGCTGGGCGGCCTGCGCCGCGGCGAGGGCCTGGGTCGAGGCGCGGGCCTTGAGCAAAAAGAACACGGCCGCACCGGCCGCCCCCAGCGCGCCCCCAACCACGATGCCCAACAGCAAGGAAAAGCCATCCATCCGGTCAGCCGTAGTCCACGTCTCCTCCGGGAACGAGTGAAAAGCAGCGCCCGGATCGTGTGACGGGGCAGGCAGGGCGGTACGGGCTGCCGACTTGGCAGTTTACCGCCGTGGCTACTCAGCCACGGGTGAGGCGCAGCCGCCGGTTGCCCGCGTTCCTTGCCTCCCACGCCCCGGCGTCCTCCACCGTGGGAATCTCGCGGGCATTGATCCATTCCCGCAGCAGGGCGGGCTGGGAAACACCCCGGCGACGCGCCTTGGCCGCGAACTTCCGCACGTCCTGCTCCGCCAAGCGCGCCGGGAAGGTCTTCATCGCGTTACCCGTGCATTACGGCTCGTCCGCGTCGCGCCGCCATCATACCCGCTCCCGAGGGGGATCCGGACGAGGCCAGGCTGTCACGACGAACCGCCGGGAGCGTGGAAAATCGCGCCCGACCGGCGAACGAACTGGGCGGGCCGGGGCGTGCGCTGACGCACCTTACGGACACGGTGATCGACACGATCCGCTGGGTCACCGGTTGATCCGGACGGAAGCCACCCGCCGAGGCACGGATCCGTTCATCGCACGCCGGTGGAGGAGCAAGGCACCCGGTGCTCCACCGGCCACGTCCCCCGCTGTTGCCCCCTTTCCGGCGCCCGTGGAGCGGCCCGTCAGACCCGGCCGAGGGTCTTGACCGATCGCGGAGCTCTCAGCCGGACATCGCCGAAGCGCGCCGGCCCGGGACGAGGAAACGCCCCCCGCTCCCCTCCCCGCCCCGTCCGGGCGCGATCGACCGGGACCGCCGACCGGAGCCTCGTTCCCGCCGGACCGGGGAAGGATTCCCCGGCTACACCAATCCGCCCCAAGGGCCCGCGCCGCGTTTGGTTCGACGAATGGGCCGACGGAGCCCCGGCGTGACGCCCCGCTGACCAGCGCGACCCCTCACGGCTTGCTATTGCCCCACGCCCGCCCCAAGACCACCGCTCCGACGCCGCAGCGGGGTCTCTGGGACCTTTATCCGGAGTTGGCCGAAGCAGCGCCAACGCCCCCCTTCCCTCCTTTCCCCAATTACCGGTCCGCCGTCCACCCGCGAGGATCCCTCCTCCCCTGAAATTTCTCCGGCCCCCAGTCCCGACCGAGCCTCCCGCCGGCTCTTCGCCGCGAGCTCGTTGCTCCGGTGTCCCGGGACGCCGCTGCCCGGGCGGTGATCGCGGTCCCTTGGCGCCGGCCGGAAAAAACGATGCGCGCTGATCCTAAAGGCACCCACCCGGCGCGTCCGGGCATTCCGCTCATGGGGCTGCTGGCCCTGGGCCTGACCGTGGTCGTCTGGGCGGGTTTCTTCCTTTCGTTGCGTCTCGGGGCCAAGACCGCCCTGCCGCCGCTGGAAATCGCCCTCTTCCGCTTTCTGCCTGCCGCGCTGTGCTTCCTGCCCGTGCTCTGGCGGCGCGGGCGCCAGATCGCCGCCGTGCCCTGGCCCCTGTTGCTGATGATGGTATGCGGCGCCGGTCTGCCGTATTTCCTCGTGGCGGGTCTGGGGATGCGCCACGCGCCGGTCGCCGATGGCAGCACGCTGGTACCCGGCACGCTGCCGCTGTCCGTCTCGCTCCTGGCGCTGCTGTTCCTCGGCCAGCCGCTGGCCCCCGGTCGCCGCCTGGGGCTGGCGTTAATCGGTTCCGGCGTGGCCCTGATGCTGCTGTTTTCACTCAGCCACGCCCAACCGGGCCTCGGACAAGGCTACGCCCTGTTCCTGCTGGGCAGCCTGCTGTGGGCGGGTTTCACCCTCTCGCTGCGGCGCAGCGGCCTGGGCGCGCTCGAGGGCGCGGCGGTGCTCACCTACGGCTCGGTGCCGCCGCTCCTGCTGGCCCTCGCCTTGCGCGGCACGCCCCTCCGGCTGCCCCAGCTCCCCGCGGAAGAGCTCGCGCTGCAATTCCTGCTGCAGGGCCTCGGGGTGGGCATCGTGTCGACGCTCAGCTTCGCGTACGCGGTCGCGCGGCTGGGGCCGGACCGGGCGGCAATCGCCGGCGCGCTGACCCCGGTGGCGGCCTCGCTGCTCGCGGTACCTTTGCTGGGCGAAATGCCCCCGCTCAGCTCGCTCCTCGGAATGACCGTGATCGTCGCCGGGGTGCTGCTGGCCAATCGCCCCGCCCAACCGCGGTCGCCGCCGCTCGACCCTCCGCCGCCCCCGCCCGGACCAACCCGCTGATCGCACGCTCCCATGCAGCCCTCTTCCAAGATCCTCGATCTGGCCGTGATCGGTGCCGGCGTATCCGGCTTGTACAGCGCGTGGCGCCTGCTCGAGCACGCCGGCCGGCGCGGACAGGCAATCAACGTCACCCTCTTTGAGGGGAGTGAGCGCGTCGGCGGGCGCCTGCTCTCGGTCGAGCCGCCCTTCATCCACGATACCCGGGTGGAGCTCGGGGGCATGCGCTTCAGCCAGTCGCACCGCATCACCCGCGACCTCGTCCGCACCTTGGGACTCGCCACGCGCGAACTGGCCGATGCGAACCCGAACAACGTGGCGTTCCTGCGCGGCAATCGCCTGAAAAAGGGCGAGCTCTCCGACCCGGACCGTATCCCCTATGTGATCCGGGAGGACCTGCGCCACCCGGGCGCCTTGGGCCACCTGATGGGCATCGCCGCCGTGCGCGCGCTCGGGCCCGCCTTCAAACGGGTCCTGAACCTGGAGCTGACCCTCGAAAGCCTGAAAACCGTCACCCCGGCCCAGTGGCGTGCGGTCGGCGAACAGGGCACCTACGAGGGCAAGCCCCTGCACGACACGCCGCTGCACTACGTCCTGATCCGGGAGCTCGGGCACGGCGCGGTGCAATTCCTCCAGGACAGCCTGGGCTACGACAGCATTCTCTGGACCTGGAGCGCCGCGGACGGCTTTCCGTGGAACCTCGCCGACTTCGCGGGAGATGTGCCGCATTATCACTTGGTGGACGGCTTTGGCGCGCTGCCGCGGCGCCTGCGGGACCGGGTCGAGGCCCGGCAAGGAAAGGTGCTGCTCAACACCCGCGTCACGGGACTGGAGGAAGCCGTGCTGCCCGATGGCACCGCCGGCGTCTGCCTCACCACCGTCAACGCCGAGGGGCTCCCGACGCGGCACCTGGCCCGCAAGGCCATCCTGGCGATGCCGCGGCGTTCGATCGAGCTTCTGGACCGTACCGGTCCCCTCTTCGACGCGCGGCGGTCCGGCTTCCGGAAGCTGCTGGAGTCCGTCTCACCCATTCCGCTCTTCAAGATCGCCCTGTGCTATGAGCACTGCTGGTGGGAGCAGGTGGTGGGTGCCGGCTCAAACGGCAAGTCGGTCACCGATCTGCCGATGCGGCAGGTTTATTACTGGAAGGTGAACCCGGACGACCAGCAGGGGGTCGTGATGATCTACGACGGCGGACTGGCCAAATCCTACTGGGAGCAGCTCGATCAAACGGACGGACTCCGCGCCCCGGCGCCCGTGGCCAAGCGCCACCCGGACGTGCCTGTCTGGGCCGATTACGCCGCCTCTCCCCGCATCATCTTCGAGGCGCATCGCCAGCTGCTCGAGCTGCACGGCCTGGCCGCGGACGCGGTGCCCCCGCCCTTCGCCTCGGCCTGCATGAGCTGGAGCCGGGACCCGTTCGGCGGCGGCGCGCATTTCTGGAACAAGGGCGTGCGCAGTCACGAGGTCGCGGAGCGGATCCTGCAGCCGATCCCGGGCTGGCCCGTCCACGTTTGCGGCGAATGCTGGTCGCACGAGCAGGGGTGGGTCGAGGGCGCCCTGCAGACGGCGGAGTCGATGCTCCAGCAGCACTTCGGGCTTCCCGCGGTGCACGACTCCGGTCTGATCTGAAACGCCCCCCGCGCCCGCCTCCTGCCTCCCCTCCCCACGCACTCCCATGGCCATTCTTGCCCATTATCAGCCGTCCGGCCGCTTCGATGTCACGACCTCCGCCCAGCACGACGCGGAGGTGAAGCGCCTGCTGGCCGGCGAAGCGGACTCCCTCGAGATCGATTTCTCCCAGGTCGAGTTCCTCAGCAGCGCCGGGTTGCGGGTGCTGCTGGTGGCCGCGAGCCTGGCGGAGAAGAAGGGCGGTACGCTGCACGTGAAGGGCGCGCGCCCCGAGATCCGTGAGATCATCGTGGCGGTGGGCTTCGACGACATCGTGCGTTTGCGGGACTGAGCTCCGCATCGCGTTGAACTCCACCCGCCCCCCCCAGATGCGAACCGCCGGTGCCGCGCAGGAGCGACGGGGGCGGAGCAGCCGGCGGTCGCCACGCGGGAGCCCCTAAGGCCGGAATCCACATGGCCGGTCCGCAACGCAAATGGATCCCCGACTGGGCCAGCGAGGCCCGGTGGTTTGCCGGCCTGACCGGCGAGGAGCGCCGGGCGGTGAAAGCCCGCGAACAGGCGGCCAACCACGCCCTCGCCCCCTACCTGGGCATCGCTTTTGGGCTGATCGCGATCTCCCTGGTCGTCGTCAATATCCAGCGCTACCAGGGCGGCCTCTTCGCCCTCGACCCGCATGATCCCACGGGGCGCCTGTACCCGATCGCCTTCGGCTGCCACATACTGATCGCCCTGAGCACGATCCCGGCCCTGCGGCTGCTGAAATCCGGCCCTCAGGCGCGGCCCGAATTCAAGGCCCGGCTGTTCCGCCATCACCTGAGCCTGCTGGTGTGCGGGATGCTGGTGTTGGGGTTTGTCGCGGTGGTGCACCACGCGCGCTTCCTGCGTTTGGGGGGAGTGCTGATCCTGATCAACCTGATCTATGTGCTGCCGTGGCACTTTCGCCTCACGGTCAACCTGATCGCCCTGTCGTTCAGCACCTATGTGATCTACTGGCACGGGAACCGAGATGTGGTGCAGCCCACCGCGACGTTCTCCGAGCTGCTTACCCTGATCAGTCTGTGCGCCGTGGGCGGGGCGATCCTGTACCGGGAGCGAACCCGGGGCTATCTGCTGCAGCACCGCGAGCAGCTCCATCTGGCGCGCCTGCGGGAGGAGATCGGCTTAGCCGCCAGGCTCCAGGAGTCCCTGCTGCCCGCTCCTTGGCCGCCGTCGGCTGATTTTGCGGCGCACGGCCTGATGCGTCCGGCGCAGGACATCGGGGGCGACTTCTACGATCACTTCCGCCTGCCGGGCGGGGCGGTCTGCCTTGTGGTGGCCGATGTGTGTGGGAAGGGCTTGGCCGCGGGCCTGTTCAGCATGTCGGCCCGGAGCGCCCTGCGCAGCAGCACCATCGAACTCGCCCGGACCACGCCGCTGCCCGATCCGGGCACGGTGGTCGCCCGGGTCAACGACCTCCTGCACGAGGGCAACCCGGACCTGCTCTTCGCCACCGCTCTGTACGCACTTTACGAACCGCGCACCGGGCACCTCCAGGTCGTGAACGCCGGCCACGTTAAGCCCCTCCTGATCACCCGCGCAGGCGCCATCCGTTGGCTGGATGTCCCTCCCGGCAGCGCCCTCGGGGCCCGCGCGGCCCGCACCTACTCCTGCTTCCGCCTGGATCTGCAGCCGGGTGATACGGTGCTGTGCCTCACGGATGGCATCACCGAGGCGCTCAACGCGGGATTGGAGGAATTCGGGGCCGCGCGCGTGGAGACGGCGCTCAAGGGCGTCCCGCCCGCCGGACCAGCCGCGTGCGGCGAGCGCCTGCTCGCCGCGGTCGACAGCTTCACCGCCGGGGTCGCCCAGTCCGACGACATCACCTGCATCGCCCTGACCCATCGTCCGGGATCCTGAGGCGAAACCGACTGAGCCCGGGTAAACCGCGCGTCAGCCCGCCCGGGCACCCAACTCCAGGCTGGCTCCCCAGGCTCCGCAGGCCCGCCGGACCGGGGAAGGATTCCCCGGCTACACCGAGCCGCCGCCATTGGGAGCAATCGCCTTGGCGCGAGGGAGAGGAGACGAGGCCGGGCCACGCCGATGGATTGATCCTGCGGCAAGGCTGCAGGCTGCAGGGGCAAGCTCACCGCAGCGGCGCACCCGGCGGTATCAGACCCGACCTCGCTCGACCGTCCCGCCTCGCCAATTCGTGCTTCGTTCAGTGCTCAGACCATTCTTCCTCGGTTATCCTTCGGTCATCCTTCGGTTATTTCTCGGTTTAAGTCTTTGTTTAATTTGATTATCAACTATTTACCAATCCTAAACCGATAGATAACCGAAGGATAACCGAGAGATTAAGCTTATCACACTGGAGGAAGACTGTCGGCACGTGGAGGAGGAGCAATCGTCTGAAGAGCAGCAAGCGCCTCACGGTTACTCGGCCCGATGCGCACCGCGGATCCCGCGGCACCGTTGAGGAGCGGATCGCGGTGAATCGCTCCGCCGGAGTGGTTCGGAGTGAAGATTCCGGGGCAGGATGCCCCGGCTACCCCCAGCCGCTAGACCGAGCCGCCAGACGAAGGCCTTTACCCCGAGCCCGCACCCGGGAGAGCCGCAAGCCGTGGTGGTTGACGGCCTGAGGCGGGCGGGAAGCGATCAGGGCGCGACGCCGCTGGCCGCCGCCGGGGGGGTCTTCTGCTTGAAGATCAGCTTGTCCCCATCGCGCACGACCAGGCAGGGCTCACCATCCTTGACCTCCCCGCGGAGGATGGCCTCCGCCAAGGGATCCTCCAGGTAGTGCTCCACGGCGCGCCGGAGCGGCCGCGCGCCGTACTTCTCGTCGTAACCCTTGTCGATGAGCAGCTGCTTCGCCTCGGGCGTGAACTCGAGGGTGATCTTCCGCTCGACCAGCCGGCGGGCGAACTTCGCGGTCTCGAGATCGACGATCTTGACCAGGTCGTTCTTATCGAGCGGCCGGAAGAAGATGATGTCGGAGATGCGGTTGAGGAACTCGGGCTTGAAGACCCGCTTGGACTCCTCGAGCACCTTCTCGCGCATCCGCTCCGAGTCGTTGAAGCTGGCGGCGGCGGCGGCGAAGCCCATCGAGGTCTGGCGCTGCAGGAGCTGCGCGCCGACGTTCGAGGTCATGATGATGATCGTGTTCCGGAAATCCACGGTGCGCCCGAGGGAATCCGTCAAGCGGCCGTCCTCCATGATCTGCAGCAGCAACTGGAGGGCGTCGGGGTGCGCCTTCTCGATCTCGTCGAAGAGGATGACCGAGTAGGGCCGGCGGCGGACGGCCTCCGTGAGCTGGCCGCCCTCCTCGTAGCCGACGTAGCCCGGGGGCGAGCCGACGAGGCGGGAGACGGCGAACTTCTCCATGTACTCGCTCATGTCGATCTGGATGAGCGCCTCCTGGTTGCCGAACATCTGGGCCGCGAGCTGCTTGGCCAGCATCGTCTTGCCGACGCCGGTGGGGCCGACGAAGAGGAACGAGCCGATGGGGCGACGCGGGTCCTTGAGGTCGGCGCGGGAGCGGCGGAGGGCGCGCGAGATGGAGACGGCGGCAATGTCCTGGCCGATGACGGCCTTCTGCAGCTCGGTCTCCATCTGGAGCAGCTTCTCGTTGTCCTTCTTCTCCATCCGGGACAGCGGGATGCCGGTCCAGTCGGCGACCACCTGCATCATGAGGTCCTCGTCGATGGTGACGCGCTTCTCGTCCCGGCGCTTCTTCCAGTCGGCGGTGATCTCCTCCTGGCGGGCGCGGAGCTGCTTCTCCTGATCGCGGAACTTGGCGGCCTCCTCGAAGTGCTGGTCGCTGATCGCCTTCTCCTTCTGGGCGCAGACCGCCTCGATCTGCGGCGTGAGGTCCTCGACGTCCGCGGGGCGGCTGAGGGCGGCGATGCGGGCGCGGGAGCCGGCCTCGTCCATCACGTCGATCGCCTTGTCCGGCAGGAAGCGGCCGGTGATGTAGCGGTCGGAGAGCTTGGCGGCGGACTCGAGGGAGGCGTCGGTGAACGTGGCCTTGTGGTGGTCCTCGTACTTGCCGCGGATGCCCTTGAGGATGAGGACGGTGTCCTCGACCGAGGGGGCCTCGACCTTGACGGACTGGAAGCGGCGATCGAGGGCGGAGTCCTTCTCGATGTGCTTGCGGTACTCGTTGAGGGTGGTGGCGCCGACGCACTGGAGTTCGCCCCGGGAGAGGGCGGGCTTGAAGATGTTGGAGGCGTCCATCGCGCCCTCGGCGGCGCCGGCCCCGACGATCGTGTGGAGCTCGTCGATGAAGAGGATGATGTTCCGGGCGCGGCGGATCTCGTCCATCACGGCCTTGATGCGTTCCTCGAACTGGCCGCGGTACTTGGTGCCGGCGACCATCAGGGCGAGATCGAGCGTGATGACCTTCTTCTCGGCGAGGATCTCGGGCACGTTGCCGGCGGCGATCTCCTGGGCGAGGCCCTCGACGATGGCGGTCTTGCCGACGCCGGCCTCGCCGATGAGGACGGGGTTGTTCTTGGTGCGGCGGCAGAGGATCTGGATGACGCGGCGGATCTCATTGCGGCGGCCGACCACGGGATCCATTTCGCCCTTGCGGGCGAGTTCGGTGAGGTCGCGGCCGAACGCCTTGAGGGCGGGGGTCTTGACCTCCTTCTTCTCCTCCGGTTGGGCGCCCGGGCGCTGGGATCCGCCCGCGGCGGCTTCCTCGCCGGGTTCGCCCCCTTCCCCGGACTGGCCGCCGGAGAACTGGGGATCGAGTTCCCGGAGGATCTCGTTGCGGGTGCGCTCGATGTCGATCTCGAGGGACTTGAGGACGCGGGCGGCGACGCCCTCCCCTTCGCGCAGGAGCCCGAGGAGGATGTGTTCCGTGCCGACGTACGAGTGGCTGAGGGCCTTGGCCTCCTTGCCGGCGAGCGCGAGGACCTTCTTCACCCGGGGGGTGTAGGGGATGCTCGCCTGGGCCTTCGTCTCCTGGCCGGTGCCAACCTGCTTCTCCACCGCGGCGCGGACGGTCTCCAGGTCGAGCCCCATCTTCTGCAGCACGCTGACGGCGACGCCTTGACCCAGCTTGATCAGCCCGAGCAGCAGGTGCTCGGTGCCGACGTAGTTGTGATGGAACCGGTCGGCCTCCTTGCGGGCCAGCGCGAGGACCTGCTGCGCCCGGGGAGTGAAGTTGTTCATGGGTTCTTGGGACATGGGAGAGGAGGGTTGGGCGGTTGGCTCAGGCGGCGGGGCCCGGGTTGGCGGGGCGGATCTCGGGACGCGGAAAGGAGGCGAACTCAGCGCGCAACCGGGCGGCACGGAGGGCATCGCGCTGGGCGGGGTCGCACTCGCCGCGGTGGGCGTGCTGGAGGTGCCCGGGCTGGGCCTCGATCAGAAGGCGATCGATGAGCGAGCGCTGGTCATCGGGGAAGAGGCCGAGGTCGATGCCGAGGCGCAGCAGCGAGAGCAGGTTCATCGCCTCCCCGGAAGTGAGGAGGTGGGAATTCTGCAGGATTCCGTAGGCGCGGCCGATCTTGTCGTGCAGCTTGCCCGCATCGGCCTCGAGGAGGCGGGCCCGGGCGTTGAGCTCGTGCTCGACGATCGATTGCAGCACGCTGCCGAGGCGCTTCAGGATGACCTCCTCCGCCTCCCCCAGGGTCGTCTGATTGGAGATCTGGAAGATGCTGCCGCTGGCGTCGGAGCCCTCGCCGAAGAGGCCGCGGACGACCATCCCGAGCTGGTTCACGGCGCGGACGACCTTTTCCATCTGATTGGAAATCACCAGGGCCGGCAGGTGCATCATCGCGGAGGCGCGCATGGCGGTGCCCAGATTCGTCGGGCAGGCGGTGAGGTAGCCGAGTGTCGGGGAAAAGGCGAAATCGAGGTGTTCCTCGAGGGCCGAATCGAGGTCGTTGATCGCCGTCCAGGCGCGCTTGAGATTCAGCCCGGCGCGGAGGACCTGGATGCGGAGGTGATCCTCCTCGTTGACCATCAGCGAGAAGGCCTGGTCGCGGCTGATCAGGACGCCGGCGCCGCCCTTGGACCCGCTGAGTTCGCGGCTGATCAGGTGGCGTTCGACGAGGATCTGGCGTTCGAGTTCGCCGAGGTCGGAGACCGCGAAGTTGAAGCAGCGCTTCATCTGCGGCAGGCGGGCGACCGCCTCCCGGCAGGAGGCGAGGATCTCTTCGCGCTGGGCGGCTTTGGCCCAGCCCGGGAAGGAGTGGCCGACCACGTTGCGCGCCAGGCGGATCCGCGTCATCAGGACGATGGCGGTCTTGCTGCTGCTGGGGTCGGTGAGTTCCGACGGGGCGCTCAGCAGCGCGGCGAGGGAGGTGGCAGCTTCACGGGGCATCCGGATGAAAGGCCTGTTTGACCTGGTTGATCTCGTCGCGGGTGCGGGCGGCATCCTCGTAGCGCTCGGACTTGATGGCCTCGGTGAGGTCGAGTTCGAGTTTCGTGAGGCGGTCGTAGAGGGATTTCCGCTGGAGCGAGCGGGCGGGCACCTTCCCGGCGTGGGTGACGCCGCTGTGCATGTTGGCGAGCATCGGCTCGACGAGCGTGGCGAAGGCCTCGTAGCAGGCCGGACAGCCGAGGCGCCCGTGCTTCTTGAACTCGACGGGCGTGTAACCGCAGCGGGGGCAGCGCGTGCCCGGCGCCGGCGGGGCGGCGTCGGGGGTGAGCGAGGCCTTCAGCAGCAGGTCCGCGAGGGAGAACCCGCCCGGATCCGTCACGCCCTTGGCTTGGGCGCAAGCCTCGCACAGGTCCACCTTGTGCACCTTGTTGTTCACGATCTGCGTGAGGTGCACGGTGGCGGGCTTGGAGCACAGGTCGCATTTGAGCGGATTGGCCATGGAAGCGGATGGTCTCGCGGGGAAAAGATGCCACAGGCGCCGGGACTGGCAAGTGCGGCGATGGATTGCGGGGCGCGCGCGGGGCCCCGGGCCGGCGGATACCCGGCTCAGATGCGGGTGCCTTCGACGAGCACGCGGCGCCGGAAAGTCTCCAGCACCCGACGGGTGACGGGCCCCGGCTTGCCGTTACCGATCTCCCGGCCGTCGAGCTTCACCGCGGGGATCACCTCGGCGCCGGAACCGGTGAGGAAACATTCATCCGCGATCCACACGTCGTAGCGGGTGAGGTTGACCTCGCGGAGCGGGATGCCCAGCTCGACGGCGATATCGAGGATCGTGGAACGGGTGACCCCCTTGAGGGCGCCCTGGGAGGAGGCGGGCGTGAGGATCTCACCCTTGTGCACCAGGAAGATGTTGTCCGCGGTGCATTCCGCGACGTAGCCCTGATCGTTGAGCATGATCGCCTCCAGGGCCCCGGCTTGGCGCGCCTCGATCTTGCCGAGGATGTTGTTCAGGTAGTTGAGGGACTTGATCGTCGGGGGCAGGGCGGCGGGGTTGATGCGCCGGGTGGGCACCGTGACGATGGAGAGCCCGTGTTCGTAATGCTCGGCCGGGTAGAGCGAGATCTTGCCCGCGATGATGAAAACCGTCGGCTTGGCGCAGAGCCAGGGGGAAAGGCCGAGGTCGCCGACCCCGCGGGTGACCACCAGGCGGATGTAGCCGTCCGTGAGGTTGTTCTGGCGGCAGCACTCGCAGGTCGCGGCGCTGAGCTCCGCCCGCGTCATCGGCAACTGGAGCAAGATGGCCTTGGCGGAGTACTCGAGCCGTTCGAGGTGTTCCTCCAGCCGGAAGATGTTGCCCCCGTAGATCCGGATGCCCTCGAAGACCCCGTCGCCGTAAAGGAGGCCGTGATCGAACACGGAGACCTTGGCGTCGTCGGCGTCGACGAATTTCCCATCCAGATAAATCTTCATCGGAGCGAGCGTAGGGGCCCGGGAAAAGCTTTGTCCAGCCCGCGGGGTGGGCGCGCGGGAGCGGGCCTCACGCGAGTCGGGACTGGAGGAGGCGGCTGATCGCCCCGAAATCGAGCTGGGCGGCCTCGGGGCGCTGCTTGAGGGCGGCGATGACCTTGCCGAGTTCCTTGCGGCTGGTGGCGCCGGAGGAGCGGATGGCCTCGGTGAGGAGGGCCTCGACCTGTTCCGGCGGGAGGGCCTGCGGGAGGTAGCGCTCGAGGATGCGGATCTCGGCCTCATTGGCGGCGACCAGATCGGCGCGACCGCCGGCGGCGAACTCGGCCTTGGCGTCGGTGAGGTTCTTCACCGCCTTGCGCAGGGTCGCGAGGACGAGGGCGTCGTCGATCTCCACGTTTGCGTCCATCGCGGCCCGCTTGATGGCGGCGTCGGCGGTGCGGAGCGCGGTGGTGGTGGCGGAGTCGCGGGCCTTCATCGCGACGATGATGTCGGCGCGGAGGGTCTCGTAGGCGGGAGAGGGCATGACGCACATTCCGGGCGTGCCCTCCGCGGGGCAATCGTGATTTGCTGCCCGGATGACTCCCCTGCCCTCCCGCAACGTCCTGAGCGGTCCCCTGCGGCCGTGTTCGACGCGACCGATGACCGGCTATTTCCGCAACGGGCACTGCGACACCTGCGCGGAGGACGCTGGGTGCCACACCGTGTGCGTGGAGGTGAGCGCGGAGTTCCTCGCCGCCAGCCGGGAGCGGGGCAACGACCTGTCGACCCCGCGGCCGGAGTACGATTTCCCGGGCCTGGTGCCCGGCGACCGCTGGTGCGTGTGCGCGCTGCGCTGGCAGGAGCTGCTGGAGGCGGGCGTGGCGGCCCCGGTCGTGCTCGGGGCGACCCACGAGCGGACCTTGGAGCTGATCCCGCTGGAGGTGCTGCAACGGCACGCCACGGCCTGAGCGGGGCGATGACGCGGTTCCGGGACACCTTCGCGACGGCCGCCGGGCCGTTTTCCCTGGCGGTCGACGCCGAGGGGGCGGTCGTGGGGGCGGCGTTCGGGGAAAGCGGGGCGCTGCGGGCGCGCTGCCCGGGACGGTCCTTGGTCGCCGATGCGGGCCGGTGCGCGGAGGCGCGGCGGCAGGTGCAGGCTTACCTGGCGGGGGAGCGGCGCGACTTCACCCTGCGGGTGGCGGCGGGGGGCACGCCCTTTCAGGAGCGCGTCTGGGCGGCCCTGCGGGCGATTCCGCGGGGGGAGACCTGCAGTTACGGGGAGTTGGCAGCCCGGGTGGGCCAGCCGGGGGCGGCGCGGGCGGTGGGGGCGGCGAATGCCCGTAATCCCGTGGTCCTGATCGTGCCGTGCCACCGGGTCATCGCGGCGGGCGGGGGACTGCACGGGTATGCCTTCGGGGCGGAGCGGAAGCGCTGGCTGCTGGCCCTCGAGGGGGTCGCGTTGGGGCGGCCGTGAATGGGGGCGCCAAGGGAGCGCCGTTGGATTCGTGACCGAGAACTGCGGGCTACCGCAGGAACTGGCGGTGCCACGCCGGCAGCTGCGTGAGCGAGTACAGGTAGGTCGCGCGGTGGTCCGCCTTCGGACCGGCGGGAATCGTCGTGGTGGTCGAGCCGAACAACGGCGCGATCCGGGCCGGCAGGGTCGCCACGTCCGGCGGGACCACCTCGTCGACCTCGCCGTAGAAGTTCCGGAGCGGGGTCGTGATCTTCCAGCGGTAGTTCTCCCGCTTCTCCATCAGGTTCCAGAACGCCGTGTTGCCGAAGTGGGCCGACGCAAAGAACGCCGGCGTGAAGAACTCCTTGAAGGACGACGGGGTCGTCGCGAAGAAAGTCTCGAAGGAGATCTCGAAGTTGTAGAACCGCCTGGCCGCCTCCAGGTACCTCGGCCGGATCGCCTCTCGGGCCAGACCGGGCAACTCATAGGCATCGGCCGCCAAGACCATATTCGATGCCGCCGAGACCAGCCAGAGGGCGTCGACCGGCTGCGGATTGAGCATCAACCGGCTGATCCACACCCGGATGTCGGTCGGCGCGGCTGCCGTGGAAGCGGCGGTCACGGCCTCCCCCATCATCTCCAGCCGCTTCAGGAAGCGGAACGTGTTGTAGCCACCCATCGACCATCCGTGCAGGAAGAGGTGGCTGGCCTGCTTGTCCTCCGCCTTGAGGACGGCCCGCGAGGCGAAAAGCATGTCGATGCAGGCCTGCTCCGTGGCGCCGGTGACGACATACGTGTTCGGGACGGAGGTTTCCCCGAGACCGAAGTAATCCGCGGCGATGACCGCGTACCCCTGGGAAGCGAGGGCCGCGACGATGAACTGGGTTTCGTAGGACTCCGGCAGGTTCGAAGGGACCGAGGTTCGCTCGAACACGGTGCCGTGTTGGTAGGAGATCATCGGCAGCCGCGATTCCTTGAGGTCCGGGATCGCGACCAGGCCCGTGGCCCGGATCCGCTGGTTACCCAGCTCCGGAATCACCGAATTGTAGTACACCTTGTACAGCCTCACCGGGTACCGGGGATTGGGGAACTGGTTGATGAGTTCAGCCGGGGAATACGGGGACGGGCTGAATCCGGCGGTGAGGAACCCGGTGACGCCCAGCGTGAGCACCCCCCTCATCTGCTCAACCGTCAGCGTACCGGCCGAGACGTACTGAACCCCGTGGCCGGCGTTCTTGAGCCCGCGGGGGGGCTGCGCCACGACGAGCGAAGCCCCGAAAAAGGCCAGGACGACCCCTCGCAGCAGGAACCACTTATTCTTCGACATTGGAATCATGGGTCTAAAATCAATCCGTGAGGCCAAGCGTGGGACTAGACCGCTGACGGAGCTCGGCCCGGACTGGGGCTGGGCGGGATCGAACCAGGGTTGAGCCCCGAACCCAGCCTTCTCACGCAAGATTCCTCCCTTCTCGTGGTCAACCCGAGAGACGTCCGGCAATGCGGGAGGGGCGATGGGGACGCCATCGAGCGCGAAGGCCTTGGGCGGCCGATCGGGCCGCACCTTATCGCGAGGCGAAGGGGAGATGCGGGCGAGGACCGGTAAACTCAACCTGAGATCCAGCGTCCCCCTGCCGGGAACCTATCCCCCGCCTTCCTCTGAAAATGGTGCTCAGGAAGGGACTCGAACCCTTACGCCTTACGGCACACGCCCCTCAAACGTGTGTGTCTACCAATTCCACCACCTGAGCAGAAAATCGAAGGAGGGCGGACTAAGAGGGATGGGAATAGCCTTGTCCAGCACCGAAATGGCCGCGGGCCGCGGAAACGCGCCACGGCCGCTCAGAAGCGCTGGCGCGCGGCGAGCCCCCGCGCGAGCGCCGCGGCGAAGAAGGGACCCCGGTAAATCATTCCCGTATAGACCTGGACCAGCGTGGCGCCCGCATCGAGTTTCTCCGCGGCGCCGGAGATGTCGGTGATGCCGCCGACCCCGATGAGCGGCAGCCGCCCCCCGGTGGCGCGGGCGATGTAGCCGATGATCTCGGTAGCGCGCCGGCGGAGCGGGGCGCCGCTGAGCCCGCCGGCTTCACCCACCGCAGCGAACGGGCCGGGCCGCGCGATCGTCGTGTTGGTGGCGATGAGCCCGTCGAGGCGGAACTCGGCGACCACCGCGAGCACCGCGTCGATCTGGGGCCAGGAAAGATCCGGGGAGATCTTGAGCAGGACCGGGACCGCGCGCCGGCCGGCGGCGGGGCGGTCGCGGTTGGCGGAGGTGATCGTCTGGAGCAGTTCCCGCAGCCGACCCTCGTCCTGCAATTGGCGGAGGTTGGGGGTGTTGGGGCTGGAGACATTGAGCACGACGTAATCGGCCCAGTCGGCCAGCAGGCGGAAGCTGGCGAGGTAGTCGGCGGTGGCCTCCTCCAGCGGGGTAACCTTGGATTTGCCCAGGTTGATGCCGAGGGGGATGGCCCGTTGGCCTGGGCCCGGTTGACCCGTGAGCCGGGCGGCCATCGCCTGGGCGCCGCCGTTGTTGAAGCCCATCCGGTTGATCACCGCTTCGTCCGCGGGATAGCGGAACATCCGGGGCCGCGGGTTGCCCGGCTGGGCTTGGGCAGTGACCGTCCCGACCTCGACGTGGCCGAAGCCGAGCGCGGCGGCCGCGGGCCAGGCCCGGGCGTCCTTGTCGAAGCCGGCCGCTAAGCCGACGGCATTGGGGAAACTCAGTCCGAAGGCTTGGACCGGGCGCTGGAGGCGGGCGAGGCGCTGGTGGCGGGCGGCGAGGAGCCGGCAGAGGGGCGTGAGGCGTCCAAGGGCGGCCAGCGCATTGACGCCAAGCTCGTGCGCGTGCTCCGAATCGCGGCGGAAGAGCGCTGGCCGCACCAGCTTTTCATAGAGGCTGCCCATCCCCTTAACGTGGGCTCAATGCGGCGGCCTTGGCAAGGCGCCGAGTGGCAGAACTCCCTTTTTTTGAAGTGGTTCCGGAGCCAGCTGCGGCCGGCGGCGATCGCAAAAAACAGCGCTCAATTTTGCTTGTTTTTTGAATCTCAGGAAGCACGCTGCGCGAAAATTTCATCCGCCCCTTTCACTTCCATGGCCAAAGCAATCAAACCGCTCGAATGGTGTGTCGTCCGCCTCGGCGAGGATCACAACTGGTGGGTCGCCGAGACGAGTGACCCCGTGCGCTGGGACGTCGACGGCCTGAGCATCGTCGATCCGCGGCAGGTCCAGCACCTGGTCGAGTTGGTGGAGCCACTCCGAGATTATGGCTTCGACCAGGACGTCTTCGAGGCGGCGTTCATTCCGTTCCGCATCGACAAGGACTTGGGCAACGGAAAGGTGCGCCTGCGGCGGATGAAGGAGTCGCTCTTCGAGTCCGAGGAGAAGCTGTTCGCGCTGCCGGACATCCTCGACGAGGAGAACGGTCCCTACGCCGACCTGCTGGATCACCTTACCCGTTGCCGGGTGAAGATGCTCAATGACTTGTTCAAGTTTGAGACCAAATTGTCGGTCGACGAGGTCGAGGACGAGATCCGCGAGGACCAGAACAGCAGTTTCATCCAAGGCAAGGCGGTGCACGTCTTCGAGGAACTCGGGGGCATTCTGGACTATATGCCCGCGGGGTACGATCCGGACGAGGAAGGCCCGGCCAAGGGCGAGGGAGACGAGGCGGACGACGAGGATCTGCCGGAACTCGACGCGGAGGAGGAGGAGAAGCTCAAGAACGACGATTCCCTGAAATGGGACGAAGACGAGGGGGAGGACGGCGAGGACGAGGAGAAGAAGGAGGGCGACGAGGACGAGAAGGATGAGGACGAAGGCGACTCCGACGATGAGGAGGAGAAGCCGAAGGCCCGTTCCCGGAAGCGTTGAGCGGGGGGCGCCGGGCGCGCGCTTGCACCGTGCGCCCGCCCCGGTTTGCTCCGCCGCGATGCCCTTTCCTTCGTCCGCCCGCCGACCCTGGCCGCTGCAATGGATCGTCGTGGCGATCCTCGCGGTCGTGGTACCCTACACGTGGCTGACGCTGCACTACCGGAAGGCCGGCCCGGCGTTCCAGCCCTACGAGGATCTGCGCCGGCAGGCGAACGTGAAGCGGCTGCTGGCGGCCGGCTATCAGCGCATTCCCCTCCGCGCGCAACGGCCGGCGGACCGGCCGGCCGTGGATGGGGGGGCAGAGACGCGGAGCGCTCCCGGCGGGCTGCCGGCAGAACTGGTGGAGACGCTGGTGGAGCCCCTCCCGTTGGCGGAGGAGATCCTGACCGTGCGGGCGGCCCCAACGGTGGTCCAGCGCTTGCCCTACGTCATTCAGCTGACGTGCCAGCTGGCCTCCGATCAGGAGCAGTTGGGCGGCGCGGACCTGTATGTGCGCGGAAACCAGCTGGTGCTCGCCCCGCGCTTTGAACGGGTGAGTGGTGGCCTGCAGACCCGTTCGCGGCAGACCATCGCGCTGCTGACCTTGGCCGGCGGCACGCTGGCCCCCGGGACCTACGAAGTGTTGCTGCCGGGCGCGCGGAGCTCACGCACGTGGCGGCTCGAGGTGCGGTGACCCGCAGCGGCTATTGACCTGCCCGGCCCCATCCCCGACAACTCGCCGCCCCTTCGATGAACTCCAGTCCCGGCACGCCTGCCCCCGCCTCGGCGATCAGCACCACGATCAAGCCGACGGACCTGCGCGGCATCCTGAAGTACGTGCCGCGCTTCCAAGGGCAGATCTTTGTCATCGCCGTCGACGGATCGATCATCGCGGATGACAACTTCAGCAACCTCCTGGTCGACATCGCCGTCCTGCGCTCGCTGGGGATCAAGGTGGTCCTGGTGCACGGCATCAGCCACCAGTTGCGGGAATTGTCGGCGCTGCGGGGCATCCCGATCTCCAATGCGGACGGCTCAGGGGTGACCGATGCCGCGACCCTCGACCTCGCCGTGCGGGCGGCGGCGCGCGCGTCCCACGCGTTCGTGGAGGGACTGACCCAGAACCTGCTCAAGTGCGCGATCACCAATGCCGTGCGGGCCCTGCCGGTCGGGATCATCCGCGGCGTGGACCAGCAGTTCACCGGCAAGGTGGACCGGATCGACAAGGATTTCCTCGGGGAACTGATCGACCGGCAGATCATCCCGGTGCTGCCGCCGATCGGCTTCGGGCCGGACGGGAAGTCCCTGCGGCTGAACTCGGACCTCCTGGCCGCGGAAGTGGCGGAGGCGTTGCAGGCCACCAAGATTCTCTTCCTTGCGCCCGCCGCGGGGCTCGAGATCGACGGGGTGTTCCGGCGCGAGATCTCCCTCGAGTCGCTCCAGCAGATCGTGCGGGAGAACACGGCCCGCATCGATCCGGCCGGATTGAGCAAGGCGCTGCACGCGATCAAGGCGATCGAGACCGGGACCCCGCGGGTGCACATCCTCGACGGGCGGATTTTCGACGGGCTGCTGAACGAGATCTTCTCCAACGACGGCGTTGGCTCGCTGGTCTATGGCAACGATTACCAGCAGATCCGGCGGGCGCGGAAAGGCGACGTGCGCCTGATCTACAATCTGACGCGCAATGCGGTGCGCCGCGAGGAGCTGATCCACCGCACCCAGCAGGCGATCGAGAAGAACATCGAGCAGTTCTACGTCTTCGAGGTCGACGAGAACATCATCGCCTGCGTGACGCTGTACTTCTACCCGGATTCACCCCGGATGGCCGAGGTGGGCTCCCTTTACGTGATGCCCTTCTACCACAACCGGGGCATTGGCCGGAAGATGGTGGAATACGCCGGAAAAGTGGCCAAGGAGCGCGGCGCCGAATCCCTGCTCGCGCTGTCGACGCAGAACTTCGGCTTCTTCACCAACGTGTGCGGCTTCGAGGAGGCCTCGAAGGAGGCCCTCCCCGAGCCGCGGTTGCGCGCGTACGAGGAGAGCGGGCGCAACGCCAAGGTGCTGCGGAAGGTGCTCTGAACCGGACCGGGGGACGCCAGCGGGAACGCGGACCGCTCAGCCGGCCACCGCCTCCGCGACCACCTGCACCTCGACCGTGCTGCCGCGGGGAAGCCCGTTCACCGCCACCGCGGCCCGCGCGTGCCGGCCGGCCTCGCCGAAGATGGACACGAGCAGGTCGCTCGCGCCGTTGAGCACCGCCGGGCTTTCGGTGAAGCCGTCCACCGCGTTCACGTAGCCGCTCACGAACACGATCCGCGCCACCCGGTCGAGCGAGCCGACGGCGGCACGGAGGTTGGCGAGGGTGTTGAGCACGCAGATCGCGGCGGCCTCGCGGGCACTGTCGACCGTTTGCTCCCGGCCGACCTGACCCACGTGGGTTTGGACGCCATTGCGCACCGCGATGGTGCCGGCACAGTACAGCAGGTTGCCGGTGCGGACCACGGGGACGTAGCTGCCGGCGGCGACCGGCGGATCCGGGAGGGTGAGGCCGAGGGCGGCGAGGCGGGCTTCAGGGGACATCGTCCCCCACCCCACCGCGGCGGCGGCACCGAGGCAATCCCTTCCTGCCCCGCGGTCAGGGCGCGGGTGGCTGCACCACCTCGGCGAGATCCAACGATGCCTCGAGGATCCCGAGCTCGCGCAACTGCCCGGCCAACTCGGCGAGGCGCGCCGGATCCAGCCGGCCGATGCGCTCGCCGGCGGCGGGGGGGGG
>JBMTAG010000043.1:0-27813 GCA_049428505.1 Opitutaceae bacterium | reverse complement strand
CCCCATGAACCGCCGCCGCTTCCTCCACCACACCGCCGCCACCGCCCTCGCCTCCGCCGCCCTCGGTCCGCGGACCTTCGCCGCGGCGCCCAAGGCCGGCCGGCCCCCGCGCATCCTGCTCCGCAGCTCGTGGCAGAGCGTCAACATCGGCGACATCGGGCATACGCCCGGCGCCCTCTCGCTGCTCTACCGGCATTTCCCGGAAGTCGAGATCTCGCTCTGGCCCGGCAACCTCGGCCACGGCTCCCGCGAGTTCCTCACCAAGGCCTACCCGCAGCTGCGGATCGTCGAGGGCAGCCTCGGCGCGGACGGCCGCCCCAAGACGGCCGCACTGGCGCAGGCTTGGGCCGAGGCGGACCTCTACCTGAGCGGCTCCGGCTCCGGCTTTCCGGCCAGCAATCACGCGGTCGCGTTCCGCAAGGCCACCGGCAAGCCCGTCGGCGTCTTCGGCGTCAGCACCGACCCGATCTCCGGCTTCGGCGCCGGCCGCGACCCCGAGGGCGGCACGTTGGCCAGCCTGCGCGAGCGGGCGCTGCAGCTGCCCGCGACCCATCTGAACGCCGACCTGCGTTTCATCATGGACCAGGCGGCGTTCTTCTTCTGCCGCGACACGATCTCGCGCGACTACCTCCGGGCCCAGGGGGTGAGGACGCCCGTGCTCGAGTTCGGCCCCGACGCCCAGCTCGGCATGCCCCTGCGCGACGACGCCCGCGGCCTCGCGTGGCTGCGGGAACGCGGCCTCGAGGCCGGCAAGTTCATCTGCGTCATCCCGCGCCTGCGCTACACGCCGTACTACCGGATCCGCAACACCCCGCGGACCAAGGAGGACGAGGCCAAGGATGCCATCAACGCCCGCACCACGGAACGCGACCACGCGAAGCTGCGGGAGCTGATCATCGCCTACATCAAGGCCACCGGGAACAAGGTGATGGTCTGCGCCGAGATGACCTATCAGGTCGAGATGGGGCGCGACGTCTTGGTGAACCCGCTGCCGGCCGAGGTGAAGCAGAACGTGGTCTGGCGCGACACCTACTGGCTGCCGGACGAGGCCGCCTCGATCTACGCCCAGGCCCAATGCGTGATCAGCGTGGAGTGCCATTCCCCCCTCATCGCGCTGCATCAGGGCACGCCCACGTTCTACGTCCGGCAGCCCACCGACACCTGCAAGGGCCAGATGTACCGGGACATCGGGGCGAATGACTGGTTCTTCGAGGTCGATGAGACCAACGGCGCGCAACTCTGGTCGCGGCTTGAGGGCATCGTCCGCGATCCCGCCGCGGCCCGGGCGCAGGCCCGGCGCATCATGGCGGGCGTCGAACAGCACCAGGGGCGAATGGTCGCCGCCGTGCGCACCGCGTGCGGGGCAGGCTGAACCCTCGGCCCGGCTTGCCTCCCGCGGCGGGCTCCTTCACCACGAGTCCATGAGACTCATCCGCCACCAGACCTCGGCGGGCCCGGCTTGGGCCGCACTGCAACCGGACGGCTCCGCGCGGGCCGTGGCGGGCGCGGTCCCGGGGGAATTCCACGTCACGGGTGAGGTCGTCACCCCCGGTCCGCTGCTCGCGCCGGTGGCACCCACGAACCTGCTCTGCATCGGCCTCAACTACCGCCGCCACGCCGCCGAGTCGAACAGCCCCCTGCCCCCGCATCCGGTGCTCTTCATGAAGAACACCGCCGCCGTGCAGCATCCCGGCGGGCCCATCCAGCTGCCGCGGCACCTGCCCAGCACCAAGGTGGATTACGAGTGCGAACTGGCCGTCGTCATCGGCCGGGCCTGCCGCAACGCCACCCGCGAGAACGCCCTCGACCACGTCCTCGGCTACACCTGCGCCAACGACGTCTCCGCGCGCGACTGGCAGCGCGACGGCGGCGGCGGCCAATGGTGCCAGGGCAAGAGCTTCGACACCTTCTGCCCGCTCGGACCGGTGCTCGTGACGCCCGACGAGCTCCCCCGCCCGAACGCGCTGCGCATCCGCACCGTGCTCAATGGCCAGGTGATGCAGGACTGGAGCACGGACGACATGATCTTCGACGTGCCGGCGATCATCGCCTTCCTCAGCGCCAGCAAGACCCTGCTGCCCGGCACGGTCATCCTCACCGGCACGCCGCACGGCGTGGGCTTCGCGCGCAACCCGCCGGTCTGGCTCCAGCCCGGCGACACGGTGACCGTCGACATCGAGGGGATCGGTGCGCTCACCAACCCGGTGATTGAGGAACCGCGCTGAGCGGACCCGCGCGGATGCCGGAACTCGCCGCCATCGCGGACGCCCTCGGCGCGGCGGGCAACCTGCCCGCGGTGCTCGCGACGCTGGTGCGCGTGGAGGGATCCTCCTACCGCCGCCCGGGCGCCCGGCTGCTCCTCACCGCGGACGGCCGCCGGATTGGGGCGATCAGCGGCGGCTGCCTCGAGGCGGACCTGGTGGAGCGGGCCCAAGGCGTGCGGGCGCACGGCGTGGCGGAGGCCGTCACCTATGACACCACCGCGGAGAACGACCTCGTCTGGGGCGTGGGCCTCGGTTGCCACGGCGTCGTGCGCATCCTGCTGGAGCGGATCGCGGCGCCCCCAGCCTGGGCGGCGGAGCTGCGCGCCGCGGCCGGGGCGCGGCGGCCGGTCCGCCTGCGCGTGCGCCACGACGGACCCGATCCGCTCCGCTGGGGCACGCGGCTCGCGCCGGCCGCGGAGGCCGCCGGCTCCGGCGAATGGGAGCAGGCCGTGACGCCGCCGCCCGCCCTCTTCATCCTCGGCGCCGGGGAGGATGCCCGCCCCGTCGCGGCCCTCGCGCGCATCCTCGGGTGGCAGGTCACCGTCGCGGATCCGCGCCCGGCGTTCGCCACCCGGGAGCGATTCCCGGCGGCCGACACCGTTTTCACGGCCCCCGCCACTGAGTTGGTGGCGCGGCTGGACCCCGGGCCGGATGCGCTCGTGGTCGTGATGACGCACCATTACGTGCACGACTTGCCGCTGCTGGGCGCACTGCTGGGTCGGCCGCTGGCATACGTGGGCCTGCTGGGGCCGCGCCGGCGCACCACTCGAATCCTGGCCGATTTGGCCGCGACGGCGCCGGAGGCCGCCGCGGAGCTGGGGCGGAGGTTGCACGCGCCGGTGGGCTTGGACCTCGGCGCGGACGGAGCGGAGCAGGTCGCGTTGGCGATCCTCGCGGAGATGCAGGCGGTGCTCGGCGGACGCGACGGACGGCCGCTGCGCGAGCGCGCAGGTCCCATCCATGACTGAGGCGACGCCACCGGAACCGGCCGCGGAACGCCCGTTCCCCTGCGGCCTCATCATCCTCGCGGCCGGCGCCTCGACGCGGATGGGCCAGCCCAAGCAGTTGCTGGAGGTCGGGGGGCAGCCGCTGCTGTTGCGCGCGGTCGCGGCGGCGCTCGCGGCGCCCGTCTGGCCGGTGGTCGTCGTGCTCGGGGCGCACGCCGCGGTCCTGCGCCCGCTGCTCGCGCCGCAGCCGGTCCTCGTGGTGGAGAACGCCGCCTGGGCCGAGGGCATGGCCTCCTCGCTGCGCGAGGGCGTGGCGGCGCTCGCGCAGTTTTCCCGGCGCCTGGAGGCGGCGGTGGTCGTGCTCGCGGATCAACCGGCCCTCGACGCCGCGGTGATCCGGCGGCTGATCGCGGCGCACCACGCCAGCGGGCGCGACCTCGTGGCGGCCCGGTACGCCGGCCGGCACGGCGCGCCCGCGCTGTTCCACCGGCGGCTGTTCCCGCGGCTCGCGGCGCTCACCGGGGAAGCCGGCGCCCGCGACCTGCTGAACGGCGGTGACCCGCCGGCCGCGGCGGTCGACCTGCCCGCGCTGGCCGCGGACCTCGACACGCCCGAGGACGTGCGCCGCTGGCACGCGGACCACGCCGCGAGGCTCGCCCCGCCCGCCTCCCGCCGCACCCCGTGACCCTCCTGAGCCGGATTCTTTGCCTCGCGTTGACGTTGGCCGTCGGTCGGGCCCGCGGCGCCGCCCCCCTCCCCGCTCCGGGACCCGCCACGCACTGCGCGAACCTCGCAACCGGACCGGACGGAACGGTGCTGCTCACGTACTATGGGCCTCCCCCGACGGGGAACGCACCCGGGGCGCGCACCCTGTGGCTCACTTCGCTCCCGGCCGGTGCCGCCGCGTGGACGTCCCCGCTTCCGATCGTCACCTCCCCCCTGCTGCAGGAAAACTGGGCCGACTTCGCTTCCGTGGTCCTCGGCACGGACGGCGCCCTCACGGCCCAATGGTTCCAACGCGCGGGGCCGGACGCCCGCGGCTACGACGGCTGGTTCTCGCGTTCCGAGGACGGCGGCCGCTCCTGGCGCGCCCCGGCCCGGCTCGGCCACGAGTTTGTCGCCCTTGCCCCGCTCGCGGCGGGCCGCACCCTCGCGGTGTGGCTAGAGGGCGACCCGGCCCGGGGGGCCGGTGCCCATCCGAAAGCCCACGGCGCGCACGCCGGCGGCATGCGGCTGCTCGGCCGCCTCCTCGCACCTGACGGCACCGCGCTCCGCGATTGGGTGCTTGATCCGGAGGTCTGCGATTGCTGCCAGAATACCGCCACCTCGCTGGGCGACGGCCGGGTCTTCATCGCCTACCGCGGGCGGACGCGCGGGGAAATCCGCGACAGCCGCTACCTCCTGTTCGATGCGGCGACGGCCTCGTGGAGCCGCCCCGCATCCCTCCGCGACGACGGGTGGCTGATCCCCGCCTGCCCCGTCAACGGCCCGGCCGCCGATGCGCTGGGCGGCGCGCTGGCCGTCGCCTGGTACACCGCCGCCGGCGGGCAGCCCCGCATCCAGGCCCGTTATTCTTCCGACGAGGCCCGGACCCTGGGCGCACCCTTGGCGCTCGATCTGGGACGACCGCTGGGCCGGCTGGACACCGTGATGCTCGCGGACGGCAGCGCGGTCGTGACGTGGCTGGAGGCCGGGAGTGGCGCTCCGGAAGCCGGCCTCTACGCCCGCCGTCTATTCCCGGACGGGGGCCTATCCGCGCCGCTGCTGATCGCGGCCTCCTCCCAGGCCCGGTCGAGCGGGTTCCCGCGCACCGCCCGACACGGCGCGGACGGGATTTTGGTGGCGTGGACCGAACTCGCCGAGGCCCCGCGGGTGCGGCTGAGCGTGGTCCCGAGCGCGGCGTTGAACCGGGCGGACCGCGGGCGTTGAGCGCGGCGCGGGCGGCTCCGCTGCCGCCTGCCTTCCTTGCTCAGGTCAACGCGACCCCGCGGGGGACGCGCACCACGACCGTGCCCGCCACCTTGTCGTGCCAAGCCTGCCGGTCCCGGTCGAAGGCGATCCAGAGGAAACCCAACCCGAGCGGCAGCAAGGACAGGAAGCAGCCGAGCGCGCGGAGCCACGCCGTGGTCCAGTCCATTCCATGCCCGTCGGTCCGCACCACGCGCAAGCCGCACACGGTGCCGCCGAGGGTCGTGCCACGGACTCTCCAGAGGACCGCGCCGTACGCGGCGAGCACGAGCAGGAACGCGGGCGCGAGCGCGTGGGCCAGCGCCACCACGATCCCGACGACCAGCGTGTCGATTGCCAGCGCGGCACCGCGCACCAGGAAACCCGCCCGCGGCAAGGCCGCCGGATCCGCCCACGCGCCCGCGGCCGGGGGGGGCACGGACGCACCCGGAGCCGCCGAGACTGGGGCCGGGGCGGGGGGAACGGCTCCGGGTGAAATCCCCGCGGCGGCTGGCGGGCGGCGCAGGGCCAGCGCCACGACCAGGACCATCACGCCCATGCTGAGCCAGGTGAGCGTGAGCACCAACACGAAGCCGACGAACGGTACCGTGTACAGGAGCAGCACGAGCGCGGCGCCGAGGAGCAGCGCGAACCCGAGGCTGTTCGCCCCCCCGCCCAGCGCGCCGAGCAACCGGCGGCCCAGCCAGATCCGCAGGGCGGCCTGACCGAGGCCGTGGGCGGCCAGCAGGGCGAGCGCGAGAAAGGGCACGAGCACCAGCCCGACGACCGAGACGGAAAGCACCGTGAACACCACCGGCGTGCAAATCACGGTCAGGACCGTGGTCAGGAGCGTCAGGCCGGGACGCGCGCTCAGCGTTTCCACCGCCCGCTCGACCGGCCCCCGGAAGACCAGGGCGGAGAGCAGGTAGAAGGCGACGAACCCGGCCGCGGTGAGCCATGCCCAGCCGAGCCCCTCCCGGAAAGCGAGCGGCCGGCCCCAGAGGAGACACTCCCGCAGCCAGGACCTGGCCCCGGACCACGACTCTGCGGAATGGAGGGCAATCACGTTCACCGCGGGACCGGAAACCTTGGCCGCCGGGTCGCGGCGGACGTGCCCGCCGACCAGCACGTACCCGCCGGGCAGGTCCGCGCGCGGCCCGAGCTCCAGCGTGCCCCCGACCACGACCACCTCGCGTCCGACCGGACCGTCGATCACCGCGGATCCGCCCACGACCACCACGTGGCCCTCGACCCGGCCCCGTTGCTCGACGGAACCCAACACGCCCACGAGATCCTTGCCCACGGAGCCGCCCGGTCGCACCACGGCGGAGCCGAGCACCGAGACGGCATCGCGGGTGACTTCACCGGCCACCTCCAGGGATCCGCCGATGCTGACCGCCTCGCGGTGGCGCTCGCCGGCCACGACCGACTGATCCCCCACCGGGGGTCCTTCCACCCGCACCCGCGGTTCGCGCGCCGCGGGGGCGGAGGTTGCCGCATCGGGCGGCGTCTCGGCCGCGCGGATCAGCCCGCAGCCCAACCCGAGCACGCCGGCGAGCAACCGGAAGAGCGGCGCCCGGCAAGCAAGTGAAGACGAAGGGGCGAACCAGGAAGCGGAGGACGGGAGGTTCATCGGCGGAAGGGAGCGAACGGTTTCAGGGACGAGGCGCCACCAGGCGGACCAGGGCGAGGACCAGCGCGAGCAGGGCGGCCAGGCTGGTGCTGAACGCGAAACCCAGCCCCTGCAGCCACCCCGCGGGGATCTCCGCGACGGCGCCAAGCAAGGCCGGCCCGGTCGCCGCCAGCGGCGAAAGCAAATCGGTCACCCGCGCCGCGGCGGCGGCGAGGCGTTCGGTGCCGCCGTGAAGGAGCGCGGCGCTGAACAGGGCGCCGACCCCGGCGGCCAGCACCAAGGTCAGCCGCGCGGGACGCGGCCAGCAGGCGAACTCCCGCCGCCACCAGGGCCGCGCCTCGCGGCGGGCGAGTTCGGCCAGCACCCGCCCGGCGAGCGTGGCGGGCGCGGAGGGCGGCGGCAGCGAGCGGAGCGTGGCGTGGGTCCAGGCCGCGAGGGGATCCGGTTCCGGGGGAAGTCGGGCGGGTTCGGGGCGCGGGTTCATGGTTGGAAGGGGTCGTGGACGGTACCGAAGGTGCGGAGGAGTGTCGCGAGGGCGGCCCGGCCGCGGAGGATGTCGGTCTTCACCTTGGCCAGGGAGACGCCAAGGCGCGCGGCGATCTCGTCGTACGCGAGGTCCTCGAAATGGAAGAGCACGAGCGGCACCCGCTGATGGTCGGGCAGCGCGGCCAGGGCCTGCTCCACCTGGGCGCGGCGTTCCGCCGCCTCCAGCGGGGCGCGCGGCTCGTCGGGCGCCGCGAATTCCACCTCGGGCCCGGGGCCGTCCCCGGTGTCCTCGCGGCGCAGTTCGGAGAAGAAGCGCCAGCGGCGCCGGTAGCGGGAGAGGTGGTTGAGGGCGAGGTTGGTGGCCACCGTCTTCAGCCAGCCGCCGACGGTGGCGCTGGTGCGGAGCTGGCCGAAACGCGCGTGCGCCCGCAGGAAGACTTCCTGCGCGATGTCCTCGGCCGCGGCGCGGTTGGCCGTGAGCCGGACGGCCGTGGCGTAGACCATGTCCTGATAGGCGCGCATGAAGGCGGTGAATTCCTCCTCCGGGTTCACGGGGGCGGGCGGTGGCTCGGCGGGTTCATCCTGGTTCATCGGGAGAACCCCGTCGCCGGGGAAAAGTTGCGCCGGGCGCGGGCCGCGGCGTCAGAAGTCGATCGCCTTGAGCGTGCCGATCTTCACCTCGAACCGCTCGGCGTAGGGCTTCACCCGCCGCAGGTCGGTGCGCTTGAGGTCGATGGAGGTCCCGCCCGCGAAGAAGAGGATCGACCAGTCGGCGTCCCCGCTGATGCCCGCGAGCGCCGGCGGCGCCTGCGGGTCGACCTGCACGAAGTCGAGCGTGGCGTCGCCCGCCTTCACGTTGAGCACCAGCTTGGCGCGGAACGATTCGCGCAGCAGCACCGAAAGGTTCTCGAGCACCTCGCCCTCCTTGCGCAGGCGCGCCTGCACCCGGAATTTCTCGGGCGGGAACCGGAGGTTTTCCGTGCGCCGCAGGGGCAGCTCGAAGATCCAGTGCGTCGGGGTCTCGTCGGCCAGCGTGGCCCCGCCGAGCTCGATCGCCTCGCCCAACGTCGGATAACCGCGCCGCGGAGTCGAAGGCCGGTCCGGGTCCGCCTCCTCGCCCCGGCGACGGTACTTGGCCCGATCGCGCTCGGAGGGTTCGCGACCGTTGATCATCACAGGCGTCCACTGCTGGGCGTAGGGCTTCGACGGGTCGTACTGGATGATCTGCTCCGACTTCACCTTGCCGGCGGAATCACGGGTCACGCGGTGCTCCGTGTAGGCCCAGCGGGGAAAATCGTCCGCGACGCGCTGCAGCGCCGTGGTCAGGACCGAGAGTTCGCCGGGCGTGACGGCCCGCGGCAGCGCCGCCCATCCGGCGGGCAGGACCAACAGGAGCAGGAGCCAGGCGAACGCGGAGCGGCGGAAGGGCATCGACGGGACCGACCTTCGCCAGCCCGCGCCGCTGGTGCAAGTCCCCGCGAGCGGAGGCTGGCCGGGGACTTTCAAGCGGCGGGAGGCGCACCGCCTGGTTCGGCCCCGCCGGCGGAAGGCTGGAACCGGGCGGGCACACCGCCGGCGCGGCCCTGCACCACGACCTCAAGCAGGCTGGCCAACGCGGCTGCGCGCGGGATCGCGCGTTCGGCGGCGAGCTGGTCCGCGCGGCGCGCCAGTTGCGCGGCCATCACCGCGGCCTGGGCCGGCCCCGCGCCCAGCCGCACGCAGAGTTGGGCAAGTTGATCTTGTTCGTTCACGGAGCGGAACGTCGGTGCACGCTGGGCTGGGCGTCGCCGGGCAGCCAGAACCGTCCATCCGCCGGCGCGTGGAGCAGGGAGATCATCGCCAAGCCGATCCAGCCCCCGGCTCCGTCCGCTGCGGCGCCGCGGATCTCCCCCGCCGGGCGATCCTCCGTTCCACGGAGGGGCGCGCCGGGGGGCGGGACCGCCTCGCCCGCGCCGGCCACGCGCCAGAGTTGCCGGCGCACCTGCCCCATCGCCTTGAGCCGCGCCATCACCTCCTGCCCGAGATAACAGCCCTTCTGAAACGAGATCGCCGCACCCTCGAGGCCGGCCTCCTGCGGCAGATCCGCGGGACCCAACTCCTCCGGGATGGCCGGGATGCCCGCGTCGAGCCGTAGCCACCTCACCTGCGTGGCATCCAGTTCGCGCCCAGCCGGCGACGGCAGCGCGGCCGCCACCTCCCGCCGGCCGACCCACTCCCCGTTGCCCGCGGCGATCCGCCGGCCCGGGAACCGGAACGCGTCCGGGCCCGCCGCGGGGCCGTCGTTCGCGGCCGAAAGGAGGCTGAGTCCGGTCCAGGCCGCGGTCTGGTCCTCCAGCGTCACCTCATCGGCGATGAGGAACGCCTCCAGGCGGGCGAGCAGCGCAGCGGCAGGCGTGAAATAGCTGCCGACCCAAAACTCATCCGGAGCCGCGCCCCGGACCACAAAGCTGTCGCCCACCACCTTGCCCTTCACCGTGAGCCAAAGGCCATACACCGAGGCAGTGCCGCCATCCCGGAGCGGCCGGAGGTCCTGCGTATTCTGGCCCTGCAGAAACGAGAAGGCGTCCGGACCTGACACGCGCAGCCAGGCCGCCGGATTCCACCGGTGCCACGCCGGGTAAGTAGAAAACTTGATATCCTTTAAGGTGCTCAAATTTAGGGTTTTAAAAAATATATGGTAGATTTTGCAAACTTCTTATTGACCCGCGCCCCCTTGTGCCTATTCCTCTGCTCATCACTTTCAAGACTTCTCCCGCCTAGCGGGAGTTTTGGGGTAACTAAGAAAGCAAAGGCCGGCCACTTAGGGGTAAGTGGCCGGCCACTTTTTTTCCGGGTGGCGCCGCGGTCCTTTGCCCCTTGCGTGCAGGGATCGGGGCCGGCTCCGTGAGGAGATGTTCGCCGCCCTGTTTGCCGCCACCTTCTTCGCGCTCAGCGCGAGCTGTGCGCACCGGAGCTTGCGGCACTTTGGACCGGCGCGGGCGAACCTCGGCCGCCTCGGGGTGGCGACGCTGGTGCTGGGAGCGTTTGCGCACACGGCGGGCGGAGGCCTTGGCAGCGTGAGCACGGGCTGGTTTTTCCTGAGCGGCGTGATCGGGATGGGACTCGGCGATCTGGCCGTCTACGCCGCGCTGCCGCGGCTGGGTTCGCGGCTTACGGTGCTGCTGGTGCAATGCCTGGCGGCCCCGCTGGCGGCGGCGGGGGAATGGCTGTGGCTGGGCACGCGGATTTCCGGGGCCGAGATGCTGTGGGGGACCGTGATCCTCGCGGGCGTCGCGCTCGCGCTGGCGCCCGGCCGGGGTGGCGGGCCGGTCGTTGGCCGGGGAGCGGCGCTCGGGTTCGCGTTTCTCGCGGCGGGCGGGCAGGGCTTCGGCGCGCTGGTCAGCCGCAAGGGCGTGCAGGCGGCCTCGGCGGCGGGGGAAGCGGTGGCCAACGCGACCTTCGGGCTGACCGCCGCCTACCAGCGGATTTTGGCCGGCCTGCTCTTCACCGCGCTCTGGTTCGCGGTGCAGGGGAGGTGGGGACGCACCGCCGAATCACCGTGGGCAGCTTATCGTCATCCCGGGGCGGAGCCGTCGTCCGGCGGCGGCTGGGGCTGGATGGTGGCGAACGGACTCGCGGGGCCGGTGATCGGCGTCGGCTGTTACCAGTGGGCGCTGGCCACCACGCCCAGTGGGTTGGTCCTGCCCATCGCGGCCACCGCGCCGCTCCTCGCGATGCCGATCGCGTTCTGGCTGGAGGGCGACCGGCCGGGGAAACGGGCGATCCTCGGCGGCCTGGTGGCGGTCGCGGGCTGCGTCGCCCTCGCCCGGGCGCGCTGAGCCGGCGCGGCGCCCCCGCACGCCACGGTTGACGCCCCGCACGCGAGCCGGTGTCGTCGCCGGCTTCGATGCTGACGATCGCCGATGTCTCCAAGTCCTATGGCACCCGCGAGCTGTTCGCCGAGGTGTCGCTCTTCATCGCCCGCACCGACCGCCTCGGCCTCGTCGGGCCGAATGGCGCCGGCAAGTCGACCCTGTTCAACCTGATCCTCGGGGAGGAGCGGCCGGACACCGGCACGATCGAGTGGGAGCGCGGGGCCGACTTCGGCTTCCTCCCGCAGGAGAGCGCCCCCGCCGGCGAGGAGACCATCCTGCACATCGCCACCAGCGGGAAGCGCCTGGAGCCCACCGAGGACGACTTCGACATCGACTACACCCTCGAGCCGCGCGCCCGGAAGATCCTCGCCGGCCTCGGCTTCCGCGAGGGGGACGCCGACCTGCCGGCGAAGACGTTCTCCGGCGGCTGGGTGATGCGCGCCCACCTCGCCCGCCTGCTCGTGGCCGAGCCCGCCCTGCTGCTGCTCGACGAGCCGACCAACCACCTCGATCTCGAGGCCCTGCTCTGGTTCCAGGACTACCTGACGCGCTACCCGGGCGGCCTCGTCGTCATCTCGCACGACCGGGCGTTCCTCAACGCCCTCTGCACCGGGATGCTGGAGCTGCGCGGCGGCCGGCTGCACTACTACCACGGCAACTACGACAACTTCCTGCAGGAGAAGGAGGCCCGGAAGGAGCAGCAGGCGGCGCTGTTCAAGAACCAGCAGCGCGAGATCGCCCACCTGCAGAAGTTCGTCGACCGCTTCGGCGCCAAGGCCTCGATGGCCTCCCGCGCGAAATCGAAGGAGAAGCAGATCGAGCGGCTGCAGGAGGTCGCCGTCGAGGAGCCGCACGAGGAGCTCAAGCGGATCAACTTCCGCTTCCCGCAGCCGCCCCGCTCCGGGCTCAAGGTGATCGAGCTCGCGAACGTCCGGCAGGCCTACGGCGACCACGTCGTCTACCGCGACCTCAACTTCACCGCCGAGCGCGGCCAGCGCATCGTGCTCGTCGGCCCCAATGGCGCGGGCAAGTCCACGCTGCTCAAGATCCTCGCCGGCGTGATCGCGATCCAGGGCGGCGAACGCGAGCTCGGCAGCAACGTCTTCACCGGCTACTTCGCCCAGAACCGCCTCGATAACCTGAAGCCGGACCTGACGGTCTTCGAGAACGTGATGGAGCTGCGGACCAACGAGAACCAGCTCACGGAGCAGCAGGCCCGCGCGATCCTCGGCGCCTTCCTGTTCCGCAAGGACGACGTGCACAAGCCGATCGGCGTGCTCTCCGGCGGCGAGAAGTCCCGCCTCGCCCTCGCCCGCCTGCTCGTGAAGCCGCCGAACCTGCTGCTGATGGACGAGCCGACGACGCACCTCGACATCGCCTCGATCGACGCGCTGATCCACGCCCTCAAGTCCTACGAGGGCACGCTGATCTTCATCAGCCACGACGTGCACTTCATTCGCGCGCTCGCCGAGAACGTGCTGCACGTGCACAGCGGCCGCCTCACCCCCTACGCGGGCAATTACGACTACTACCTCGAGAAGTCGCGCGCCGGCGACGCCCGCGCCGCCCTCACGGCCGGCTTCACCGACGCCCGCCCGGCCAGGCCCGCACCGGCCGCCGCCGCCGCCCCACGGCCGCCGAAGCGCAGCGCCGGGGAACTGCGGAAGTTCCGCGAGCGCGTCGGCCAGCTGGAGAAGGCCGTGACGGAGCTGGAGGCCAAGCAGGCGGAGATCACGGCCGCCCTCGAGGCCCCGGAGACCTACGCCGACAAGGGCCGCTTCCACCACCTTAACCGCGAACTCTCCACGATCGTCGACCAGCTCGGCGAAGCCACCACGGCCTGGGAAAAGGCCGCCTCCGAACTCGAGGAGATGGAGCGCGGGGCCTAGGCCCCGCGGCGGCCTTACTCCCCGATTCGCTCCGCGACCAACGAGGGCAGCGGGACCCGCGTTTCCCCGAGAGTGAACGCGCCGCCCAGGAGAGCACGAGCCTCGTCGAGGCCGGCAGGGTCGTTCGCGTGCAACCACGCCAGGGGCTGGCCGGCGGCGATCGGCTCCCCGACCTGGCCCAGGCCGGCCACGCCGACGGCGGGATCCACGGTATCCTCCGCGCGCGCGCGACCGGCCCCGAGCCGCAGGGCCGCGAAGGCCACGGCGCGGGCGTCCACCGCCGTGATGAAACCCGCCCGCGGCGCCAACACCGGCTCGATCCGCCGCGCGACCGGCAACCGTCCGGGATCGTCCACCACCCGGGGATCGCCACCCTGCGCGGCGATGACCTCCCGAAACTTCGCGGCGGCCGCCCCGCTCGCGAGGGCGGCGTCGAGCCGCGCGTTCGCCGCCGCCGCATCCGCCGCGACGCCACCGAGCAAAAGCATCTCCACCGCCAGCGCCCGCGTGACCTCCATCAGGTCCGCCGGCCCCGCACCCCGCAGCGCCGCGATCGCCTCGGCCACCTCGAGCGCATTGCCCACCGCCCGGCCCAGCGGCGCCTCCATCCGGGTCAGCAGCGCGCGCACCTGCTTGCCCGCGGCGCGACCCACGCGGACCAGCGTCGCCGCCAACTCCCGCGCCGCCGGCAGGTCAGGCATGAAGGCGCCGCGGCCGAACTTCACGTCCAGCACCAGGGCGTCGATGCCCGCGGCCAGCTTCTTGGAGAGGATCGAGCCGCAGATGAGCGGGACGGACTCGACCGTCGCGGTGACGTCCCGCAGCGCGTAGAGCCGACGGTCGGCCGGAGCCAATTCGGGGGTCTGACCGATCAGGGCGCACCCGATGCGCGCGACCTGGTCGCGGTACTCCGGGAGGGACAGGCCGGTGCGGAAACCCGCGATGGCCTCGAGCTTGTCGAGCGTGCCCCCGGAGTGGCCGAGCCCGCGGCCGCTGATCATCGGCACCGGCACGCCGCACGCGGCGACCCACGGGGCGAGCACGAGGGAAACCTTGTCCCCCACCCCGCCCGTCGAGTGCTTGTCGACCTTGATCCCCGGGATTCCGGTCAGGTCGGCGACCACGCCCGAGCGCGTCATCGCCGTCGTGTAGCGGGTCGTCTCCTCGGCATTGAGGCCGCGCAGGCAGATCGCCATCAGCAGGGCGCTCAACTGGTAGTCGGCCCAGGAACCGTCGGTGGCGCCGCGGACAAATGCCGCGATCTCCGCCTCGGTGAGGACCAACCCGTCACGCTTGCGGGCGATGATCTGCGGCGGAGTCATCGGTGGGTCAGCTGCGGAACAGGACATCCTCGCGGTTGAACATCCTCACCGCGAGGGCGAGGGCGCCGGCGGCGTAAAGCGAGGAGGAACCGAAGATGAGCGCGATGTAGCCCCAGGGCCAGGAGCCGGAGAGCATCTCCTTGCACACGAGGCTCAGGTTGAGCAGCGGGATGAGCGCGGTCCGCGCGGTGAGCTCGGTGCCGGGCAAGGCGGCGATCATCCCGGGAAGCAGCACGACGATGATCAGCGGCCCGAGGTAGCTCTGGGCCTCCTTGTAGCTCTTGGCGAACAGCGAGACGGTGAGGGCGACGGCGGAGAACAGCACCGCCACCGGCAGCACCATCGCGAAGACGCCGACCAGCCCCCACGGATCGATCGTCGGCAGGGACCCCAGGCCGGCGGCCGCGGCGCCCGGCGGCAGCGAGCCCGCCGCGGCGGAACCCGCCGAGCCGAGGAACACCGCTCCGCCCACCAGGGCGCTCCCCGCCATCGACGCGACCACGAAGACCATCGAGGCCAGCGACCCGGTGAGGACGAGGAGGAATTTCCCGAGCACGAGGTCGAGCCGCGCGACGGGGCTGCAGAGGAGCGTCTCCATCGTGCCCCGCTCCTTCTCGCCGGCCGTGATATCCATCGCCGGGTAGATCGCACCGGTGAAGCAGAGCAAGATGATGAAGTACGGGACCAGCCCGCCGAACAGGTTGCCGCCGACCTTCTCGGGCGGGGCGACGTTCTCGCGCCGGACCTCGAAGGGCCGCATCGCCTCCGGACCCAGGCCGCGCGCCGCGAGCCGCTCCGTCACAACGCGCTCGCGGTGCTCGGCGACGATGCGCTCGGCGACGCGCGCGCCGTTCTCGGATTTGAGCTCGCCCTGGTAATGGAAGATGCGGACCGCCGGCGCGGCCTCACCCGACCGGAGGCGTTCCTCCAGCCGTTCGGGCACCTCGACCACCGCGCGCAGCCGCTTCGCGGCGATCGCCTCCCGCCAGTCGGGGGGCACGGGGACGAGGCGCACCCGCGCGTCGCCGGTCAGCCGGGCCAGCAACTCCGGGGCGCCGGCCCCGCCGAGCACCGCCACCGCGGGCACCTCCTCGCGCGCCTCGGTCACCGCGCGCTGCATCACCTTGCCCACCCCGAAGAGCAGCAGGGGCATCAGGAGCGTGGGGACGACGATCGAGGAGATGAGCGTGCGCCGGTCGCGCAGCGCGTCGCGGAGCTCCTTGCGGTAGATGATCCAGACGTGGGCGGCGTTCATCGGGGCGGGAGCAGCGGGGGCGGGGCGGGTTCGCCGCCGACGACGCGGACGAAGATCTCCTCGAGGTCGGTCTCGCCGTGGCGGGCGCGGAGGTCGGCCAGCGAACCCTCGGCGCGCAGGCGACCGCCGTGGATGATCCCGATCACGTCGCACAGCTTCTCCACCTCGCTCATCACGTGCGTCGAGTAGATCACGGTCTTGCCGCGGTCGCGGCAGGCGCGGACGAAGCGGACGACGGCGCGGGCCGCCATCACGTCGAGGCCGAGGGTGGGCTCGTCGAAGATCATCACCGCGGGATCGTGCACCAGCGTCCGCGCGATCGACGTCTTCTGCTTCATCCCGGTGGAGAAGCGGTCGCAGCGGCGGTCGAGGAAGTCGTGCATCTCGAGCTCGTCCGCGAGCGTGGCGATGCGGGAACGGAGCACGTCCGGGGGCAGGCCGTGGAGTTGCCCGAAGTACTCGAGCGTCTCGCGGGCGGTGAGGCGGCCGTAGAGGGCGGTGGAGGTGGCGAGGAAGCCGACGCGGGCGCGGACCCCGGTGGGATCGCGGTTGATGTCGCAGCCCGCGACCTCGGCGGTGCCCGCCGTGGGGCGCAGCAGCGTGGCGAGGAGCCGGAGCGTCGTGGTCTTGCCCGCGCCGTTCGCGCCGAGCAGCCCGTAGATCCGGCCGGGCGCGACGGAAAAAGAGACGCCGTCGACCGCGCGCAACTCCCCGCGCCGGCGGTCCCGGAAGACCTTGGTGAGCCCGTGGGCCGCGATCATCGCCGGGGAATCAGGGCAGCTCGGCCACGCCGAGGATGATCGCCAGGGCGAGGGAGAAGTCCTGCACGGCGGTCGGCTGCTCGACGTCGGTCCACTCGTCGAGCGAGTGGGAGCGGCCGCCGCGGCGGGCGGACTGGGAGGAGATCGTGAAGGCGGGCAGGCCGAGGCTGATCGGCAGGTTCGAGTCGGTGCTGCTGATGTTCCAGACGGCCACCTTGTCGAAGGCGCGCATCGTGGCCGCGACCTGGCGCAGCTCGGGGGTCTCCGGCGACGTGGTGCCCGAGGGGCGGTCGCCGATCCGCTTCACCTCGGCGGTGATGCGGCCGAAGGTGGTGGCGCGCGCGGCGTTCTCCTCGGCGACCGCGGTCTCGATGATCTCCTTGAACCGGGCGTCGACCTTCCGCAGCTCCTCCGGCGAGACGGAGCGCAGGTCGACCTCCATCGTGACCTCATAAGGGATCGAGTTGACCGACGTCCCGCCGCTGATGACGCCGACGTTGTAGGAAACCTTGGGCTGGCGGGGCACGACCACGCGGCCGAGGGCCGCCATCGCGCTGCCGAGGGCGAAGGCGGGATTGACCTGCCCGAAGGCGCCCCAGCTGTGGCCGCCGGGGCCCTTGAACGTGACGCGGTACCGGAGGCTGCCGAGGGCGCCGTTGGTGATCAGGTCGTTGTTGCTGCCGTCGATCGAGATGAAGCGCGGGATGCGGCCCTGCCACGGGCCGCGCTGGAAGAGGTAGCGCATCCCGCGGAGGTCACCCGGGCCCTCCTCGCCCACGTTCCCGATGAAGAGGAGGTCGCCCGGCGTCTCGATCCCGGCCGCGCCAAGGGCGCGCACGATCGCGAGGAGCAGCGCCAAGCCGCGGGTGTCGTCGCCGACGCCGGGGGCGATCAGCCGGGTGCCCGCGCGCTTGACGCGGACGTCGGTCTCGGCCGGGAACACGGTGTCGAGGTGGGCGGCGACGGCGAGGAGCGGCGCGGCGCCACCGGGGCGGCCCGGGCGGCGGCCGATGACGTTGCCCTCGGCGTCGGTCGTGACGTCGGTCAACCCGGCCTCGCGCAGCAGCCGGGCGAAGGCCTCGCCGCGGGCCTTTTCCCCGAAGGGCGGCGCCGGGATCTCGGTGAGCTGGATCAGCTCGCGGACGAAGCGCTCGAACTCCCGGTCGTAGGCGCGGACGGCGGCCTGGAAGGCGGGCCGGGCGACCAGTTCGCGCGCGCGGCGATCCTCCGCCGAGTCGGGCGCCCTCGCGGCGGCCGGCGGCGCCGGCGACGGGGAGACGGGCGCGGCGGCCCGGAGGGCGCCGACCGCGAACGCAAGCAGGCACGGGAGCAACGGGAACTTCATACGCCGATCGGATGCCAAGTGGTCTTCGCCTCGGTGAAGGCGCGGATGGGCTCGAGTCCCTGGGCGGCGGCGCCGAGCCAGGTGGCGAGCGGGGCCTCGGGCGTGTAGCGGACGCGCTTCACGCTCTCCGCCGCGCCGAGGTCGAGGGTGCGCCGCTCGGCGGCGTCGGCCACCGCGCTGAGGCCCCGCAGGTGCGCGTGGGTCGCGAACGTGGGCAGCAGGTCGGCGCGCGCCCCCGTGAGCACGTTGACCACCCCTCCAGGCAGGTCGCTGGTGGCGAGGAGTTCGCCGAGGAGGATCGCCGGGTAGGGCTGGGACTCGGAGGCCAGGACCACGGCGGTGTTCCCGCTGACGATCACGGGCACGGTGAGGGAGATCAGCCCCAGCAGCGCGGGCGCGGCGGGGGCGAGGACGCCCACGACGCCCATCGGCTCGGTGACCGTGAAGTTGAAGTAGGGTCCGGCGACCGGGTTCACCCCGCCCAGCAGCTGCTCGTACTTGTCGGCCCAGCCGGCGTAGTGGACGAGGCGGTCGGTGGCGGCGTCGACCTCGCGGAGGGCGACGGCGCGGCGGGCGCCGAAGCGGACGAGGGCGGCGGCGAATTCGGCCCGGCGGGCCTCGAGCATCTCGGCGAGGCGGTAAAGGATCTGGCCACGGTTGTAGGCGGTGCGGCGGGCCCAGCCCGGGCCGGCCTTGGCGGCGGCCTCGACCGCGTTGCGCAGGTCCTTGCGGGTGCAGAGGGGCACGTGGGCGAGGAAGGCGCCGGTCGCGTCGTGGAGGGGCCGGGTGCGGCCGCTCTCCGAGCGGATGAAGGCGCCGCCCACGTAGGGCTTGGGGGTCTTGGTGACGGGCAGACGGGGCATGGGCGGGTCAGGTGACGGCGCAGTAGTCGAGCAGGCCGTGGCGGCCGCCCTCGCGGCCGAAGCCGCTCTCCTTGTAGCCGCCGAAGGGCGACGTCGGATCGAACTTGTTGAAGGTGTTGGCCCAGACCACCCCGGCGCGCAGCTCCGTCGCGAGGCGCAGGATCAGCGACCCCTTGTCGGTCCACACCCCGGCGCTCAGCCCGTAGGGCGTGTTGTTGGCTTTCTCCACCGCCTCCTCGACGGTGCGGAACGTGAGCACGCTCAGCACCGGCCCGAAGATCTCCTCGCGGGCGATGCGGTGGCTCTGGCTGACCCCGGTGAAGACGGCGGGCGCGACGTAAAACCCGCGGGCGGGCGCGCGGAACGGGGCCTGCCAGAGCTCGGCGCCCTCCGCCACCCCGGCGCGCAGGTAACCGCGGATGACGTCGCGCTGCTCCCGCGAGACGATCGCCCCGAGGTCGGTGTTCTTGTCGAGGGGGTCGCCCACGCGCAGCACCTGCAGCCGGCGGCGCAGCTGGGCGACGACGCGCTCCGCGACCGATTCCTGCACGAGGAGGCGGGAGCCGGCGCAGCAGACCTGGCCCTGGTTGAAGAAGATGCCGTTGACGATCCCCTCGACCGCCTGGTCGAGCGGGGCATCCGCGAACACGATGTTCGCCGCCTTCCCGCCCAGCTCCATCGTGAGCCGCTTCCCCGCGCCGGCGACGGAGCGGAGGATCACCTTGCCGACCTCGGTCGAACCGGTGAACGCCACCTTGCGGACCAGCGGGTGCGCGAGCAGGTGGGCGCCGGTGGCGCCGGGGCCGGTGACGAGGTTGACGACCCCCGGGGGCAGTTCGGCCTCCTGCAGCAGTTCCGCCAGCTTCACCGCGGTGAGGGGCGTGAGCGAGGCGGGCTTGAGGACGACGCAGTTCCCGGCGGCGAGGGCGGGCGCGATCTTCCACGCGAGCATCAGCAGCGGGAAGTTCCAGGGGATCACCTGGCCCACGACGCCGAGGGGCGCGACCGTGCGTCCGGGGGCGAGGTAAGCCAGCTTGTCGGCCCAGCCCGCGTGGTAGAAGAAGTGGGCGGCCGCCATCGGGACGTCGAAGTCGCGCGTCTCGCGGATGGGTTTGCCGTTGTCCATCGTCTCGGCGACGGCGAACTCGCGGGCGCGGTCCTGGAGGAGGCGGGCGAGGCGGAAGAGGTATTTGCCACGTTCGGCCCCGGGGAGGCGGGACCAGCGGGGAAAGGCGGCGGCCGCGGCGCGGCAGGCGGCATCGACGTCGGCGGGGCCCCCGCGGGCGAGCTCGGTCAGCTTCCGCTCGTTGGCGGGGTTGATGCTGTCGAACCGTTCCCCGCCTGCCGCCTCCACAAAGCGGCCGCCGATGAAGAGGCCGTAGGACGGTCGGATGCGCGGGTCGGCGGTCTCGGGGGCGGGATCGTAGGGCCAGAGGTCGCCGAACTGGAGCTCGGGGGCGGGGCGACGCGGGCGGCGGGCGGGGGCGGACTTGGCCATGGCGAGGGACGGCTCAGTAGGATTCGGCGGCCTCGCTGAAGGCGTAGGGCGCGGGATAGGCCCCAGTGCGCTCCTTCTCCAGCTGGCGCACGAGGTCGTTGAGGAGGGCGCTGGCGCCGAAGCGGTAGCGGGCCGGGGTGAGCCAGGCGTCGCCCAGCGTTTCCTTGACCGCGACCAGGAAGTGGAGCGCCTGCTTCGCGGTGCGGATGCCGCCGGCGGGCTTCATCCCGATGGCGATGCCGGTGTCGAGGTAGTGGTCGCGGATGGCCTCGAGCATCACCTGGGTGTTGGCCAGGGTGGCGTTGGTGCCGGTCTTGCCCGTGCTGGTCTTGATGAAGTCGCCCGGCCGCAATTCGGGCAGCGCGAGGCAGGAGGCCGCGCGGATGTGGTCGTAGGTCTCGAGCTCCCCGACCTCGAGGATGACCTTCAGGGCCGCGGGCCCGCAGGCGGCCACGACCGCGGCGATCTCGTCGCGCACGCGCCCCAGTTCACCCGCGAGGAACGCCCCGCGGTTGATGACCATGTCGATCTCGTCCGCCCCGTCGGCGACGGCGCGGCGGACCTCGGCGAGGCGGGTGGCAAGCGCGGTCTGGCCGCTGGGGAAGGCGGTGGCGACGGAGGCGATCCGCACCGGCGAACGCGCCCCGAGGGCGCGGCGCGCGGCCCGGACGAGGGCCGGGTAAAGGCACACCGCGGCGGTCGGCGGCACCGCCGGATCATCGTGCGGCCGCAGGGCCTTCCGGCAGAGCGAGGCCACCTTGCCGGGGGTGTCCTTCCCCTCGAGCGTCGTCAGGTCGACCATCGACACCGCGAGCTTCAGCCCCTGCACCTTCGCGGCCTTCTTGATCGAGCGTGTGGTGAACTTGGCCACGCGCTCCTCGACGCCGACCCGGTCCACGGGACCGACGGCGGCGAACCAGCGGCGAAGGGCGGGCGGAGCGGAAGGCGCGCGCATCGCCCGGGACTATCGGGCCGGCCCGACCGAAAACAAACGAAAACGCCCCTTCGACGAGCTCAGGGCAGGCCCTTCGACAGGCCCACTCGAAAGGCTCGGGGTGAACTCGGGGTAAACTCAGGGTGAACTCGGGGTAAGCGCACTCACGGTCGGGGCTCGAGCCCTCCACGGATGCAAGGCTCCGAGCTCGCCACGCGAAGTCCGGCGGCGCTAGGACTCCGGGATGATCCCCCTGCCCCTCCGCTCCGCCCTCCTCGCCGCCCTTCTCCTGCCCGCGCTCCACGTGAGCGCGGCCGAGGACGCCTTGACCGCCGCCCTCCGGGCGGCCGACGACGAGCGCGTCGCCGCCACGGTGGCCGGCGACCGCACGCGCCTCGCGGCCCTCTACTCCGACGCGCTCCACTACGCCCACTCCAACGGCAAGGTGGACACCAAGGCCTCCCAGATCGAAGGCATCGCCGCGGGACCGAACCGCTACGAGTCCTTCACCTACCGCGAGCGCACCTTCACGCCGGCCGGCCCCGGGGTCGCCCTGATGAAGGGCCGCGTGGTGGTGGCCACGCGCAACCGGGCCAGCGGGAAACCCGGCCAAATGGACCTCTCCTACCTCGCGGTGTGGCGGCAGGAGGGCGGCCAATGGCGGTTCCTCGCCTGGCAGTCCTGCCGGATGCCGGAGGCCCCGGCTGCCGCCAAGTAGGCCCTACTTCTTCTTGGCGGGCGCGGCGGCGGCGAGTTTCCAATCCTCGTTGTCGACCCGATCCTCGCGGAAAATCCGCTCCGCCCGCGCCACGAGGTCGGGCCGGCTGGCCGCGAGGTCGCGGGCCTCCGCCGGATCGGTCTGCAGGTCAAAGAGCTGGAGCGGCGCCGACGGCGTGCGGAGGCGCAGCGCCTTCCAGCGGCCGTCCAGCAGCGCGGCCTGGCTGACCCCCTGCTCGTAAAACTCCCAGTAGAGGTGCGGGTGCCGGGCCTGTTCGCCGCGCCCAAGGAGGGTGGGCACGAGGCTCAGGCTGTTCAGGTTCGCGGGAGGGCGCGCCCCCGCGAGCTCGGTCCACGTCGCCATCAGGTCGCCAAAGTAACCCACGTGGTCCGCGACCGTGCCCGCACGGATTTTCCCCGGCCAGCGCGCGAGGAACGGCACGCGGATGCCGCCGTCGGTGAGGCTGCGCTTCAGGCCGCTGAAGGGGCCGGACGGCTGGAAAAACGCGGGGTCGTACCCGGGGCCGCCCTCGCGGTGCGGACCGTTGTCGCTGGAGAACATCACCAGCGTGCGCTCGTCGAGCCCGAGCGCCCGGAGGCGGTCGAGCAGTGCGCCGACGTCGCGGTCCATCCGCGTGATCATCGCCGCGTGATTGCGGGCGGACTCCGGCCAGTCGCGGCCGGCGTACGGGCCCTGATCGGGCACCTCGTTGCCCTCGCCGAGCTCCTTGGAGCGCTCGTTGTTGGCGTGCGGGGTGACGAGGGACCAGAACAGGAAGAACGGACGCGCGCGGTGGCGTTCCACGAAGGCGAGGGCCTCCGCGGTAAGCAGGTCGCCGCCGTAAGCGACGCGGTTGCGCGAATAGCCGGCCCCCTCCACCGCGCCCACCGGCACCAGGTCGTTCGCCAGCGGCACCTTCACGCCGTCGCGCCAGAGGAAGCTGGGGTAATGGTTGTGGGCGTGCGTCTGGTTGAGGTAGCCGAAATAGGAATCAAAACCCTGCCGGCGCGGCTCGCCGGGCTGGTCCACCTCGCCGAGGCCCCACTTGCCCACCAGGCCGGTGGCGTAGCCGGCATCGCGAAGGACGCGGGCGACCGTGACATCCCCCTCCCGCAGCGACTGCGCGAGGCCCTGGCGCCCGCCGGCGTTGCCGCGCACGCGGGTGCGGCCGAGGTGCTGGCCGGTCATCAGCACGCTGCGCGAGGGGGCGCAAACGGTGCTGCCGGCGTAGAACTGCGTGAACCGGGCCCCCTCGGCGGCAAGGCGGTCGAGGCGGGGGGTCTGGATCAGGCGCTGCCCGTAGCAGCCGAGTTCGCCGTAACCCAGGTCATCGGCGAGGATGAAGATGATGTTCGGAACGGGGGCGGGCGCGGCGGACGTCGCGGGGGCGACGCCCAGGCTCGCTGCCAGCAGGGGAAGCAGGCGGATGAGGCGCATCGGGGGGCACCATGCCGCGGCGGCCCGGCGGAAGGCAATGCGAACCCGCCCGGCAGCCGCCGGCTTGACGCCCGCCCCGCCGGGCCCCGCAGTGCTGCCACCCGATGCCCGTGCTCCCGCCGCCGCCCGTCCTGCTGCTTGCGCTGGCCACGCTGGCCCCCGCGGCGGACGCGTGGCGCTTCGCGGCCGACCCGCGCGCGAACCCCACCGGCCAGTCGCTCCTCCTGGGAACGCGGGCCCGCCTCACGGTGGTTGCCGGGCGCCCCGCCCTCGAACCAGGGCCCGCCGGCGCGGGGCCTGCCGCCGTGCTGGCCCGCCCCGACGCCCCGCGGGCCGCGGAGATCGCCGGCACCCCGCTGGAGTTGGGCGCCGCCCCGTGGCGCGTCGCCGCGCGGCTCTGGCTCCGACCCGACGCGGGACCCGAGGAGGGCGTGCTCCTCGCCCTCGGCCCCGCGGACGACGAACCGATCCTGCGCCTGAGCGTGCTGCCGGCGGAGGAAGCCTTCCTCCTCGCGGCGCTCGGCCCGGCGGACGACGCCGGCCCCCCCCCCCCCCGGCGGGGCCGCGAGTTCGCCGACCCGGGCGGTCCGCCCCACCCGCGTTTTCAGGAACTGACGGTGCTCCTGACCCCACCCGCCCGCCTGCCCCGCGGCCGCTGGTTCCACGTCGTCTGGCACCACGATGGCACGGGCGTCGTGCGCGTGGCGATCGATGGCCGGGACGCCGCGGCGGCGCCGGCGCGGCTGGCGGATCCGCCGCGGGGGGCCGGCCTGCGGCTCACCCTCGGGAGCGATCTGCAGGGTAGCCGACCATGGCCGGGCGCCATCGCCGAGCTCGCGGTAAACGCGGATCCCTCCCGATGAGCGACTGGTTCCTCGCCGATGACCTCAGCGGCGCCCTCGACCCGGGCGCCGCCGTCCCCGCGCCCCGGCGCCGCCTCCGCCGCGTGGGCGCCGCGGGCGCCGGGCGGCCCGGGCCGGGGGGGGGGCGCGGGGGCGTGAACACTGAATCGCGCAACCTACCCCCGGACGCGGCCGCGGCCCGGGTGGCGGCGACCCTCGCGCACGCGGCCGCGCACGGAGCCCGGCTGGTGTTCAAGAAGATCGATTCCACGCTGCGCGGACCCGTCGCGGCGGAGTTGGCGGCGGTGCGGCGCCAGTTCCCCGGACACCGCCTCCTCTTCTGCCCCGCCAATCCCGCGGCCGGACGCACGGTCGAGCACGGGCAACTCCTCGTCCGGGGCGTGCCCGTCCTCGCGACCGAGTTTGCGCGCGACCCGGCGGCGCCCGTCCGCGACGGCAACCTCCCACGGATCGCGGGCGCGCAGGCGGGGCTGCTCCTCCCGGACGTGCGGGACGAGCGGGAGCTGGAGGCGGCCGTCGCGGCGGTGGCGGCGCCCCCGGGGCCGTGGCTCGCGGTGGGCTCGGGCGCGCTCGCAGGACCGGTGGCCCGGAGGCTGGGCGGTAACGCCAGGGCCTTGCCGCCGCTGCCGCCCCCGGCTCCGGGGCCGGTGCTCTTCCTCGGCGGCAGCGCGCATCCGCTGAACCGGACGCAGGCGGCGCGCCTCGCCGCGACCCACGGCCTGTCCGTCATCGGGCTGGACCCGGAGCAACCGGCTCGCGCCATCGGGGCGGGCGCGGCGGAGCTGCGTCGCGGCGGGGCGACGATCGTGCTCGCGCCGGAGGCCCGCGGCCGGCCGGAGCGCATCCGGGACGCGGTGGCGGCGATCGGCGCGGCGCTGATCGGGGAGCACGGGGTCCGGCGGGTGTTCGTCACCGGTGGGGAGACGGCGCGGGCGCTCGCGGCGCGCCTCGGCGTGCGCGAGCTGATCGTGGCGGGGAGCATCGAGCCGGGCCTCGTCCTCGCCGCCGCCGCGACTCCGGCCACCGGGCCCCTGCTCCTCGCGGTGAAACCGGGGGGCTTCGGGGACGCGGACACGTGGCTCCGCGCCGCGGCCGCCTTGGGCCACAGCCCGGGGGCTTGAGCGGCCTCAGCCGAAGCGGCTGACGTCGATGCCGAGGACGCGGGCGGCGGCGGCGCGGTCGCCCCGCGTGGCGTGCAGCACCTGGTCGAGGTACTGGCGCTCCTGCCCGGCAAGGTATTCGGCCAGCGAGGGCCAATGCGTCACCTCGTGGACCCGGAGCGGGAGCTGCTGCGAGGTGACGACGCGCGTCTGCGACTCGGTGACGATCCGGGAGATGACCGCGCGCAGTTCCGTGAGGTTGCCCGGCCAAGGGTAGGCGCTGAGCACCGCGAGGGCGTCGGGGGTGAATTCCACCAGCCGGCCCTCGAAGTGCGGGTTGGCGACGCCCGCGCAGAAATGCCGGATCAAGTGCGGCAGGTCCTCCGGGCGTTCGCGGAGCGGCGGCAGGTTCACCGGCAGGGCCGCCACGCGGAAGAACAGCTCCTCGTGGAACTTGCCCACGTCAACCATCGCCTCGAGGTCCTGCGTCGTGGCCGCGATCAGCCGGAAACTTTGGGCATTCTGCCGCAGGACGCTGACGAACTCCCGCTGCACGGGCAGGCTGAGGCGCTCGATGTGCTGGAGCAACAGCGTGCCCCCGCGCGCCTCGCGCACCCACGTGCCGCCCTCACCCTTCTCGCCCAGCAGCCCGGCGCGGAAATCCTCCTCCGAGCACAGCGTGCCGTCGACCCGCACCAGCGTCGCCGGGGCGCCGCCCGCGGCGGCGTGCAGGACCTCGGCCACCTCGGTCTTGCCGGACCCGTTCTCGCCCGCCACCAGCACCGGGCCGCGCGCGGCGGCCAGCTTGCGCACCTGCGCGACCACCCGCTCCCAGCGCGGGCCCGCGCCGGGCAGGCGCGCCGCGAGGTCCGCCGCCTGGCCGCCGGCCGGCGCCTCGGCCAGGCGCACCTGCTGCGCGCGGAACTCGAGCCCGCGGCGCAGCGTGCCGAGCAGATCGTGGATCTGGAACGGCTTCTTGAGGTAATCGAAGGCGCCGAGCTTCAGCGCGGCGATGGCGCTGTCCGTCGAGGCGTACGCGGTCTGGATCACCACCACCACCGAGGGATCGTAGGCCTTCAGCTCCTTCAGGAGCGTGATGCCGTCCATCGGTTTCATGTCGATGTCCGCCAGCACCAGGTCGAACTTCTCCGTCTTGTAGCGGGCGAGCGCCTTCTCGCCGTCCGTGGCGAAGGCCGTGGCGTAGCCCGTCGGCTCGATCACGGCCTCGAGCATCTCGTGGACCGAGACGAGGTCGTCGACGATGAGGATGGAGGGCATGCAGGGGCGATGGTTACCGGGGACGGCGGGGGGTCAAGGCGGGGACGGCCGGATCAGGAGGCGGCGACCACCGAGCCCATCTGGAAGATCGGGAGGAACATCGCCATCACAATGCCGCCAATGACGACGCCGAGGAACACGATCAGGGCCGGCTCGATGAGCGAGGTGAGGCCGGCGATGCCGGTCTCGCACTCGTGGTCGTAGAAGTCGGCCAGCTTGTTGAGCATCCCGTCGACATTGCCGGTCGCCTCGCCCGCCTTGACCATGTGGCGCAGCGTGGCGGGGAAGTAGGGATCACCCTCGAGGGCCTCGGAGACCTGGCCGCCGGCGCTGAGGTGGCGGGAGATGACGCCGCAGGCGGCCTCGATCTGGGCGCGGCCGCCGGCAGCGGCGACGATCTCGAGCACCCGGAGGATGGGCACCCCGGCGCGGACCAGCGCGGCATAGGTGCGGCAGAAGCGGGACAACGCCACCTTGTGGATGATGCCCCCGGCGACGGGCAGGCGGATGATGGCGGCGTCGAAGGCCCGCCGGCCCGCCGGCGTGGCCACGAGGCGCCGGCCGAGCCAGCCGAGGGCGCCGCCGCCGAGGAGGAGCGCCCACCACCAGCCGCGCAGGAAGTCCGAGAAGTCGATCAGGGCCTGCGTCGGCCCCGGGAGCTGGGCGCCGGCGGAGGCGAACATCCCCGCGAACACCGGAATCACGAAGATCAGCAGCACCGTGACCAGCACCACCGCCAGGCCGATGACCGCGATCGGGTAGACCATCGCGGACTTCACCTTCTTCGCGAGCTTCACCGTCGACTCGAAGTAGCCCGCCACCCGGCCGAGGATCTCGGCCAGCGCGCCGCTGGCCTCGCCGGCCTCCACCATCGCGATGAAGAGCGGGTTGAAGGCCCGCGGGAACCGCCGCACCGCCGCGGAGAACGGGTTGCCTTGGGCAATGTCGGACCGGACCTCGCGGATGATGATCCGGAAGCAGGGGTGCTCCACCTGCTCCTGCAGCGCGTCGAGGCACTGGACCAGCGGCAGGCCGGCGGCGAGCAGCGCGGAGAGCTGCTGCGTGAAGCGGGCGAGGTCCCCAAGGGGCACCCGGAAGGACTGGGCCTTGCGCTCGAGCGCCTGCTGGCGGGCGAGGGCCTGAGCCGTCCCGACTGAGCGCCGCGGGGAGGCGGAGGGGAGCAGACCGGAGGATTCGCGGGCGGTGGCCGGAGCAAGCAAAGGCATAAGACTGGCACCAGCACACGGCGCGACCCGGGCCCCCGCAAAGGGAAATGCCCGCCCCGAGGGGCGGTAGAATTACGCCGCGTTACGCCTCGCGACCGGGGACGACCGGGGGTCTTCGCCCAGAGGCGGCGGCCGCAGGCCCGATGTGGCCGCGGCTGCAGCCGCGGATCGGGACGGAAACGCCATTTCGTCC
>JBMTAG010000042.1:0-28231 GCA_049428505.1 Opitutaceae bacterium | reverse complement strand
GGGGCCCACCAACGAGGCGGGCGCAAGGGCCGGGGGGCGGCCCCGGGCGGGCGCGCGCGGCTCCCCGCTCGATCGGGGGCCCCCCGCCGATCGCTCGCCCCCCTCCCCGGCCCGCCCGTTCCGGGCGGGACTTTTTTGTCCCCCCGCGGGGAACGTCGGCCTTACTTCAGGATCCGGAACATGCTGCTGTAATCGTCCGTCCAAAGGGCGATGTCCGCCCGGGGCGCCACCGGGGCACTCGCGGCCCGGCGCAGGCTCTCGCGGTCCATCAGGGTTCGATCCTTGCTCAGCACCATCCAGGACGCGGCGTAGTACCACCAGCCGCCCTCTAGGTCCTCGGCCATCCCGTCCTCGCTGTCGAAATGGAGCGACTCGTAGCCGAACTCGCGGGCCGCGTTCTCCACCACTGGACGCAGGTCCAGGTAGCGGTTGGAAATGTTCACCAGGATCACCCCGTCCGGCTTGAGATGCCGCTGGTAAATCGCGAACGCCTCGCGCGTCAGCAGGTGGACCGGGACCGCATCGCTGCTGAAGGCGTCCATGATGAGGACATCGTAGGCCTGCGGGGGCTCATTCTCCATCGAGAGGCGGGCGTCCCCCATCACCAGCTCGACCTTGGCCGGGCACAGTTCGAGGTAACGGAAGGGCCGCCGCGCGATGTCCACCACCTGCGGGTTGATCTCGTAGATGCGCACCGTGTCGCCCGCGCGCCCATAGGCGGCCAAGGTGCCGACCCCGAGGCCCAGAATGGCGATCCGGCGCCCCTGCCGCCCCTCCAGTTCGCGGAAGGTTCGGCCGATGCCGGAAGAAGGCCCGAAGTAGGAGGTGATCATTGGGGCGCGCGCGTCATCGACGAATTGGAACCCGTGGGTGATGCGCCCATGCTGCAGCAGGAGATGGTGCGACTGGGGGTTGCCGCGCTCGTATTCAAAGACCGAAAGGACCCCGTAGAAGTTGCGTCCGCTGACCAGCGCCCCCTGGCGGGTGCTGTGGATCTGCAGTCCGAGTACCGTCACCAGGGCGACCAGCCCCGCACCGAGCAGCCCCGCGGTGACGCGGTGCCAGTTGACCGTGGCCCGCCGCTCCCGCCAGATGAGGACGAAGCCGGCGAGCACGACCACCGCCCAAGGCAACCACGGGCGCAGGCTGAGGAACTCCCACCCCTGGGCCAGCCAGCGGACCGTGCCGATTTCGGCTCGCAGCCACTGCCCGCCGCCGGAGGTGAGCCGGGACAGCCCACCCGCGCCCAACAGGGACAGCAGCACCCCAAGCATCCGCCAACGGGCCGGCGTGAGCGCCGTCCGGTCGCGTAAGGTCAGCACCAGCAGCAGCGCCACACACAGCGCGAGGCTAAGGTGGGTCTCGTAGTAGTTGTCGAAGAGCGCCGGCGCCACCAGGGCGACGAACAGGCCGCCCAGGGCGCCGCCCGCGGAGATGCAGAGGTAAAACTCGGTGAGGTATCGCGGATGCGGCCGCAGGTGGTACAGCTCCCCGTGGCAGACCATGCAGCCGATGAAGAGCGTGGCCGCGTAGATGACCACCTGGGCCCGGATGTCCATATCGGCCCCCTCGATCAGCGCGTGAGCGGCCGCCGCCATCGCCGCGGCAAGGGCCAGCGTGTAGTAGAAACGGGAGTACCAGCGCGGACCGTCAAAGCTGATGATGAACGTCAGCAGGTACAACGCGAGCGGGACCACCCACAGGAACGGGATGACGGCCACGTCCTGGCACATCTTGTTGGTGACCGCGAGGAGGAGAACCGAGGCGCAGGCGGGCAGTGCGAGCCACAGGAGCCGGACCCCGGCGCCAGGCCGCGGCACCGCCGCTTCCGTCACGCCAGCGGCTACCACCGGATCGGGCCGCAGTTGGAACACCCGCCAGGCGCAGGCCGCGCATCCGGCCGCGTACAGCACCAGTCCCCAGGACCAGCCCACCGCCTGCGCCTGCCGCGAAAAGGAAGTCTCCACGAAGAACGGGTAGCTGACCAGCGCGAGCAGCGACCCGACGTTCGAAAGCGCATAGAGGCGCCAGGGAGAGGCATCCGGGGAGGTGCGCCGGAACCATTCCTGCATCAGGGGGCCGGTCGCGGCCAGCACGAGGTACGGCAGGCCGAGCGTCGCGGCGAGCAGGCTGAGGATGTGCCAAGTCGGGTTGCCGGCTCCCGTGGGCTTCCAGGCTTCATCCGGCGAGATGGGCAGGGTGAGCAGCGCCGCGAGCAGGAGGGTCAGGTGCACGGCCACCTGGGTCCGCGGCCGGCAGTGCCGGCTCAAGGCGTGGGCGTAGGCATAGCCCCCCAGCAGCAGCACCTGAAAGAACAGCATGCAGGTCGTCCAGACCCCCGGGCTGCCGCCGAACCACGGCAAAATGAACTTGCCGATGAGCGGCTGCACTTGGAACAGCAGGAAGGCACCGGTGAAGATGGTCAGGGCGAAGGGCAGCATCGGGAGGCTTGAGCAGTCAGGATGGACAAGGCTAAACGCCTCGCCGAAGCAAACGTTTCACGGCCTCAGGCGGCCAAAAAAGCCTAGCCTTCACCCGGCCGAAGGCTCCTGCTGAAGGAAGTGTTATCCCCTGCCATGCGCCTCCTGACCCTTCTGACCCCGCTTAGCCTCCTCGCCGCGACGCTCCCGGCGGCCCAGCCCGCCGCGAAGGCGGACGCGCCCAAGGCCCAGAAACTCGTGCAGGTCTCGACCCTGAACACGATCGAGGCGAACCGGGAGTTCCAAACCAACGTGCAGTTGCTCCAGGCCCAGCGCCAGGCGGCCGTCGAGCTCAACACGGCGATCGACCGCGAGAAGGACGCCGCCAAGCAGAAGGAGCTCAAGGGCCGCCTCGAGGCCCTGATGACCAAGCTGAACGAGAACAACGCGCTGATGCGGAAGACGTACGGCTTCTCCCTCGACCGGAATTACTCGGTCGTGATCGAGAAGGCGCACGTCTATATGCTCGTCACCGAGGAAGAGGCGGCGCAGCTCGAACAGGCGGCGGCCAAAAAGAAGTGACCGCCGCCCGGGCGGGATCCCCCGCTCAGGGAATGATCAGGTCCGCGCTGACCTGACCGATCGGGTCCACGGCCCAGACGCGGGCGGGACCCTTCGTCATCACGTAGGCGCGGACGGAGCCAGACCCCGGCCGCAACCCCGGGTTGGCCATTCCGGTACGAATGTAGACCAGCCACTCGGTCGCGTACGGTCCCGCGACCAAGCCGCTCCCGGTGTCCGCCACATACACCTGCAGCTGGTTCCGGCCGAAGCATTCGCTCGCCGCCTTCAGGGTGTAATAATAGCGGGCGGTATTGGACACCACCGTGGGCACGCAGCCCACCGTGGGCGCCGGGTGCAACGGCTCCGCCGCCACCGGGTTCGATTGGCAAAGCTCGTCCCCGTTCGCCTGCGCCGGACGCACCACGTAATGGTACACTTGGTTCAGGACGCCGGGATGATCCAGGAACGTCTGCGGCAGGGCCGCCGAGACCGCCCCGACCTGCACGTAGGGCCCTCCCGCCACCGTGCCGCGATAAATGTGGTACGCGTCCACCCCCGGATAGGGACCGGTGCCCACCGGCCAGGACCAGCTGAGCTGCACCTCCTTGAGCAACGGTACGGCCGCGAGGTTCACGCACTGGCCGGGTCCGGCCTCAACGAAAACCTGCGCCACCGTCGTGCTGCTCAGATCCCCCGAACCGCTGCTCGGGTACGAGGTGGCCGTGGTGTCGGTCACCCGCAGCCGAATCAGATAGCTGCCTGCCCCGCGGGCGCTGAAATGGGCCGTAACGTCCGGGGTCGGGCCAGTCGCGTCATCGAAGTCGCCATCCCCGTCCAGATCCCACGCGAAGAGCTGCAGGCGATCGCCGGGATAGGCCGGCAGGTGGGGCTCGCTTTGGCCTTCGTCCGGATTCACGGAGCGCGTGCCGTCGAGGAACCAGGGTTTGCTGTCCGGGAAGAAGATATAGGGCCCATTGGCGTCGGCGGTGGGCGCCAACGGTGGGGTGGTTACACGGACGGTCAGGATCGTCTCGGCCGTCTTTTCGGGGACTGCGTTGTCGGTCACGACCAGACGGACAAGGTGGTTACCCAGGCTGGCGAAGGAGGCCGTGGCGAAGACGCCGGTCAGGTCGATGGTACCGTCGTTATTCAGGTCCCAAGCCCAAGAGTCGATCGCCTTGGCGGAGTCCTGATGGTAAGAGTCGCTGCCGTCGAGGGTGAGCGTCTGCCCCGCCACAGAGGGATTGGGGATGGCGCGGGCCACCGCCACGGGGGCGCCGCTCTCAAAGAGGGTGCGTTGGAGCATCATCACCGCCCACGCGGTTTCAAAGGGGTACTGGTCCGAGGAATAATTGTGCGCCCGCCAATAGCCGCCGGGGCTCTGGTCGTTCACCAACGTCCGCGCCACGCCGTCGGTCGGCGCGCCGCGGCTGACCTCCGCGGCGTACCAGTCGAGTTCGGGCACGCCCGCGTGGGTGGAACGGAGGAGTTTGATCTGCCCACCGACCCCGGGGTGCAGGAGCATCGACTTCACGAAGGAAAAGAGGCCGTAGTAGTAATCCTTGATGGCATAATAGGGTCCCCCGGTGTTGCCAAAATTGTCGCGGAGATAGCCCTCCGCGGCTTCCCAACTCGGGACGCCCCCGCTGCCCCGGCCGAGGCCGAGCATCGCCATCTGGACCAACCCCGAGGGAGTGCTGGCATAGGGGCCCCACGCGTAGGATCCTGGCCCGGTGTAGCCGAAGGGTCCGGAAGGGACCTGACTGTAGGCCAGCCAGTTGGTATTGGCCGACTTGACCCAACCGGGGATGGTGCACCCCCACGAACGTTCCGCCGCAATGAGGCCGATCGCCGCCCACTGGCACGCGGAGTTGTCCGGAAAATCATTGGCGCTGTAGCGCCAGCCGCCGTAACGCTCGTCATCGTACTGGGCCCACGCGTGGTCATCGACCATATCCTGCACGATTGAGCGGTAGGTGCGGCCGCGGATGCCGGGATTGGCGCCGGATCCCGCCACGCCGGTGACGGTGACCGCATCGGGCGTCCCGCTGGCGACGATCGCGTCGATCACCATGCCGCCCTGATAATATTGATACGACTGGTTCAGCGCGACGCCGTAGCCGTTGCCGTTGCTGTCCGGATTACCCAGCGCCTGAAGTCCGATCGTCCGCGTCGTGAGGGTCTCGAACAGGCGCCGCAACCCGCGGCCAACCGTCTCGGTGTAGGGATTGGCCGCCGGCCCCGTCTCAAGGTGGCCGTTGACCTCGAACGCGTTGACGTTCGCGGCCCACAAGCCGTACCAGCCCGAGCTCGCGTAGCCCGAGCTGTTCCAATCGCCCAAGTCCACCCCGGATGCGGTGAAGCGATGCTGCGTCTTGTGGAGGTACCAGAGCCCCTCGTCGATCGCGACGTTCACCTCCGCCGCGAGGGTCTTTTCCTCCATCGCCACATAGTACTCGGCCGAGCCGGATTCCCCGGTGGCGGGATTGTGGACCGTCAGGCGGGCGGTGTAGACCGTGCCCACCGGACCCGCGTACGTGTGCGTCGCCTCCAGCACGTAGCGATTGGAGACGGATCCGGTCGCGACCGGCGAGCCGTCCCCGAAATCCCACGCCCATTGCAAGTTCACCCCTTCCTGGTCGCAAACGCCCTTCAGCGTGATGGTCCGGCCCGCAAAGGTGGAATGCGGGATCAAGGGTTTGTTCGCGACCCACGGCACCGTCCGGACCACCGGCGGGGCCGCCTGCAGCCCTCCGGCCACCCCCAGAGCGAGGAGCGGACCAAACCAGCGCCGATGCCGGCGCCATCCCAACGCCGCGGCGAGGGCCCCCAGCAGCAGCCCGAGCGTCGCCGTCCGCTCCGGCACCGAGGGCACGTGCGGCCCGCCGTTGAGCGCCAGTTCACCGAAGCCGAACCCATCCGGGAGCGTGCTGAGGCCGGTGAAGGTCACCGAGAGCAGGTCCGGCGCCCCCGCGCGGACCCCGAAGGCCATCCCACGGGCCCCGCCTTCACCCTCCACGGACCAACCATCGAGCAGCAGGGATTCGACGCCGTTCGAGGCCGTGACCGAGAAGGTGGCCGGGCCGAAGAAATTCGGCTCCACGAAAAACGAGAAGACCCGCGTCCCGACCGGGAGGGCCAGGGTCACCGTCGATCGGCCCAGCAGCAGCTCATCCCAATACAACACGTCGCCGCCGTAGCCGTGGCTCCAACTTTCCCACCCCTGGCCGATCCGCAGCCGTTCGAGTGGGCCGTCAAAGACCGCCTGACGGCCGCCGGGAAACTCCACCGTGTCGACCGCCGAACCGATGCTGGCGGTCGAAGCCAGCGCCGCGACCAGCGAGTACCCGCCTAAATGGGCCGGGGGCGCGACCTGACCCAAGTCCCAGGCATCCATCGCTCCCGTCGAAACCACCAACGTCGCCCCCGGAAGCGTAAGCGCCAAGAGGGCGCCAATCCCAAACTTAGCCACCAATGATGATATTTTTCTCATAGCAGGATAGGTTTTTAACCCTATCCTGCAGGACTCGAACCAGCCTGCGCCGCGGTTCCGGATGACGACTTATCGTCAATAAGTTGCGTTTAAATTTAACCTCACGCCGTCGCGGACACCGGTCGGCCGGGAACGCGGGTGTCAAAATTACCGCCACTTAATGGCGATAATAAGTCCCGCCCGACTCGCTAACTCCGCTTCCCAGGGGGAGTTAGAGTCTGAGCAAGGAAAGCCGGGGAAGTGTCGCCCGGCTTTACGCGGTTACACCCCGGTCCGACCGCCGGGAAGAGCCGGCGGCGGAGGACTGGGCCCCGAGCGGGGCTTACTGGCAGGCTTCGCAGGTTTCCCCGCGGCGCATCGCCTCGATACTGCAGGCCTTCTTCTCCTCTTCGGAGAACTCGCGCTTGGCGGCGGGCTTGGCCTCGGTCTCGGCGGCGATGCCACGGACCTCCTTCTTGGCGGCGACGGTGGCCTTCTCAATGTTGGAGGCGCCGAGACTGCGGAGATAGTAGGTGGTCTTGAGGCCCGTGTGCCATGCGTGCCGATACATATGGCTCAGCGTCTTCAGGTCGGGCGTCTTGATCCAGAGGTTCACCGACTGGGCCTGATCGATCCACTTCTGGCGGCGCGCGGCGGCGTCGACGATCCACTTATGGTCGATGTCGAAGGCGGTGAGGTACTTGACCTTGAGGTCGGCGGGGATGCGCTCGATGTCCTTCAACTCGCCGTCGAAGTACTTGAGGTTGTCGATCATGTCCTGATCCCACAGGCCGCGGGCCTTGAGGTCCTTCACGAGGAAGGGATTCAGGACGATGAACTCACCCGAGAGGTTCGATTTGACGAAGAGGTTCTTGTAGGTCGGCTCGATGCAGGGGGACGTGGCCGTGATGTTCGAGATGGTCGCGGTGGGCGCGATCGCGAGGCAGTTCGAGTTCCGCATCCCCTGGCGGGCGATCTTCTGGCGGAGGGGGGTCCAGTCCATCCGGCCGCCGCGCGGCACTTCGACGGGCAGGCCACGTTCCCGCTCCAGCAAATCGAGGGTATCCTGGGGCAGGAGCCCCCGGTCCCATTTCGAACCCTTGTAGCTGGAATAGGTGCCGCGTTCCGCGGCCAGGTCGGAACTGGCCTCGTAGGCATAGAAGGCGACGGCCTCCATCGCCTCATCGTTGAAGTCAACCGCCTCCGGGGAGGCGAAGGCGTGGCCCCGGAGGTACAGCGCGTGCGCCAGGCCCATCACCCCCATCCCGATCGGCCGATGACGCAGGTTGGACACCTTGGCCGCCTCCGTGGGGTAGAAGTTGATGTCGATGACGTTGTCCAAGGCCCGGACCGCGGTGCGGACCGTCTCGCGCAGCTTGTCGTGGTCGAGGGACCCGTCCGGTTTGAGATGTGTCTCCAGGATCACGGAGCCGAGGTTGCAGACCGCGGTCTCCTCATTGCTGGTGTTGAGGGTGATCTCGGTGCAGAGATTGGAGGAATGGATCACGCCCACGTGATCCTGCGGCGAGCGGAGGTTGCAGGCGTCCTTGAAGGTGATCCAGGGATGGCCGGTCTCGAAGAGCATCGAGAGCATCTTCTTCCAGAGTTCCAGCGCCTCGATCTTCTGGCCGTGGATGCGGCCCTCCTCGGCGAGGCGCTCATACTCCAGGTAACGGCGCTCAAAGGCGGCCCCGTAAAGCTCGTGCAGGTCCTTGACCTGGTTCGAACGGAACAGCGTCCAGTGCTGGCGCGCCTCCATCCGCTTCATGAACAGGTCCGGGATCCAATTGGCCGTGTTCATGTCGTGCGTCCGCCGGCGGTCATCGCCCGTGTTCTTGCGGAGCTCGAGGAACTCGAAGATGTCGTTGTGCCAGGTCTCCAGGTAGGCGCAGCCGGAGCCCTTGCGCTTGCCCCCCTGGTTGACGGCGACGAGCTGGTCGTTGTGGAGCTTGAGGAACGGGATGACGCCCTGCGACTCGCCGTTGGTGCCGGAAATGTAGGCCCCGGTGCCGCGCACCGCGGTCCACGACCCGCCCAGGCCGCCGGCCCACTTGGCGAGGAACGCGTTGTCGGCGATGCCGCGGAGCATGATGCTCTCGAGGGAATCGTCGACGTAGTAGAGGTAGCAGGAGGAGAGCTGGGAGTGGAGCGTGCCCGAGTTGAAGAGCGTGGGCGTGCTGCTGCAGAAACGGCGGCTCTTGTAGAGGTCGTAGAGCCCCGCGACGCGGGCCTCCCGGTCGCCCTGTTCGTCGAGCATCAGGCCCATCGCGACGCGGAGCCAGAAGTACTGGGGCGTCTCGAGGCGGCGCGAGGGCTTCCGGGTCTTGTCGATGATCAGGTAGCGGTCGTAAAGCGTCTGGATGCCGAGGAAGTCGAACTCGAGGTCCGAGGAGGGATCGAGGACCGCGGCCAGGCGCGACAGATCGTAATCGAGGAGGCGGGGGTTGAGCCGCTTGATGGCGACCCCGTGCTCGAGGTACTTGCGGAAGCCGCGCTGGTGGGCCGCCTTCAGCGCGCCGATGCCGTCGCGCAGGATGTCCCACCCGAGGACCTCCTCGTAGATGTAGGTCAGCTGGATGCGGCCGGCGAACTTGGCGAAGTCGGCATCACGCTCGATCAGCGTCTTCGAATTGAGGACGATGGTGGCGTCGAGGTCCTTCTGGCTGATCTGGTCGTAGACCGACCGGCGGAGCTCGGCCTCGATCTCGTCGTTGGAGAGGCAGAGGTCCAGGCCGATGCGGGCGAACTCGATCCGGCGGCGGAGATCCGATCCGTCCCAGAACACGTTGCTGCCATCGGCGCTCTTCACGACGATCATCGCGGCCTGCCCGGCGGCGACGGGCTCCACCTCGGGGGTGGCGGCCGGGGCCTCCAGCCCGAGATCGCGCGCGGCGGCCCGCTGGGCCCGGAACAGGATGTAGGCCTCCGCCACCTTGAAGTGGCCCGCCTTCATCAGCTCCTCCTGCACCATGTCCTGGATCTCCTCGATGTGGATAAAGGATTGCTTGGAGGAATGCACCCGCTGGGAGACGGCGGCGGTGATCGCGACCGCCGGCGCGGAATCCCGCTGCAGGGAAAGGAAGGTCTTCCGGACCGCGATCTCCACCTTCTGCTCGCTCCACGGCACCACCTGGTTGTTGCGGCGGATCACCCGCAGCGTCGACACGGCCGCCGCCTCCCGGTCCACCGCGATCTTCCGCGCCCGGTTCAACAGGAGGCTCTTGGCCACAAAATAGGCGTTGTTGTCGACCAGGGTCTTCTCGATCAGCTCATACAGGGCGTTAAGCGAGAGCCGCACCGGCGCCTGCCGGCGGGCCAACTCGCCGAGGTGTCCGGCGACCTCCCGGCAGATCTTCGCGACCCAGAGGCGATTCTGCTCGGTGAAGATCTCCTTCTCGCCCCGGGCGAGATGCACGTTCGTCAGGGCCTTGCCCAGGGTGTCCGCCACCTCCGCGAGGGCGAAACGCTCCTCCCCGTGGGGACACAGCAGCACGATCTCGGGGACGGCGATCCCCTGTTCCGCGATCACGTCCCGCCAAGCGTAGTGCGGTTTTTGCTCCACCGGGGCGTGAACGGTGCGTTTAAGGGCAAGATCGTGGGCCAGCGAAGGATGACTCATGGCGGCGGAGCGGGAAGGCGGAGCGGAGAGGACGAAAAACGGCGACCCCTCCAGGGAGGAGGGGCCAGAATGGGCCAGGCGGGGTAAGGACGAGACGCGGCGGCGAAGTAGGGCGGAAAGGGACGGTCAGAGGTCGTCGTCGCGGACGGGGTTGAGAGCGGACGCCTTCTGGTACTCGGTGACGCGACCCTCGAAGAAGTTCTGCTCCTTCTTGATGTCCATCATCTCGGCCAGCCAAGGCAGGGGATTCTTCACCCCGGGGGAGAGCGGCGCCAAACCGCAGCTCTCGAGCCGGCGGTCGGCGATGTAGTCGATGTAGGTGATGAAGTCGTCGGCGGACAGGCCGATCGAGTTCACCGGCAGGCAGTCGCGGATGAACTCCTTCTCGAGTTCGACCGCCTCGCGCATCAGGCCACGGAGCTCGTCCTTGAAATCGGGGGTCCAGATCTCGCGGTTCTCGTCGACCAGATCCATGAACAGGTTCCGGAAGACCTCGATGTGGTTGGACTCGTCGCGCAGGGTGTAGCGGAACATCTGGCCGATGCCCGGAAACTTGTTCTGGCGGTAGAGGGAGAGCACCATCCCGAAGAGGCCGTAGAACTGGGTGCCCTCCATGCACTGGCCGAAGACAAAGACATTGCGGGCCAACAGGCGCTTGTTCTCCGGACGCGTCAGGTCGAGATCCCGGCGCAGGGCGCGGGACGTGCGGGTGACAAACTCGTTCTTGCGGACGATCGTCGGAATGTCCTCGAACATCGCCTCGCACTCGTGCGGGTTGATCTGCAACGAGGAGATCATGTACAGCAGCGAATCCGCGTGGATGTTCTCCTCATGGGCGTGGCGCCCGAGCACCAGCTTGAGCTCCGGGGCCGTCACCAATTCCCGCACCACGTGCTGGATGTTGTCTCCGACGATGCCCTCGGCCGCGGAAAAATAGCCGATGCCCATCCGGATGATCCAGCGCTCGACCTCCGACACGGTCTTCTCATCCCGCCATTGCTCGATGTCCTTACCCATCGGAATGTCCTCCGGCTCCCAGTGGTTGGCCTTCATCGTGCGGTACAGGTCGTAGGCCCACTGGTACTTCAACGGCAACAGGTTGAAGGTCATCGACTCCCGTCCATTGATCACCTGCTTGGCGGCGAAGGCGGCCTCCGCCTTGGCCTGGTCGAGGACGAAGGACTTGGCGCCGATCTGGAAGGACTTCTGCATGGTGCGATTAAGGTCGGGGAAGGAGCGGAAAGGAGGGCTTTTCGGGGACGCAGGTCAGGGGGGCGATGCTAAGTTGTTGGAAGTTATTGACGGCCTCTTGACCACAATAGGCTGTGGTCATTCCTCGCGCCGACCACAAGCGATGGGAATCGTGCCCGGACCCGTCAATCGTGGAGGCGAAAAAGTCAGTAAATTTTCCCTAAAAATCTGCTTGCGGCATCAGCCCCCCTTTTCCGCGCGGCCGGGCAGCGGCCGCGTGTATCCGCCGCGCATCTACCCCACACCGGGCGACGAGGGCGAATCGGGGTGCGGGCAGGGACCTTGGGATGTATCCCTAAAGCAGCGACAGAGGGGGGGAGGGCCGCCCGGTCCGCCCCCCACGACGGGGCAAAAAAAAGGCGGGCCGCCCGGGGCGGCCCGCCTTGCGTTGCCGGCCAGGGCCGGAGCTCAGAAGCTGAGCCGCGCCCCGAGCTGGATGCGCCAGCGGGACATGCCGTTCTCGATGTTGAAGCCGACCGGCTCCGAGGTGTAGGTCGGCCGGATGCGGCCGTCCGTGCCGTAGGCGGTCGCGTTGGTGAGGGTGCGCGTGCGGAACACGCCGTTACTCAGGAAGGGCGAGACCTCGTTGTAGCCGAAGAAGTCCTTGCTGAGGAAGGCACCCAGGTTGATGAAGTCAAAGAACAGGTCGAGGCGCACGCGGCCGGCCAGCGGGATGTTGTGCGCGACCTTGAGGTCGAGGCGATTGACCCACGGCTCGGTGAACGCGTTCTTGGGCGCGATGCCGCCGGCGTAGGCCGAGAGCTCACTGCCCTGCACGAAGGCCAGGAACGCGTCGCGCTGCGCCGGAGTCATCCCGGAGAAGTCGAAGCGGGGATCGCTAAGCCCGCTCGGCACCGCGACGGTGTCGTTGAACGAGACGCTGTCGCCGTTGAGGTCGCCGCCGAAGACCCAGCTGTAGGGATTGCCCGTGCGCCCCTCGTAGGAGACGGAGACGCGCGTACGCTGGCCCTTGATCAGGTTGATATCACGGGTGACGGCCGCCTGCACGCGGTGGCGGATCTCGAAGTCCGCCGTGCCCTTGGTGACCGTGTTCTGATTGAACACGACGTTGCGGTTCCACTGGCCGCCGGCGGTCGTCTGGCCGATCGCCTGGGCCTCGGTCGCCGAGCCGTGGGTGTAGGAGAGGTCGAAGCCCCACTTCTGCTTCACCGGGCGGGACCAGTTCAGGGTGAAGTAGGTCGACTCGCCGACGGACGCGTTGCGCACGCGGATCAGCGTGGTGTAGCCGGCGAACCGGGCGTTCGCGGCCGTCGAAGGATTGCCCGCGAAACGCTGGCGGCCGTCGGCGCCAACGGTGGTGGCGCGGATGTTCTCGTTGGTCACGAAAAGCGCCTGATCGACGATGCTGTGCACCACCTCGAACCCGAGGACGGAATCGAACAGCGGGACCTTGCGTTCGATCGCGAGGTTCGCGCGCCACGACTGGGGCAACTCGGTGCCGGCGTCGATCCAGTTCACCTCGCGGCGCAGGGTCGGGACGTCCTTGCCCGTGCCGATCGGGTTGGCCGGGTCGAAGGCGGTCCGGAGGTAGCCGGTGAGGGTGTTCGGGAGTTCGCCCTGCGCGGAGGCGAGGGTGAAACCGCCGACGCCCGTCTGCCCGAAGGAGTTGGAGAAGATCACCCACGGGGCACGCCCGAAGAAGTGACCGACGCCGCCGCGGACCTGCAGCCGGCGCTCCTCGTCAAGCGCCAGGTTGAAGCCGAGGCGCGGCGAGAAGCTGTTGGAACCGTCGGGCGTCGCGTCATTGCGGAATCCGGTCGCCGCGAAGAACGCCTGGTTCAGGGCGGGCCGGATGCTGGTCTCGACCAACTCGACGCGGACACCGCCGGTGAGGGACAGCCGCGAGTTCACGTCCCATTTCGCCTGGGCGAAGAGGCCCGTGGTCGTCAGGTCCGAGATGTCCGCGACCGGACGGGCGGCGGGGTCATACGCGTTGCGCTCGATGACCGCGTTGGTGTCCGCGAGGAAGTCCGCGAAATTGCGGTAGGCGACGCGGCCGTAGGAGCCCTGGCGGAACAGGTTGTAGAAGTCAGTCTGCTCGCGCTCGAAGCCGCCGGAGAACACGAAGTTCTTCCAGCTGTAGGTCGCGATCGCGCTCATCTGCTGGCTATCCACCGCGATGACGTTGCCGTGGCGGAACTGCTCGGTGCCGGCGACGTAGCCGCCATTGGTGATGGTCGAGCCGTTGACCTGGTTCACCCCGGTGACGCCGGCGATCAGGATCATCGGCGCGACGGTGTTGAGGGGCGTCTGCTGGTCCTGCTTGGTCGAGGAATACTTGAGCTCGGTGGAGAGATTGCGCGTCCACTGGCTGTTCAACTGGCCGGCGATGGTCTTCTCCTCGCGGGTCTGGGCGTAGAAGTGGCCGTCCGACGCGGTGGTGATCCCGGCGGAGACGCCGTTCAAGGTGAGGGAGGAGCTGGCGAAGTTGCCGAACTGCGGCACCTCACCCTCGGTGGTGGTGTAACGCACGCTCAGGCGGTGGTCGGCGGTGACATTCCAATCGACCTTGGCGCTGAACTTCTTGTCCGTGGCGACGTTCGCCGTCTGCCCGGTGACGCCTTTGCCCCAGTTGATGGTGCGGCCGGCCGCTTGGGAGATCTGGCCGAGGCGCTGCAGGATCTGGGTCTCCTGGCTGGTGAGGAACAGCGGGTCACGGCCGGCGCTGGTGCTCTCGAAGTCCTCGTACGAGACGAAGAAAAACAGGCGATCCTTCAGGATCGGCCCCCCGAGGGTGGCGCCCAGGGTCTGCCGCTCCAGGCGAGGCGTGAACTTCGTCCCGCTGCGGGCATTCTCGCGGGGATTGTAGCCCTGCAGCTTGAAGCCGAGCAGCTCGTCGCCGCGGAAGTAGGTGTAGACCGACCCGCGGAACTGGTTGGTGCCGGACTTGGTGACCGCATTGATCGAGGCGCCGGTGAAGCCGGCCTGCCGGACGTCATAGGGCGAAACCTGCACCGCCAGCTGCTCAATGGTATCGAGCGAGAGCGGGTTGAAGAACGAGGCCAGGCCGGTGCCGTTGAGGCCGAAGAGGTCGTTGATCCGCGAGCCGTCGATCTGGATCGAGTTGTAGCGATTGTTCTGGCCCAGCGCGGTGATCTGGGACTCCTCGCGGTCGCCGAACGTCTCCCGCAGGGTGACCAGCGGCGAGGCGCTGATCATGTCCGCCAGCGAACGCTCGGAGGTCGGACGGGACTCGAGGCGCTCGGACGAGAGGGTGACGCCTGCACCGGTCGCGGACCCGTCAAGGTCGGACTTCGACGCCGTGGCGACGAAGCGCTCGAGGACGACGACGTCCGACTTGAGGGTGATGTTCACGTCGATGTCCGTGCCCAGCTGGGTGAACACCTCCGAGGAGGGAGTCCCGGTAAAACCGGCCGCGGAGGCGGTCAGCGAGTAGGGCCCGCCAACGGGGAGCCCCAGCAGGTTGTACCGACCACCCTCCGACGTGACGGCGGAGAACCGCGCATTGGTCGGCGTGTAGACGGCGCTGACGGTTGCCCCGGCCACGGGCTTGCCCGTGGTGTCGCGGACCAGGCCGGAGATGCCGGCGGTGGTGAGCTGCGCCCGCGCGGACGGGACGAGGAAGCCGGCCCAGAGGGTCAGCAACGTGATCAGAGGTCGGAGGAACGGAGTTTGCATGCGCTTGGTTTGGTTCGGTGAAGGCCCAAACCGTTAGGTGAGCCTCCGTCCCCGGGGGAGTCAAGACGCGGGGCGGCGCGAATCCGGGGCCCGCCGGATTTGACCCAACCGTGACTTGACGCCAACCCGCCGCGAAAAGGTTTCCCTCGCGCTCTCCCGCCCCCTTGCCTCACCGCCCCGATGCCCGCTGTCCCGCGCCCGTCCCCGCCGCCCGGCCCTTCCGCCGGAGCGGGCGGCCCGCGACTGGCCTGGGGCGCCGCCGCGATCGTCCTGCTGGCGCTGGCCGTGCTCCCCGCGTTGCCCGGGCCCCTGGTGCTGGACGACGAGCCGGCGCTGGCCCTCGCCCGCCAACTCGCCGGACCGGCGGGCTGGCTGGAGGCGTGGCGCCCCGGGGCGGATCCGGGGGAAACCCTGCGCGGCCGCCCCTTGGCTGCGTGGTCCTTCGGCCTGCAGGCCGCGGCGGGGCTTACCTCTCCAGGGGCGCTGCGGATGGTCAATGCGCTGCTGCACGCCGGGGCCGCGGCGCTGCTGGCCATGCTGCTCCGGCGCACCTTGGTTCGCCTGCGCTGGGCACCGGCCGCCGCGGGGCGGACGGCGGCCTGGGCCGCCCTGATCTGGCTGGTCCATCCCTTGGCGCTGTCCGCGGTGGTCTACGTCGTCCAACGCGCCGAAGTGCTGGCGGGCCTCGGCATGCTGGCGGCGCTGGCGGCCTTTGCGCGCGGGGTGGAGAGCCCCCGGCCGGGACCGTGGCTGGTCGCGTCGGCGGCGGCCGGTTGGGCGGCCCTCCTCGCCAAGGAGAGCGCGGCCGGGCTTCCCCTGCTGGTGGCGCTCTACGACCGCTGCTTCGTGGCGGGCTCGTGGCGGGCGCTCTGGGGGGGGCGCCGGGGCTATTACCTGGCCCTGGCCGCCGGCTGGCTGCCCCTCGCGGCCCTCGTCGCCGCGGGCGCCGGCCGCGGCGGAACGGCGGGCTGGGACAGCCCGATCGGGGTGGGCGCCTACCTTCTGACCCAAGGGGAGGCCGTGGCCGGCTACCTCTGGCACGTGCTCTGGCCCCATCCCCTGATCTTCGACCATGGGCCCGTGGTCGCAAACCTGCCCGGCGCCTTGGTCCCCGGGGGGCTGCTCCTCACCCTCCTGGCGGCTTCGGCCTGGGGTGTCTGGCGCGGGCATCCCCTGGGGTTCGCAGGCGGCGCCTACTTCCTGTGTCTGGCCCCGTCCTCCAGCCTCGTGCCGGTCGCCTCGCAGACGATCGCGGACCACCGGATGTATGTCGCCCTCGCGGCCCCGGTGGCGGTGCTGGTGGCGTGGGCGTGCCGACGCGCGCCGCGCGGCGGGGCCTTCGCGGCGGGAGCGGCGGCGCTGGTCCTGACCGGGGTCTCCGCCGTCCGCCACGGGAGTTACCGGGACGAGGTCGTCCTTTGGGCCGAGACCGCCGCCCGCCGGCCGGATAACCCGCGCGCCCACCACAACCTCGGACAGGCGATCTTCGCCCGGGGGGATCCGGCGGCGGCGGAGCCGCATTTCCGCGCCGCCGAGCGCCTGCGGCCCGGCGATCCCGACACGCGCCACAACCTCGCCCTCTGCGCCCTGCGGCTTGGCCGGACGGAGGAGGCCCGCGCCCTCCTCGAGGCCAACCTCGCCCGCACGCCCGCCCACGCCCCCACCCCGCTCGCCCTGGGCGAGCTTCGCGGGGAACTCGGCCGGCAAGCCCTGGCGGCCGGGCGCCGGACGGAGGCCCGGGAACATTTCGCCGCCGCCGCCGCGCTCCGCCCGCGGGATCCCCGCCCGCGCCATAACCTCGGCAACCTCCTGCTCGAGCAGGACGCCGTCGAGGCCGCCCTCGCCGCGTGGCGCGAGGCGCTGGTCGCGGATCCGGGCTTTGGCGAATCGCGCCGCGCCCTCGCCCTCGTCCTGCTGCGCACGGGGCGGGCGGCGGAGGCCCTCCCCCACCTCGAGCGCCTCGCGCGCGACGAGCCCGCGCGGGCGGACGTCCGCGCCGCCCTCACCGAGGCCCGCCAGGCCGCGGGCCGCTGAGCCTCCCCCTTTCCGTGTCCGACCTCGACCTGCTCCTCCGCACCACCTTCGGCTACTCGTCCTTCCGCCCGCTCCAGCGCGAGATCTGCTCGGCCGCGCTCGCCGGGAAGGACGTCTTCGCCCTGCTGCCCACCGGCGGTGGCAAGTCGCTGTGCTTCCAGTTGCCGGCCCTGGCGCGCGCCGGCCTGACGGTCGTCGTTTCCCCGCTGATCGCCCTCATGAAGGACCAGGTCGACGCCCTGCAGGCGAGCGGGGTCGCCGCGACCTTCCTCAACTCGACCCTCGACGCGGAGACGGCCCGTTCCCGCCTGCGCGGCCTGCACCGGGGCGAGTTCCGCCTCCTGTACGCGGCCCCGGAGCGCCTGCTGCTGGAGGGTTGGGAGGAGAACCTGCGCCGCTGGAACGTCACCGCGATCGCCATCGACGAGGCCCACTGCGTGTCCGAGTGGGGCCACGACTTCCGCCCGGAGTACCGCCAACTCAGCCGGCTGCGGGCGGCCCTGCCGGAGGTGCCCATGATGGCGCTTACCGCCACGGCCACCGGGCGCGTGCGCGAGGACATCGTCCAGCAACTCGGCCTGCGCGACCCAGAGGTGTTCGTCGCCAGCTTCAACCGGCCCAACCTGACCTATCGGGTGTTGCCCAAGGACGAGCCCCTGAAGCAGGTGATCGCCTTCGTGCGCCAGCGCGAGGGGGACAGCGGCATCATCTATTGCGCGAGCCGGGCCGCGACCGAGCGCGTGGCCGAGGCCTTGGCCGGCCGGGGATTCGCCGCCCGTCCCTATCACGCCGGCCTCGACGCGGAGACCCGCGCGCGCCACCAGGAGGCGTTCCTCCGCGACGAGACCCGCATCATCTGCGCGACCATCGCCTTCGGGATGGGGATCAACAAGCCGAACGTCCGCTGGGTGATCCACCACGACCTGCCGAAAAACATCGAGGGCTACTACCAGGAGACCGGCCGCGCGGGACGCGACGGGTTGCCCGGGGACTGCCTGCTGCTGTTCAGTCCCGGCGACATCGCCAAGCAGACGCACTTCCTGGACGAGATCACCGATGCCCAGGAGCAGCAGGTGGCGCGGACCCAGCTGCGCCAGATCGTGCACTTCGCGGAGAGCGCGGGCTGCCGCCGGAGCGAGCTGCTGGCCTACTTCGGGGAGACCTACCCGGAGCCCGCCTGCGGCGCCTGCGACAACTGCCTCGAGCCGCGCGAGACCTACGACGGCACCCTCGTGGCGCAGAAGTTCCTCTCGTGCGTCTACCGGATCATCCGGCACAGCGGTTTCAGCGTCGGCCTGAACCACGTGATCGAGGTCCTCACCGGGGCCGGCACGGAAAAGATCCGGCGCTGGGGCCACGATCACCTCACGACCTACGGCATCGGCACCGAACTGGACCGCAGCCAGTGGGCGGGCGTCGGCCGTGAGCTGCTCCGCCTCGGCCTCCTGCAGGTGGCGTCCGGCGAGTTCGCCACCCTCGAATTGACCGAGGCCGGCCGGGACGCGCTGCGGCAACGCACCCCGGTCACCCTGACCAAGCCCCTGGCGCTCCCGCAGGCGCGGCGGTCCGCGGCGCGGCGGGCGGGTGAGATCGAGTGCGACGAGATCCTGTTCGCCCGGCTGCGGGCCTTGCGGAAGCAACTGGCGGACGAGCGGCGGGTGCCCGCGTACATCATCTTTGGCGACAACACCCTGCGGGCGATGGCCCGGCATTACCCGGTGGAGGACGCCCAGCTCGAGGGCATCCCGGGGATCGGCGAGCGGAAGCGCGCGGAGTTCGGGGCGCTCTTCACCGCCGAGATCACCGCCTACCTCGCGCAGCACTCGCGCCAGGCATTCAACAACTGAGCAGGCCACGGCCCGGCGAAAATGCGCGCCGCCCGCCACTAGGCGGTTGACCTCCCCCGCCTCGGCGCCTTCCGCTCAGGAAGGTTTCCCCTGCCCCCGCCCCCGCGACCCGACCCCTTTCCCATGCCGAAAACCACCGCCGACCTGAAGACGGTCAAGTCCAACACCCGTTCCCTCGTCGAGGGCGCGCTCGCCGACACCGGCGGCCTGCTGCGCCTCGCGCCCGCCTGGGTGCCCCGCTCGTTCCTGCAGCCCGGCCTGCGCATCAAGCTCCATCCCGACGACACCTACGCCTACGGGCTGAACCGCGGCGGGATCGACGAGCGCTGGTTCGCCTCCACCACGCCCACGGCCAACGAGGGCCGCGCCTGGGACGAGGGCCTGAGCTGGTGCGTCGTCGGCAACAAGCGCTTCACCCTGCAGCAGGCGGTCGCCGACACCGGCGCCATCCTGGTCGGCTCCGCGATCTGGAAGAAGTACAAGCGCTGGCCCGTCTACTCCAAGTTCTTCGACAACATGGGGCCGATCCCGCACCACATGCACCAGAGCGCCAAGCAGGCGAAGCTGGTCGGCCAGGAGGGCAAGCCCGAGTCGTACTACTTCCCCCCCCAGCACAACAACGTCGGCAACAACTTCCCCTACACCTTCATGGGCCTCGAGCCGGGCACCACCAAGGAGCAGGTCCGGCAGTGCATCCGGAATTGGAACAAGGGCGACAACGGCATTCTCGACCTCTCGAAGGCCTATCGCCTGAAACCCGGCAGCGGCTGGCTGATCGACCCCTGCATCCTCCACGCCCCCGGCTCCCTCTGCACCTATGAGCCCCAATGGGGCTCGGACGTGTTCGGGATGTACCAGAACCTCGTCGAGGGCCGCGAGGTGCCGTGGTCGCTCCTGGTGAAGGACATGCCCAAGTCGAAACACCAGGATGTCGACTTCATCGTCGACCAGCTCGACTGGGAGAAGAACGTCGATCCGAACTTCAAGGACAACCACTACCTCGAGCCGGTGCCGGTGGCGGACACGCGCGCCGAGGGCTGGGTCGACCGCTGGATCGTCTACGGCCGCATCGACGGCGAGCAGCTGTTCACCGCGAAGGAACTCACGGTGGAGCCGGGTACCAAGTGCACGGTGAAGGACAACGGCGCCTACGGCCTGATCTGCGTCCAGGGCAGCGGCCGCATCAACGGCCAGCCGCTCAACTCGCCGAAGCTCATCCGCTTCACCGAGCTGACCGAGGACGAGTACTTCTGCACCGAGGCCGGCGCCCGCGCCGGAGTGACCTTCGAGAACACCAGCAGCACCGAACCCCTCGTCTGCCTCCGGTACTTCGGCCCCGAGGTGAACCCCGACGCCCCCGCCATGGGCGCCTACCGCAAGAACAAGTTCTGAATGCAAAGGAGCAAGTAGCGGGTCCGGGACGGAGCGGGTAGCCAGTAGAGGGTAGCGAGCATTCAATCCGACTCCCGCCGCCCGCTTCTCTAACCCACCGGTCCCTCTCTGCTCCTTACTCCTCACTACCCCCTACTCGCTACTCACTACCCGCTCCTCCCTACTCGCTACTTCCCCTTCACCCTTTCCCCTCCCCCCATGTCCTCCAACAACTACCCGAAACTGCACAACGCCATGTGGCCCGGCCTGGTCGGCAAGGGCAGCCCTGGCGCGGAACCGTTCATCGACCTCGACACCATGCTCGACCTCACCGCCAAGGCGGAGGTCGGGGGCGTGAAGTTCGACGGCGTCGACCTCTTCCTCTACAATCCGCACACCGACATCGACATCTCCGATGACGGCATCAAGGCGCTCGCGGCCAAGATCAAGGCCAAGGGCCTCGCGGTGGGCTCGGTCGTCGCCCCGGTTTGGTTCGACGCCTCCGCCGGTGGCGACGAGAAGGCCCGCGCCAACTTCGTCAGCCACGTCCGCAAGGCCATCCGCATCGCCCGCAAGCTGCGCGAGCTCGGCGTGCGCCCCTACGGCATCGTGCGCATCGACAGCGCCACCAGCGTCACCGCCTGGGACAAGGACCCCAAGGGCTGCACCAAGCTGATCGCGCAGACGTTCCGCGAGGCCGGCAAGATCGCCAAGGGCGAGGGCGAACGCCTCGCCGCCGAGGGCGAGATCTGCTGGGGCGGGATGCACTCGTGGAAGAACATGGTGAACCTCCTCGAGGAGGTCGGGATGCCCAAGGTCGTCGGCTTCCAGGCCGACATGTCGCACACCCACCTCTACACGCTGGGCGCGAACGCCGAGGCCCACCGGCTCGTCCCGAAGAAGTACCACTACGAGCCCGCCGAATTCCACAAGGCGATGACCAAGCTCACCGACGCCCTGCGGCCGTGGACGATCGACTTCCACGTCGCCCAGAACGACGGCTCCGTCTTCGGCTCCGGCGACCACGAGAAGACCGGCAAGCACTGCCTCGCGACCGATCCGCGCGGCAAGCTGAACATCGTCCGCGACTCCGGCTACTGGCTCCGCGACAAGCAGGGCAAGGTCACGAAGAAGCTGAAGCACATCTGCTGGGACGGCTGCATGTTCCCGAACGAGGTGCTGATGAAGCAGCAGACCTGGAACGACATCCTCGCCGCGATGATCGAGGTCCGGAACCAGCACGGCTGGGTCGGCTGAACCCCTGCGCGGCAGTAGCGAGGAGGGAGTAGCGGGTAGCGAGCATCACGCCTCGCACCCACTGCCACCCCTCGCAACCCCGCTCCCTCGAGCCCTCCAGGTAGCCGCTACTCACTACCCACTACTCGCTACTCCCTACTCCCCATCCTCCCATGCCCAAGAAACAACTCCGCGTCGGCCTCATCGGCTACAGCTTCATGGGGCGCGCCCACAGCAACGCCTTCCATCAGGTCAACCATTTCTTCCCCTCGAGCTACGAGATCGTCCCGCAGGCCGTCTGCGGGCGCGACGAGGCCAAGGTGAAGGAGTTCGCCGACCGCTGGGGCTATAAGTCCACCGAGACCGACTGGAAGAAGCTCATCGCCCGGGACGACATCGACGTCATCGATATCGCCACGCCCAACAACCTCCATGCGGAGCAGGCCATCGCCGCCGCCAAGGCGGGCAAGATGATCCTCTGCGAGAAGCCGCTCGCGATGAACGCGAAGCAGGCCGAGGTGATGGTGAAGGCCATCGAGAAGGCCAAGGTGCCGAACATGGTCTGGTACAACTACCGCCGCTGCCCCGCGGTGGTGCTGGCCAAGAACCTGATCGACGCCGGCAAGCTCGGCCGAGTGTTCCATTACCGCGCGAACTTCCTCCAGGACTGGACCATCAACCCGGAACTCCCCCAGGGGGGCACCGGCCTCTGGCGCCTCGACGTCAACGTCGCCGGCTCCGGCGTCACGGGTGACCTGCTGGCCCATTGCGTCGACACCGCCCTGTGGCTGAACGGCGGCATCAAGGACGTCAGCGCGATGACCGAGACGTTCGTCAAGGAGCGGAAGCACAACCTCACCGGCAAGGTGCAGAAGGTCGGCATCGACGACGCCTGCCTCTTCCACTGCCACTTCAACAACGGCTCGCTCGGGCTGTTCGAGTCGACCCGCTACGCCCGCGGCCACAAGGCGCTCTACACGTTCGAGATCAACGGCGAACACATGAGCCTGAAGTGGGACCTGCACGACCTGCACCGGCTGCAGATCTTCGACCACGCGGACGAGGGTCCGGAGCGCGGCTGGAAGAGCATCCACGTCTCGGACGGCGACCATCCGTACTGCGGCAAGTGGTGGGTCCCCGGCCTCCAGCTGGGCTACGAACACAGCTTCATCCACGCGATGGTCGAGTTCGTCCAGGGCCTCGAGAGCGGAAAGGGCTGCACGCCCAACTTCCGCGACGGCCTCGCGACGGACTACGTCGTCGACGCCGTGCTTGCCTCCGCCAAGGCCCGCAAGTGGGTCAAGGTGAAGCAGGCCTGAGCGCCTTCCCGCCGGGAACGGCGGCGGCGGGTGGCGACCACCCCGCCCCGCCCGCCCCGCCGCTCCGGCGGTCCCCCCTTTCTTCCCGGCGCCCCCCCGCCGGCCCAGCCCCCCTCCCCATGCTGCTCCGCCTCCTCGCGCTCTCCTGTCTCCTGCCCGGCGTCGCCGCGGCGCTCACGTCCCTCACGTTTGAGCCGCCCGGCGGCATCCCCGCCCGGGGCCGCCACATCGTCCTGCTTTCCGGCGACGAGGAGTACCGGGGCGAGGAGGCGCTGCCGATGCTCGCCAAGGTCCTCAGCCAGCGCCACGGCTTCCGCTGCACGGTCCTGTTCGCCCTCGACCCCGACGGCACCATCAACCCGGACAACCAGCGCTCCCTCGCGGATTCCGGCGCGCTCGACTCGGCCGACGCCCTGGTCCTGGCCCTCCGCTTCCGGCAATGGCCCGACGAGGCGATGGAGCGCTTCGTCAAGGCGTTCCACCGCGGCGTGCCCCTGATCGCCCTGCGGACCTCCACCCACGCCTTCAACTTTCCCGCCTCCTCCCGCTGGGCCGCCTACGCCTGGAACAGCAAGGCCCCCTGGCCCGGCGGCTTCGGCAAGCACGTCCTCGGCGAAACCTGGGTCACCCACTGGGGCAAGCACAAGTCCGAGGCCACCCGCACCGTGGTCGCCGAGGGCGCCGCCGGCGATCCCCTGCTCCGCGGCGTCGGCCCCATCTTCGGGGACAGCGATGTCTACGAGGCCTATCCGCCCGCCGACGCCCGCCTCCTCCTCCGCGGTCTGGTGCTCCGGGGCATGAATTCCGGCGACGCCCCGGCCGACCACCGCAAGCCCCGCGCGACCGACAAGCAGCCGCAGGGCGTCAACGACCCCGCGATGCCCGTCGCCTGGACCCGCCTCTTTCGCAACGAGGCCGGCACGACCAACCGGGTCTTCACCACCACCCTCGGTGCCGCCACCGACCTGCGCGACGAAAGCCTCCGCCGACTGGTCGTGAACGCCATCTTCTGGGGCCTCGGCCTCGAGGTGCCGGCCAAGGCGGACGTCACCCCGGTCGATCCGTACGAGCCACGCGCCTATGGCTTCCGCGCCTTCCGCGCCGGCCTCCGCCCGGCCGACTACGCGCTCGGTCGCACCGTCCCCCCCGGCGGCACCCCTCCCCCCTTGCCCCCGAAGGCTCCGGCCAAAAAATAAGCTCCCCCTCCTCCCCCGATGAAATCCCTCCGCCTCCTCAGCGCCCTCGCCCTCGCTCCGTTCGCCTTTGCCGCGGACGCCGGCTTCAAGCCGATCTTCGACGGCAAGACCCTCGCCGGCTGGTCCGGCCTCCCGCAATACTGGTCCGTCAAGGACGGTGCCCTCACCGGCCAGACCACGGCTGAGACCGCCCCGGCGCTCAAGGCCAACACGTTTCTCGTCTATCAGGGCGCCAAACCCGCCAACTTCGAGCTGCGGGTGAAATTCAAGCTCACCCCGAACAACGACCGCAACCAGGCCAACTCCGGCATCCAATACCGCAGCAAGGTGCTCGATGCGGCCACCTTCTCCGTGGGTGGCTACCAGGCCGACATCGACTCCACCGGCAAGTACGCCGGGATGCTCTATGAGGAAAAGGGCCGCGGCATCGTGATGGGCCCCGGCGAGAAGGTCCGCCTCGGTGCCACCACCGAGGCGCCGGACGCGAAGAAAAAGGGCGGCAAGCGCCCGCAGACCGCCATCGAGAAGCTCCCCGGCGCCACGCCGCCCGCCGAGATCCTCGCCGCCTACAAGCTCGGGGAATGGAATGACTTCGTCGTCATCGCCAACGGCAACCGCCTCCAGCACTTCCTCAACGGCAAGCTCACCGCCGAGGTCACCGACACCGACGCGAAGCTCGGCGCCAAGGACGGAGTGATCGCCTTCCAGCTCCACGTCGGTCCCCCGATGACCGTCCAGTTCAAGGACGTGCAACTGAAGACGCTGCCCTGAGTCAGGCGAAGAATACCAGCTCGGCCGGCCAGGTCGCCTGGCCGGGGCCGTCCTTGCGCCGCCAGGCCCGGGCCACGCTCGTGGTCGATGCGCGGGCCTGCGGACCAAGGGTGGCCCAAGTTCCACTTGGCTGGGCCAAGGTTCACGGGCCTGGCGCGGAGTGGGGGCCCGAAGCTGGCGCGCACCCATTTTCCGGACCGCCCCCTCCCTTCCCCATGCCCCCCTCCACCTCTACTCCGATGATGGCTTCCGCCTCAACCCGCAGCCCGCAGGTGTTTGCCCTCGGCCTCTTGGCCGCCGGTTTCGTCGCCTGCCTGGCCCAGACACCGCCCGCGAAGCCCGCCGACGCCGACCCGGCGATCGTGCTTTCCCCCTTCGAGGTCAATGCCGCCCAGGATCAAGGCTACACCGCTTCCAACACCTTGGCCGGCAGCCGCCTGAACACCGCGCTCCGCGACACCCCCGCCGCGATCTCGGTCTTCACCAAGGAGTTCCTGGATGACATCGGGGCGATCAACGTAACTCAGGCGCTCGAGTATTCGCTCAATGGCGGGCAAAATCTCACGGATCAGACCGGGAACGCCATCACCAGCAATGATGTGCTCGTGCAGTTCCGCGGTTTCACGGGCGCCTCGCTCGGCCGCAATTACTTCGGGTGGGCGCTCTCGAGCGACAGCTACAACATCGAGCGGATCGACTTTTCCCGCGGCCCGAATTCCATCCTCTTCGGCATCGGCGGACCCGGCGGGATCCTGAACACCAGCACGAAGCGCGCGCGGATCGGCGCGACGATCGATCAGTTCCGCTTCCGGGCCGCCAGCTTCCACGACCAACGGGCGGAACTCGACGTGGCCCGAACCCTGATCCCCGGGAAACTGGCCGTCCGGGCCAACCTGCTCTTCCAGGACAGGGCGGACTGGCGGGAATTCCTCGGCCAAACGCGCACCGGCGCCGCGTTGGCGGTGACCTACCGCCCGTGGCGGAACACGGAAATCCGCTTCGATGGCGAGTATGGCGACGTGAACCAGATCGTCACCCAGCCTTGGCCCGCGCAGGAGCGCTACCTCGGCTGGGTGAACAGCGGTCGCCAATTGTCGGCCACCTACGGCCAGGCGGCCCCGGGCACCGGCGCCAATTCCAGCCGGCAATGGATCTTCGATCCCTTCTCCGGGCTCGGTCCCATCTCCTGGTTCGGCAGCCGCATCTCCAACACCGGGCCCTCCGCGCCCGGCCTCGGCAACAACACCGCCGCGATCCTCGACGAAAGCATCGTCCCGCGCAGCTCCTCGGTGACGGGCCCGGGATTCCGCGGAGACTATTACTACTCGAATTACGCCTTCTTCATTGAGCAGCGCGTCGGCGCGCTGGCCTTCGAAGCCGCCTTCAACCGCCAATCGGAGCAGCGCGAGCAATACCGCCCGCAGGTCTTCAATGATGTCGCCCTTCGCGTCGACGTGAACGCCTTCCTGCCCAACGGCCAACGCAACCCCAACGCCGGCCGTTTCTACACCGACGGTCAGCTCCAGGTCAGCCTGCGCGACCAGGTGCGCGACGATTACCGGCTCACCGGCAGCTACGACCTCGACCTCCGCCGCCGCAGCGACTGGCTGGGCCGACACTCCTTTGCCGCCCTGTGGTCAAGGCGCGAGAACCTCGGCCGCGACGACGGTTTTGATGAAGTCAACCTCACCCCCGACGGCAGCGCGCTTTACCCTCGCGACCTGACCAACGCCAACAACGCCCTCCGCCGCCGCACCTATCTGGATTTCTCCACCTCCGACCCGAACCTCCGGGGCATGCATGACCCCCGGCTCCACCCGATCCGGGCGAACGGCGTCGTTTCCGGACTGGCCCGGATCCGCGATGCGGCGCGCGACGATCTCAGCCGCACCGACTCGAAGATGGTCGCCTTCCAGAGCAAGCTGCTCCGCGACCGCCTCGTGCTCACGGGCGGCCTGCGCAACGACCGCCAGCGCACCTGGGGCAGCACCGCGGACCTTAATGGCAACGGGAACCTCAACGACGATCGCGACGCCGTGACCCGCACCTTTCCCCGTCGGGTGCGGAATCCCAATTCCGCCCACGCCATGGGCGATACCCGCACCTACGGCATCGTCGCCCATGCGACTTCCTGGCTCTCGTTGTTCTACAACAATGCGAACAACTTCGTGCCGCAATCGGACCTCGACATCAATGAACGCCTGCTGGGCAACCGCGAAGGACAGGGCGAGGACTTCGGCCTGCGCCTGAGCCTCTTCGACAACCGGATCAGCGCCAGCATCGCCCAGTACCGGACCCGCGAGAACAACACCTCCGTCGGTCGCGACAACGCCTACATCAATGCGATCAATGCCATCTGGCAGTCCCTCGGCCAGATCGAACGCTCGGTCCTCGCCTCGTCGCGCGACAGCCAGAGCACCGCAGGCGAAGGCTTCGAGTACGAACTCACCGCCAATCCCCTCCGGGGCTGGCGTCTGTCCGCCAACTTCTCGGAGACCGAACAGGTCACCGCCAACATCCAGCCCCGCAACGGCGCCTACGTGGAGGCCAACCGCGCCCTCTGGCAGCGCAACGCGGCCCTGCCCCTCGCCACCGGCGCCGCCGGCGTGCCGGTGACCGACAGCACCACCGGCCGACCTGCCACCGTGGCGACGGCCATCCGGGTGATCGACGACCTCTATGCCGGCTTCCGGCAGGCCGAAGGCCAGAGCCGGCGCCAATTGCGCCGCTACAATGGAAACTTCTTCACCACCTACACCTTCGGTCCCGGGGCGGGCCGGTGGCGGGACCTGACCGTGGGTGGCGGCGTCAATTACCGCGGCGCGGGCGTCGTCGGCTATGACAGCAGCCGCAACAACGCCCCGCTCTTCGGCCCGAGTTACGCGCTCTGTAACGTGATGGTGGCGAGAAACTTCCGCCTGGGCGACAAGGTGCGGGTCCGCTTGCAGCTGAACGTGGATAACCTGGGGGACGAGGACGATCCGATCGTCGTCGATGCGGACCAGCTCCGCGCCTACCGCGTGATCCTGCAGACCCCGCGACGCTGGAGCCTAAGCTCGACCTTCCAGTTCTGACGCCCCGGGCGCCGGCGCCCCGCGACCAGGGCAGGCCGGACGCCCGTGAAGTCGCACGACGGCGCGCCGGCTCCACCCGGGGCTCTGCAGTTTCGAGTTCACCTCCCGCGGATTTTCACTGTGATCCACGGCACGGCCGCGCTGCACCGCCAACCCCCGGCCCGGCTTTGACCCCATGCCCCCCCGCCCATCCCTGCCGCTGCTTGCATTCCTCGCCCTCTGCGCGAGCCGACTCGCCGCCCAGACCGCCCCCGCCCCCCGCGAACTGGCTCCCGCCGCGGCCGATCAGGAGGCCGCCCTCAAGCTGGCACAGTTCGTCGTGACCGGCGTCTTCCACGCCACCGACGCCAAGAAGGCGCCCACCGCCATCTCCGCGGTCGAAGCCGCCCTCCTCGCC
>JBMTAG010000041.1:0-29295 GCA_049428505.1 Opitutaceae bacterium | reverse complement strand
TCAGGTTATCAAAAATGACCGCGGCGCGGCTGGAGTGGGCGGTCAGGCTCAAGGCGAGCGCGCCGGTCAGGGCGAGGTGCCGCGCCAGGGAGAACCAGGCCGCAGGGCGGCCCGACGGGAGGGTGGGCTGATTTTTGCTCCGGAGGGACGACTTGGGGTGCATCGGGAGGTGAGGTTGGTACGCAAGTGTACGTACAGCAGAGCCTGTGCCGCGGGGTGGAAACGAAATCCTAACGCATTAATTTCCAGCAACCAACGCCTACAATTTTCTGCGGGAGCTTTGGCGAGGGGTAGTCGGACGCGAAAAACTGTAATTTTTCCCGACGAACCCTGGGCCTTCAGTCCCTAGCCCACACCCATTGGCCCCGGGAGGCGCCGGCGCCTCAGACCTTCCGGGCGGCGGCCAATTCCGGGTGTTCGAAGGTGTCGGCGAAGGCGTCGAGTTCGGTGGGGGTCAGGCCGAGCTTGCGGCCGGTCTTCCGCCACTTTGCCACCGCCGCGACCACCGCGCGGAGGATGGTCCGCGCGCGCCGCGGGGAGAGGCGGAAGTAGGGGGTGACCGACAGCAGCGCCTCCAGCGTGGCCGCAGGGCCGGTGTCGGGGGAGATCCACGTCTTCGACTCGCGGGCCCGGTCTGGGAAAGGGTTGACCCAGGTGGAGCTCGTGGCCGGTTCCCCCGGGAAGCAGAGCAGTTCCGACTAAGGTCCGCCGGTGATGGCCTGCAGCAGGCGGAAGAAGCCGCGTTTCCGTTCGGAAGAAAGGCCCCAGTCGACCGGGATGCTCTGGTAGCCCTCGGCCAGGCCCTCACCCTTGAACCGGTAGTCGAAGTAACCCCAGGAGGCGCCGGCGCGCACCGCGGCGGTGAAGTTGTTCCGGGGTTGGTCGAAGTCGAAATGGTCGTCCTCGTTGAACACGATCGGCATCGGGCGCCACGCCGGCTTCGCCCGGGTTTCGGCCACCATCGCGGTGATGCGGGCCGGATCGCGCACGCCGTTGCCGTGCAAAAGCACGAAGTCGGATTCGCGGATCACGGCATCATCCGGGACCCGGCCCCCACCGTAGCTGGTGCCGGCCAGCAGCGGATGCCCGGCGTCCCGGCTGCGGGTGCGGACGCGGCGGATCAGTTCGTGGATCCGCCCCGGCTGGAGCACCGGGTGATCGTACCGGACATTGGTTTCGTTGTTCACCTCGATGAGCACGTGGCGGTCGCCCCGGCGGATCAGCCAGTCGATCGTGGCATCCACGGCGCGCAGCACGGCCGCCTCGTCCGTGAGGCGTTCATCCTGACCGAAATAAAACAGGCCCAAGATCACCACCATCCCCAACTCGTCGGCGCGGTCGAGGATCCGGGCGGTGCGGGCGAGATAGTCCGGACGCAGGCTTCCATCGGCCGCGAAGGCGCTGTTGTGCCAAGGTTGGGCGCGCGAGTAGCCCTCGGGGCTGCCGCCCTGCAGGTTCAAGGTGAAGGCGAGCAGGCCGTGGCGGTGCCAGAGGGGCATCGCGGCGAGGAACTCCCGCGTGTTCCGTTCGGCGTCCCAGCGGCCGGTGTCGGGGTAGGCCCAGCGGTCGCGGGTCGCGGGGTTGAGGTCGTCGAAGATTCCCTGCACGAGCCGGGCGTTCATCAGACGCCCCTCGATCGACACGCCCTCCCAGGAGCGGCCCGCGTAGGTGGGGCGGCCGTTGAGGAGGAATTTCTCCCCCTCGATGGTCACGGTAGTGCGGGCGTCGGTCGCGGGAGCGAGCGCGGCGGCGAGCAAGATTAGCGTGGGCAGGCGGATCATAGGCGCAGGAAAATCCGGCGCTGGTGGAGGAAGCGCGCGAGGACGAGCATCAGGGCCAGGCCCACGACGGCGATCAGGCCCTGCCCCGCCCCGGACCCGAGGTGGGCGTCCAGGCCGGCCTTCACGTCACCGCCCACGAACCGCTGGGCGAGGCGGCGGAACCCGATCAGGTTGTTCGCGAGGTAGAGGGTGATCGGGTTCATCCCGATCCAGACAAACGGCACGCACCAGCGCCGCCAGCCGCGGACCTCGACCACGTGGTGGAACGCCGCCAGCAGCAGCGCGCTGTAACCGCCCACCACCAGGACATAGGATGAGGTCCAGAGCTTCTTGATGACCGGGAACTGGAGGTGCCAGAGCCACCCCAGCGCGATCGCCGCGAGCCCAGCCAGGACCAACAGCCGGACCTTCTCCGGCTCCGTGCGGTCCGCCCGCCGCAGGAGCAGGCCGGCGAAGACCCCGAGGAGGCAGGTGACGATGGCGGGCAACGTGGAGAGGTAGCCTTCGGGATCGTAGTAGGTGTCGTACTTCCGCCCCGGCAGGTACTGGTAATCGAGGTGGTTGGTGAGGTTGAGGCCGGGGGCGTAGCTCCCGGTGACGCTCCCGCCGGCGGCGGCAAAGGCGGCGCGAACCTCGGCGGGGGTGGCGTTGGGCTTGCCGAGGCGGGTGGCGATCGTGGTCCGGTCGAGGGTGAAGTCACGGATGGGCACCCAGGCGAGGAGCGCCCAGTAGCCGAGGAGGATCGCCGCGGCGACGCCGGCGAGCGCGCGCGGGCGGAGCCAGCAGAAGAGGAGTCCGGCCGCGGTGTAGGCGAGGGCGATGCGCTGGAGCACGCCGAGCAGGCGGAGGTCGGGCCAGGGGTTGCTGAAGCCGCCGTTGTAGAGGATTCCGATGGCGAAGAGCAGGAGGCCGCGGATCACCACGTGGCGGGCCGCCACCGCGCGGCCCCGTTCCGCGATCTGCCGGCTGAGGGAGAAGACCAGCGAGACGCCCGCAATGAAGATGAAGAGCGGGAAGATGACGTCGTAGAACGTGCAGCCGGCCCAGTCGCGGTGGGTGAGTTGCCCGGCGAGGAACCGGGCGGGGCCGGCGCCGCTGACCTCGGAGAACGCCTGCATCAGGGCGTCGGCGCCGAGGATCCAGAACATGTCGAAGCCGCGCAGCGCATCGAGCGACTGCAGCCGGCCGGGCGGGGTGGGGGGCGGGGCGCTCATCGGGGTCGGGCGGAGCCCACGCGATCGGCCCCCGGCGGTCAACGTCCGGGAAACCCTTGCGCGGGCTCGCGGGAGGCCTCCTCCTTGCGCGATGAAGGTCTCGTTCACCGCCAAGGAGTATGCCCGCCTGCTGGAGCTGGCCCACCTCGGGCTCTGGGTGGCGGGGGCGCGCCCGGACGATCCGGGCACGATGCCGGCGCGCTACGCGGACGTGGCCGAGAAGGTGTTCGGCCTGGCGGAGAACTTCGGCTGCGCCGACCTGGTCGAGACCGACGTGAACGGGCAGCATTATCCCGCGGAAAAGCTCACGGCGGGGCCGGCGGAGCAGGCGCTCACGGACTTCACCGCGGACGTGTTCTGGAGCGAGCTGGCCTTGCGGCTGGCGGAGCGGGACCTGCAGGCGGAGCTGGGGCGGCCGACGGGGGACGAGGCCCCGCCGTTCACCGAGGCGCAGGAGGAGCGGCTGCGGCTGATCGAGGAGACGTACTGGCGCGAGTTCGAGGCCCACGGCACCGACCACGTGGTGGTGCTGCGCGGCGGCCAGGGCTGAGCCCGGCGCGCGCCCTCAGCGCCCGCGTTCCCGGCCCCGCAACCGCAGGGGCAGACCTCCCTCGGGCTGCAGGGTGAGCGAGGCCCAGGGCCGCGTGGGCTGGGCCTCGACGGGCTCCAGCGAGAAGCGTTGCCAGAGGGCCGCGAGGCCCAGCGGAGCTTCCATCAGGGCCAGGCCGCTGCCGATGCAGACGCGGCCCCCGCCGCCGAAAGGGAAATAGCCGAAGCGGGGGAGCGACGGGGCGGGCAGCCAGCGTTCCGGCCGGAAGACATCCGGTTCGGGAAAGAGCCGGGCATCCCGGTGCTTCAGCCACTGGCTGATCATGACTTGGGTGCCCCGGGGCACCAGGAATCCGCCGAGCACCGTGTCCTCGGCCGCGGTGCGGGTCATCATCCAGCCCGGGGGATAAAGGCGCATCGCCTCGCGCAGCACGGCCTGAGTGTAGGGGAGCCGTTCGAGGTCGGCGAGGCCCGGGGGGCGGCCGCCGAGGACGGATTCCAGTTCCGCCTGCAACCGGGCGGCGGCGTCCGGGTGGCGTGCGAGCAGCTCACAACTCCAGCTCATCGCGAGCACCGTGGTGTCGAGGCCCGCCGCGATCAGCGTCATCAGCTCGTCACGCAGTTGGACATCGGACATGCCCTGTCCCTGGTCGTCGCGGGCGGCCAGCATCATCGTGAGGATGTCGGCCGGGTCGCCCTGGCCGGCGCGGTGGGCGGCGATCTGGGTGGCGATGAAGTGGTCCACGGCATCCATCATCGCGTGGAAGCGGGCGTGGAAGCCCCCGGGGAGGAGGGCGCGGAGGGCGGTGAGGGGGTTGGGGAGGCTCCGCATCTGCTCCATCGACTCCCGGGACAGCTGCTGGAAGGTGTCGATCGCCGGCGGGACGGGGGTGCCGAAGAGGGCGCGCAGGAGTACCCGGGCGGCGAGGGTCGTAAGGTCGGCGTGGAGGTCGCGCACTTCGCCGGGTTGCCAGGAGGCCATCATTTCCCGGGCTAAGTCCACGATCACCGGGGCGTAGACGGCGGTGCGGGGCCGGTGGAAGGCGGGCTGCATCAGCCGGCGCTGGCGCACCCAAAAGTCACCCTCGCTGGTCAGGAGCCCGTGCCCGAAGACGCGCTGGACGAAGGAGCGCCCGCCGGGGGCGGCCTTGGGGAAACGGCGGCTCTGGGTGAACAGGACCTGCTCGATCGCGTCGTGGTCGTTGATCAGCACCGTCCGGGTCCGGAGGAACCGGAGGGCGACAAAGTCCCCATGGTCGCGGGTGCAGGCGGCGAGGAACGCGAGGGGATCGGCGGCGAAGGCGGCGAGGTTCCCGCCGAGCAGGGTTCCGCGCGGGCCGGGGGGCGCAGCGGGGGGGAGAGAGGGGTCGGGCCCGGCCATGGCTTTCAGGCCTGGAACAGGCCGAGATAGGCGCCCTGCGGATCCTCCAGCACGGCGATCCGGCCCACGTTCGGCACCGCCGTCACGGGCAGCACCACCTTCGCGCCCAACGCGTGCACCCGTGCGCAGGTCGCATCGAGGTCCGCGACCCGCACATAGGAGAGCCAGAACGGCTTCCCGTGCGGATCCGGGTTGTCGACCAACCCCGCGACCTGGCGGTCCCCGACGCGGAACAGCGAAGACTCCAACCCGCCCTGGGCGTACTGGTCCATCTGCCACCCGAAAAGGTCCTGGTAAAAGCGCGCCGCCCCCGGCCGGTCGTGCGTGTTGAATTCATTCCAGACGAACGCGCCCACTCCGGGCGGCGGGGGAGGAGGAGGCGTGGGGGAGGACATGCGGCTACGCCCGCAAGGAAGTTCCCGGGCACGCCCCCGCCGCAAGCCTCATCCCGCGCGATCCCAACGGTCCGCGGCACCCCGGCCACCCCCGCCACCGGCGCCGGCTCGCCCGGACCCGGCACCGATCCGGCGCGTCGACGGTCGATCGCGACGCCAAAAAACCGCCATTTTGCCGGCAAAATCCGGATTTTGCGGCAAAAACAGCGGTTTTTGGCCTTCGATCCTGCGACGAACGCGGAAATCTCCATCGGCACGCAGCAGCGGGGTGTCGGGGGTGGCGGCCGGGCGACGGGTTGGCGGCGGGCGGCCTGCAGGGTCCCGCCGAGGAGCCTGCCGTCCGGTTGGCCGCCGGGGTTTCCGCCGGTGGGCCGCGGGCGGCAAGGCGGGGTGAATTCCGGGGGCGGGCGGGGCGTGTGCTCCCTTGACAAAGCGACCGGCGAACGAGCATATCCAGAGGAGAAATCCGCCGCTTATGACGACCACTGCCGCCCCCGAAGCCGAGCCGATCCAAGTTTTGTCGTCCGAGGAGCGATTGGCCGCCGGCCAGAAGATCGTGAAGCGGAACACCTACATTGCCGCGGGCGTGTCGGCCGTGCCGGTGGTCGTGCCGGTGCTGGACCTCGTCGCGATCGGGGGGGTGCAGGTGCTGATGATCAAGCAGCTTTCCGACCTTTACCGCGTGCCGTTCAAGGAGAGCGTGGCGCGCAACCTCGTCGCCGCCCTCGTGGGCACGCTCAGCGCCCGGGTGCTCGCGGCCGGCGTCGTGGGCTCGATGTTCAAGATTCTCCCCGGCTTCGGCGCCGCGGTGGGCGCGGTCCTCGCGCTGCCGGCCGTTTCCGGCGCGGTGACGTACGCGCTCGGCAAGGTCTTCGTGAAGCACTTCGAGGAGGGCGGCACGCTGCTCGATCTCGACGTGAACAAGGTCCGCGAGTTCTTCGCGAACCAGTACCAGTTGGGTCGCAAGGTCGCGGCGGAGCCGGCTCCCGCCACCGCCTGACGCCAACGGTCCCCGGCCCGTGGTCACGCCGATCCTCGTCTCCGTCTACGTCCTGCTTTGCCTCGTCGTGGGCTTCCTGGGGCGGGAGCGCGCCTTCGGCTTCTGGGGATTTTTCTTTTTCTCGCTGCTGGTCACTCCGGTGATCGGGTCGCTGGCCCTCATCGGCGGCTCCCCGTACCCGACCCAGGGTAAAGATCCACGCCGGCCCTAAGCGGCCGCCGCCCGTACCCGACGCCAATGCCCGATTTCGCGGTGGTGGGTTATTCCGGCCGCTTCCCGGGCGCAAAAAATGCCGGTGAATTCTGGCAGATTCTCCGGGATGGGCGGCAGGTAACCGGTAAAGTGCCGGCAAATCGGAGCCGGTACTGGGATTTTGCCGGTTTGCAGGCGTCGTCGCCCGCGGAAGAGCCGATCGGCGGGTTTCTGGACGAGGTGGAGCGATTTGACGCGGATTTTTTCGGGATCTCGCCGGCGGAGGCGGCGGTGATGGATCCGCAGCAGCGGATGTTCTTGGAGGAGGCCTGGAACGCGTTCGAGGACGCGGGTTACGCGGCGGAGACCCTGGCGGGTCGGCGCTGCGCCGTGGTGGTGGGGTCGATGATGAACGATTACCACGACCTGCTGACGGTGGCCACGGCCCGCGCGCCGCGGCCGCACGAGGTCGGCGGGGCGGCGTGCTACCTGGCTGGAAGGGTCGCCTACCACCTCAATCTGCGCGGACCGGCCCTGGCGGTCGACACCGCGTCCTCGTCGTCGCTGATGGCGCTGCAGTTGGCCTGCCAGGCCTTGGCCAGCGGCGAGGTGGATCTGGCGCTGGCGGGAGGGGTGAACCTGTTTTTGACGGCGAAGAGCCTCCGCATCTTGGCTTCGGCGGGGGTGTTGGCGCCCGGGGGCGAGTGCCGTCCGTTCGATGCGGCGTCGCAGGGCACGTTGCCGGCGGAGGGCATTGCGGCGGTGGTGGTGAAGCGGTTGGCGGATGCCCTGGCGGACGGGGACGCGATCCACGGGGTGATCCGGGGCATTGGCGCGAACCACGGGGGCACGACGCCCGGCGGCATCACGGTGCCGAGCGCGCCGGCGCAGGTGGCGCTGATGCGGGAGGTCCATGCGGCCGCGGGGGTGGATCCGTTGACGCTCCAGTACGTGGAGGCGCACGGGACGGGCACGCCCCGGGGCGACCCGGTGGAGGCGGAGGCGCTGGTCGAGGCGATCGGGGGTCCGCGGCCGGACCACCGGTGCCGGCTGGCCTCGCTCAAGGCGAACTTCGGGCACGGCTTTTCCGCGGCCGGCGTGGGCGGGGTCATCAAGCTGCTGCTCGCGCTCCGGCACCGGACCATGCCCCCGCAGGTGCGCTTTCGCGACCTGCATCCGGCGATCGACGCGGCGACGTGGCCGTTCACCTTCGCGCCGGCCGCGGAACCCTGGCCGGAGAACGGCCCGCATCCGCGCCGCGCGGCGATCTCCGGCATCGGGCTGGCGGGCACCAATTGCCACGCGGTCCTCGAGGAGGCGCCCGCGGTCCCGGCGGTCCCGGCGCCGGCGGGGCCGGTCTGGGTGGTCGTCTCCGCGCGAACCCCGGCGGCGCTGCGGGCGCGGGTGGCGGCGCTGCGGGCGTGGTGGGACGCGGCGGCCGCGCCGGCGGTGGCCGATGTCGCCTATACCTTGGCCGTGGGGCGCACGCCGTTCGCCTGCCGGCTGGCGTTCCGGGCCACCTCGGGTGATGACGTGCGGCTCGGCTTGGCCGCGGCGGCGGGGGAAACCGTGCCGGGCGCGCCGGAGGTCCTGCGGGGTGAAGGGGTGGCGCCGACGGCGGCGCGGGAGCCGGGGGTGGCGACGGGCGCGGCGTGGGTGGCGGGCGCGGCGGTGGATTGGGCGGGGGAGTTCGCGGGGCAAACGGTCCGGCGATTGCACCTGCCCGGTTATCCCTTCGCGGGGGAGGAAATCTGGTACGACCGCCAAGGCGGCCGCATCGTGGCGCGGCCGGGCGCGGCGTGGGTGCCGCCGGCGCCGGGCGGGGAACGGCTGGCGGCAACCGCTTCCGGAGCCCCGGTTGCGGTGGCGCCGGCGGTGTCCCGCTCGGCAACGCCGCCGGCGCCTCCGCCGGAGGCCACCGCGCGGCCGGCGGTCCGCTTGCGTCGCGTGACGGATCCGGCGGTGGCCGCGGCCGGTGCGCCGCCGGCGGATCTGGCGGCGGCGGATGAGCCCGCGGTGCGGGAGCAGCTCCGGGAACGCTTGGCGCAGGTGCTGATGGTCCCGCGGGAACGGGTGCGCGTCGACGCGCGGTTCACCGAGCTGGGAATGGATTCGATCCTGGCGGTGGAGTTCGCGAAGAGCGTGGAGCGCGAGTTTGGCGTCCCGCTTTCGGCCGGGCGGCTGTACGATTTCACCTCGCTGGAGGGATTGGCGCGGCACCTGGCCGCGACGCGGGCCGGGGAGGCGGCGGCGCCGGTGCGTTCGGGGTTCGCCGCCGCGCCCCGGCTCACGCTGCGCCCCGCGGGAACGGTAGCTGGCGAGGCGGCGCCAGCGGTTTCCCCGGCCGCCGCCGCGCCCGTGGCGCCGACGGTGGCGCGCCCGGACCATCCTCCCGCCCCTGCGATTCGCGGGCGCGTGCGGGCGGTCGTGGCGCGGGTGCTCTTCGTGGCGGAGGAGCGGGTGACCGACGAGGCGCGGCTGCCGGCGCTGGGCATGGACTCGATCTTGGCGGTGGAGCTGGCCAAGGCGCTGGGACAGGAATTCGGCGTCCCATTGCCCGCCGCCCGCCTGTACGATTTCGCCTCCGTGGCGGAGTTGGCGGCCTGTTTCGCGCCGGCCGGGGCATCGGCGGTCCTGGAATCGGCGCGCGGGCCGGCGCTGACGCCGGTTCCGGCCGAGACCGCGGGAGGCGCGGCGCCGGCCGGGGGGAGCGCGCTCCTGCCCGGGGTGCTGGAGTTGCTCGCGGACGCGCTGTTGGCGGATCCGGCCCGGGTGGCGCCCGACACCGCGTTCACGGCCCTCGGGCTGGACTCAATCCTCGCGGTGGAATTCACCCGCAAACTGACGGCGCGCCTCGGCCGGCCGGTGCCCACGGCGTTGCTCTACGATCAGGTGACCCCGCGCCGCTTGGCGGCCTGGCTGGAGGAACAGGGTGGAACTCCGCTTGCGGCGGCGCCCACGGCCGCACCCACGCCCGCCTCCGCGGCCGCGCCCACCCCGGTGAGCGGGTTTCTGGCGCCGGAGCGGCCGCCGGCCCCCCGCCTCGACCTGACCCCAACGCCGCGGGGCGCGCCGTCGCCGCGCCCGGCCGTCGCCCCCGCCCCCGCGGCCCAAACGGGCGGCTTCGTGCCGGTGGCGGTCGTCGGGTATGCGGGGCGTTTCCCCGGGGCGCGGACGGTGGAGGAATTCTGGGCCCTGCTGCGGGAAGGGCGGAGTGCGTTGGGGCCGTGGCCCGCGGAGCGTGGCCCGGCGGGCACGGGCGCCGAGCGGTGGGCGGGGTGCGTCGAGGGCGTCGACGAGTTTGACCCGGCGTTCTTCGGCCTGACCGCGGACGAGGCGGCGCGGATGTGCCCGCAGCATCGGCTGCTGCTGATGGAGGCGTGGCGGGCGCTCGAGCACGCCGGGCAGGTGCCCGACGGGCGGCCGCGTGACCGGGCGGGGATTTACATCGGGATGGGGACCTCGGACCACGCGCGGCGCTTCCCGCCCGGCGATCCGGACGTCTATGCGGGCCACCAGTCCGCGGCCCTGCCGGCGCGGCTCGCGTACCTCCTCAACTGGCGCGGCCCGAGCCTCGCGGTGGACACGGCGTGCACCTCCTCCTTCACCGCCCTCGAACTGGCTTGCGGGGCCCTGGCGTCCGGGGCCACCGAGGTCGCGCTGGTCGGCGCGGCGCACGTCAACGCGGGCGACGATCACCGGCCGGCGATCGCGGGGCTCGGGTTTTTGTCGCCGACGGGCCGGTGCCGGCCGTTCGCGCCGGAGGCCGACGGGTGGGTCCTGGGCGAGGCGGCGGTGGCCGTGGTGTTGAAGCGGCTCGAGGACGCGCGGCGGGACGGCGACGAGATCCACGGGGTGATCCGGGCGTGGGGCACGGGGCAGGACGGGGCCAAGAACGGCCTGTGGGCGCCGCACTCCGCGGGCCAGTCGACCCTCCAGCGCCGGGTGCACGCGGCGGCCGGAATCCCGCCGGAGGAGGTGGATTACGTGGAGGTGCACAGTCCCGCGACCACGCTGGGGGACGAGGTGGAATTGCTGGCCCTCGCCGACAGCCGCGCGCGGGCGCCGGTGGCGGTGGGGACCCTCAAGCCCAATGTGGGCCACGCGATGGCGGCGGCCGGGTTGACCGGTTTGGTCAAGGTGTTGCTGAGCCTGCGGCACGGGCGGCTGGCGCCGATCGCCGGCCTGGGCGCGGTCAACCCGGCGTTGCCGGTGGGGGAGGGAGTCTTTCGCCTGGTGACCGCGGAGACGCCGTGGGTGGCCGGGGGGCGGCCGCGGCGGGCGGCGGTGAATGGCCAGAACGGGCTCGGCGGCAACGGCTACCTGATCGTCGAGGAGGCGCCGGGGCGCGGGGCGGAACCGGTCCTCGCGCCGGGGCCGCAGGCGATCGTGCTGTCGGCGCGCGGGCCGGAGCGGTTGCGGGCGGCGGCGGAGGCGTTGCGCGCGGCGCTGGAGGGTGGGGCGGAGGCGGCGTTGCCGCGGGTGGCGGCGACCCTGCAGCTGGATCGCGCGGCGTTGCCGGACCGGCTGGCCCTGGTGGCGGGGAGCGTCGCCGAGGTGCGCGCGGCGTTGGGGGATTTCCTGGCCGGGCGGCCCCGCCCGGGCCTGCTCGCGGGCTCCGCGGAGGCGACCGACGAGGGCATCGCCCTGCTCGTCGAGGGTCCGGAGGGGAAGCAGTTCATCGCGGGCGCGTTGGCGCGGGGCGCGCTCGACAAGCTCGTGCGCCTGTGGCGGCACGGCGTGGCGATCGATTGGCGCCTCCTGTACCCGGAGGGGCGGCCGCGGCCGTGGCCGTTGCCCCTGTATCCGTTCGCGCGTGACCGCGTGGCTCCGCCCGCGGCCGCCGGCGGGCGGGCGGGAACCGCGGCGCCGCGTGGGGAGGATCCGGGCGCCGGGCTCCGGCGGGTGCTGGCGCGGCTGGCGGGCCGGGCACCCGAGACTGTCACCGCGGGGCTGGAGCTGCGGGCGCTGGGCTTCTCCTCGCTGCAACTCCTGCGGGCGGCGGATCAGGTGGCGCGGGCGACCGGGCGCCGGTTGCCGGTGAGCGCCTTCGTGGAGGCGGGCACCGTGGGCGAACTCGCGGAGCGGCTCCGCGCCGCGCCGGCCGCGGAAGAGCCGGAACCCACGGCGGCGACGGCGGAGGGAGACTGGCCCTTGGGCGCGGGGCCGGCGGCGATCTGGCGTTGGGAACGGGCGCATCCGGGCGCGACCGCGTACCACCTGCCGGTGGCGCTGCGCTGGCCCGAGACCGCGGAAGCCGACCTGGCGGCCGCGTTGCGCGGCGTGGAGCGCGATTTCCCGGCGTTGCGGCTGCGGTTCCGCGAGCGCGCGGGCGAGGTGCGCCAGACGGTGGGCGAGGGCGGCCTCGAGCTGGCGGTCCGCGACGGGCGCGCCTGGGACGAGGACGAGTGGGCCGCGGAGCTGGAGCGTTTCCGCCGCGAGCCCTTCGCCTTGGCGGAGGGCCGGCCGTGGCGGGCCGCGTGGGTGCGGCGGCCGGACGGCCCCTGGCTCCTGCTCGCCCTGCACCACCTGGTCTGCGACGGCCATTCCCTGGGGCTCATCTTGGCCCGGCTTGAGGAACGCCTCGCGGCGCAACGGGAGGGCCGCGAACCGGCGGCGTGGCCGGCCCGCACCCTCGCGGCGGCGGGGGCGGCGGAACGCGCGCGACTCGCGGGTCCGGCGGGCGTCGCCGCGCGGGCGTTCTGGCGCGGACGCTTTCCCCGCGGCCTGCCCGAGGTGCTGCCCCGGCCCCGCCGGGCCGCCGCGCCCGCGGGCCTCGTCCTCGAACGCCCCGTGCCCGCCGCGACGTGGACCGGCCTCCTCGCGACCGCGGCCGCGGCAAACGTCACCCCGCAGGCCGTGGCGCTCGCCGCGTGGCTGGCCCTGCTCGCCGCGGAGACCGGGCGGCCGGAGGTGGTGACCGCCGTGGCCGTGGACCTGCGTGCCGACGAGGACGAGCTGGCGACGGCCGGCCATCACGTGAACCTGTTGCCCATTCCCGGGCGCATTGAGCCGGATGAACCCTTTGCGGGCTTCCTGGCGCGGGTCTTCCGCACCCTGCTGGCCGCCCTCGAGCACCGGCGGCATCCGTTCCCGATCGTCGCCCGGGACTTGGCGGAACAGGCGGGCGATCCCGCGGCGGGGGCGCTGGAGACCTGCCTGTATTTCCAAACGGCGGCGGATCCGGCGGTGCGGGCGGTGCTGGACCGCCTCGTCCCCGGCATCCAGCAGACCGGCGAGTTCGCCCTCGCCGCCGAGCTGATCGAGGGGGCCGCGGGCTGGCGCTGCCACCTGAAGTTCCGGCCGGCCTGGATTGCGGCGCCGCGCGCCGAACGACTGCTCGGACGCTACCTCGACCTCCTCGCCCGGGTGGGCGGGGACGCCGGGCTCGCGGTCGGCGCCCTCACCCGGGCGGAGCGCTTCGCGTTTCCCGCGACCGACGTCGCCACCCTGATCGCGGCGCAGGCCCGGCGGACCCCGGCCGCGTTGGCGGTGCGGACGGACGCGGGCCTCCTGACCCACGGGGAACTCGCCGCCGCGGCCAACCGCCTTGCGGCGCGCCTGGTGGACCGCGGCGTCCGCCCCGGGGACCTCGTCGCCGTGTGCCTGCCGCGCACCCTCGAGTTGCCGGTGGCCCTGCTCGCGGTGTGGCGGGCGGGGGCGGCGTACGTGCCGCTCGATCCCGTCTACCCGCCCGAACGCCTCGCGGCGATGGTCGCGGATTCCGGCGCGCGCTTCGCCCTGACGCTGCCCGCGGTGGGCTTCGCGCCCGCGGGGCTCGAGTGCCTCGACGTGACCGGCTGCGCCGCGGCCGGTCCCGCGGTGGCGCCGCCGCCCCTCGAGCCCGATCCCGCGCGGCCGGCGTACGTCATCTACACCTCCGGTTCCACCGGGCGGCCCAAGGGCGTGCGCGTCACGCAGCGCAACCTCACCCACTTCCTGTGCGCGATGGCGGAGCGGCCCGGGTTCACGGCGGCGGATGAGGTGCTCGCGATCACCACCGTCTGCTTCGACATCGCGGCGCTCGAGCTCTTCCTGCCGCTGATCACCGGCGGGGCGCTCGATCTGGTGCCGGCGGAGGTGGCGCGCAGCGGCACGCGCCTGCGGGCGCGGCTGGAGGCCGGCGGCGCCACCGTGGTGCAGGCGACCCCGGCGACGTGGAAGATGCTCCTCGCGGCCGGCCTCGGCGAACTCCGCCACGTGCGGGCCCTCTGCGGCGGCGAGGCGTGGGACGCCGGCCTCGCCACCGCGCTGCTCGCCCGCGTCGGGGAACTCTGGAACCTGTATGGTCCGACCGAAACCACCGTCTGGTCGACCGCGGGGCGCGTGACCGACCCGGCGCGGCGCGGCCTGGGCGAGCCGGTGGGCAACACGGGGCTCCACGTGTTGGATGAGGCCGGCCGGCCGGTGGCGCCGGGCGAGACGGGGGAGCTTTACCTTTCGGGCGACGGCGTGGCCGAGGGTTACCACGGTCAGCCGGCCCTCACCGCGGAACGCTTCGTCAACCTGGCCGCCGCGGGCGGCGTCCGCGCCTACCGGACCGGGGATCTGGTGCGTCATGCTTGAGTACGTCGGTCGCGCCGATCGCCAGCTGAAGCTCCGGGGCCACCGGTTGGAGCCCGAGGAGATCGAGGCGTGCCTGCTCGCGCAGTCCGGCGTGGTGGCCGCCGCGGTCGTCCCCGGGCGCGATGCCGCGGGCGAGTTGCGCCTCGCGGGCCACTGGGTCGCCGGGCCGGGCGGCGGACCGGACCCCGCGGCGCTCCTCGCCGCCCTGCGGCGGAGCCTGCCCGAGTACATGGTCCCGGCGACCCTCGAGCGGCACGACGCCCTCCCGCTCACCCCCAACGGCAAGGTCGACCGCCGCGCCCTGGAAACCCTGGCCTCGATCACGCCGCCTGGCGGAACACGGCCGGCGCCCGCGCCGGCGGCGCCCGGGGCGCCCGCCGCGAGCGGGGGCGGAGCGGACGCGTGGCGGCCGGGGTTGCTGGCTCTGGCGGGCGAGGTGGTGCGGACCGCGGTGGCGCCGGCCGATTGGGACCGGCCCCTGGGGGAACTCGGGTTCGACTCGATTCGCCTGACCGCGCTGAGCGCCGCGCTCGCGCGGGCGACCGGGGTCGCGGTGGACGAGGCCGTGTTCTACGAATTGCGGACCTTGGCCGGCGTGGCCCGCCACCTCGTGGCGCACGGGGCGGTGCCGGGCGGGACGGAGCCGGCGGAGCTGGCGGCTTCGGGGGTCGCGGTCGAACCGCGCGGGGCCCCGCCGGCGTCTGCGCCGGGCGCGGCCGAGCCCATCGCGATCATCGGCCTGGAGTTGCGGCTGCCGGGCGCGGACGGGCCGGCGGCGTTCTGGGCGAACCTGCGCGCGGGCTTTGATGCGGTCGGGCCGTGGCCGGAGGCGCGGCGCCGGCTGGCCGGGGGACGCGAGGCGGGCGAGGGCGGCTACCTGGCGGGGATCGACGCCTTTGATGCGCCGGCCTTCGGCCTGTCGCGGCGCGAGGCGGCCGCGATGGATCCGCGGCAGCGCCTGTTCCTCGAGGCGGCGTGGCGGGCGATCGAGCACGCGGCCGTCCCCGTCAGCCGCCTCGCCGGCAGCCGCACCGGGGTGTTCGTCGGCATCGTCGGCGGTTCCGAATACGATCCCGGGGACCCGGATCCCGCGGCCGGCGTGGATGCCGGCGCGCAACGGGCCCTCGGCGCGGCCAGCTCGCTGATCGCGGCGCGCGTTTCCTACCTGCTCGATCTGCGGGGGCCGAGCGCGGTGATCGACACGGCGTGTTCCGGCTCGTTGGTCGCGCTGCACCGCGCCGTGACCGCGCTGCGGCTCGGCGAGTGCGACCTCGCGTTGGCGGGCGGCGTGAACCTGATTTTGGATCCGGGCGTCACCGAGGAGGCGGCCAAGACCGGGATGATCAGTCCCCGCGGCCGCTGCCGCGCGTTCGACGCGTCTGCCGACGGGTACGTGCGGGGCGAGGGCGTGGTGGCGTTGCTGCTGAAGCCCCTGGGCCGGGCGCAGGCGGACGGCGATCCCATCCTCGCGCTCGTGCGGGGGACGGCGGAGAATCACGGGGGGCGCGCGGCGGGGCTCACCGCGCCCAATCCGGCCGCGCAGGTGGCGGTGATCCGCGAGGCGCACGCGCGCGCCGGGGTGGAGCCGGGCTCGATCGCGTTGCTCGAGACCCACGGCACCGGCACCCAGCTGGGCGACCCGATCGAGGTCAACGCGCTCCGCGAGGTCTGGGCCGGCGCCGCCGATCCGCTGCCGTGCGCGCTGGGCGCGGTGAAGACGCAACTCGGCCACCTGGAGGCGGCGGCCGGCCTCGCGGGCGTGGCGAAGGCGGTGCTGGCGCTGCGGGCCGGACTGATTCCCGGCAACCTCCACCTCGCCGCGCCCAATCCGCGCGTCCGCCTCGAGGGCACGCCCTTTCACCTGCCGGCCGTGACGACGGCCTGGCCCGGCGTGCGGCGGCCGGGTGAGGCGGCCCCGGTCCGGCGGGCCGGCGTGAGCTCCTTCGGTTTCTCGGGCATCAACGCCCACGCCGTGCTCGAGGAGGCGCCGGCCCCGCCCGCCGCGCCCGTCGGCGCCGGGCCCGCGTTGATCGCGCTGTCCGCGCGCACCGCCGCGGCGCTGACCGCCACCGCGGCGGAACTCGCCGCGTACCTCGCCTCGGAAATGGGCGCCCGCATCACCCTGGCCGACCTCGCCACGACACTGCTCGCGGGCCGGGAGCCCCTCGCCGAGCGCCTCGCGTTTGCGGCGGCAGACGTGGCCGAGGCCCGCAGCCTTCTGGCCGCCGGCGGTCGGGGCGAGACGCCGGCGGCCGTCCGGCGGGGCGCGGTTGCGGGGGAGGGCGCGGGCCCGGATTTGCGCGTGGCGTGGGCCCGCGGGGGTGCGGCGGCGGCCGAGGCCTGGGTCGCGGGTGCCGCGGTTCCGACCGGGCCCCTGCCGTGGGGCGGGCGACGGGTGTCCCTGCCGGGTCGCGCGTTCGAGCGGCGGAGTTATTGGTCCGCGCGGGCGCAGCCGCCGCCGGCGGTGGGACCGGACCTGGGTCGCCTGCTGGCCGAGCACCGCGTGGCCGGCGCGCCGGTGTTTCCCGCGGTGGGCCATCTGGGGCTCGTCCGCACCGCCGCGGATGCGGCGGCCGACGCCTTCCGCCCTTGCCGGTGGGAGCGCATCACGTGGCTGCGGCCGTTGACCGCCGAACCGGCGGCCGCGGCGGTGGTGCTGGGGGACGGCGCGGAGGGGCGCGCGTTTGTCGTGCGTTCGGCCGCCGGCGAGCACGCGCGGGGCTGGTTTGCGTGGGGCAACGCGGCCGTTCCGCGCGCCCCGGGTCCGGCGCCCGCGGCGGGTGACCCCGGCGTCGAGCAGTGCGCGGCGGCGGCGATCTACGCCCGGCTCGGCGCGGCGGGACTCTCCTACGGGCCGCTCTACCGCACGCTGGACGAGGCGGTGATCGGGCCGGCGGCGGCGAGTGCGACCCTGAGCGCACCCGCGGGTGCCCCGGGACTTTGGCCTGCGGCGGCGGCGGACGGCGTGCTGCAGCTCGCGGCCCTCCTCCGGTTGCGGCGCGGGGATGAGCGCGGCGTGCCCTTCGCGGCGGATCGCCTCGCGTGGCACGCGCCGTGGCCGGACCGGCTGCAGGTGCACGTCTGGCGGAATGCCGAGGGGGCGATCGACGGCGTGGCGACCGACGCGGCGGGGCGCCCGGTGCTTTCCCTCGAAGGTTATGCCGTCCGACCGTGGCCGGCCGCGGCGCTGGCGGTTCCGGGGAACGAGGCCCCTCCCGCGGCCACGGGGGCGGAGCCGCGTCTCGATGCCGCGCGGGCCGCGGAGGAGGTGGCCGCGCTGGAGGCGATGACCGCCACCGTCGGGGTGGCGTTGCGGGAGCGGTTGCGTGCGCGGGGCGTGTGGGCCCGGGAAGGCGAAGTCGTGGACGGACCTCGCCTCGCGGCGGCGCTGGGCGCGACGCCGGAGTACGCGCGCCTGTGCGCCTCCCTGCCGTATCACTTGGCGGCCGCGGGTCTGGCCGAGGCCGTGCCGGGAGGGTGGCGGTTGACCTCCGGCTTAGGCGCGGGCGACGGCGCCGGGGATCTGACCACCTTCGCCGCGGCCCATCCGCGGTTCGCGCCCCACGCGCGGTTGCTCGCCGCCTGCCTCGACGCCCTGCCGGAGGTGGTCGCCGGACGGCGGCCGGGGGCGGAGGTGCTGTTCCCCGGGGGTTCCGTGCAGGCGGTGGCGGCCCTCTACGAGGGTTCGGTGATGATGGATCATGCCAATGCCGTCGCCGCCGCGGCGGTCCTGGCCGCGCTGCCGCCCGCGGGGGGTCCGGCGCCGCGGGTGCTCGAGGTGGGCGCCGGCACCGGGGCCACCACCGAAGCCGTGGCCGCGCGGCTCGCGCGGGAGCGGCCCGACGCGGAGTATTTCTTCACCGATATCGCCCCCGCCTTCCGGCGGCACGGGCAGGAGCGGTTTGGGCCCCGTTACCCCGCGATGCGGTTCGGCTTGCTCGACCTCGAGCGGCCGCCGGGTCCGCAGGGTTATTCCGACGCGAGCTGCGACGTGATCGTCGCGGCGAACGTCCTGCACACCCTCGCCGAACTGGGTCCGGCCCTCCGTCACCTGCGCGGCCTGCTCCGGCCCGGGGGGCGGCTGGTCCTGGTGGAGGCGACGCGCGCGCACGTCCTCAACGGCCTGACCTACGGGCTCCTCGCGCGCTGGTGGGCGTGCCGCGACCCGGAGCGGCGGCGGCCGGAAGCGCCGTTGTCGGATGAGGCGCAGTGGCGGCGGATCTTGGCCGAGGAGGGTTATCGCGACGTGGCGGTGCTCGGCCGCGATCCGGCGCCCGCGGATCGCTTTCCGCAGGCGGTCCTCGTGGCGCGGCGGGACCCGGCGGACGTGGTTGCGGCGGCCCCGGTCAGCGCGGCGGGAGCTATCGCCGGGGCACCGACGCGCGCGGCCCCGGCGGCCGGCGCCGCGGAGGGCGAGGAGGCGGCGGATGAGGCGCTGACACGTTGGCTCCGGGCGCGCACCATCGAGGTGGTGGCGCGGGCGGTGCAGGCGGAAGGCGATCCCGTGGGGGAGGACGCGACCTTCGAGAGCCTGGGCGTCGATTCGATCCTGGCCGTCGAGATCATCGAGCGCCTGAACCGCGACCTCGGCCTCACCCTGCGCACGCCGGACCTGTTCAACCATCCCTCCGTGCGCCGCCTCGTCCGCCGGATCCTGGCCACCGCGGAGCCGGACGTCGTGCAACGCCTGCGCGCCGCGGCCCTGCCGCCGTCAGCGACCGTTTCCGCCCCGGTGGCGTCGATGCCGGTGGCCGCGGCGGCGGCGCCGACCACGGAAGGAGGAGCGGGAGGCGTGGGCCCGGCGGGTGGACCGGAGCCGATCGCGATCATCGGGATGGCGGGTCAATTCCCGGACGCGGACGACCTCGACGAATTCTGGGCGAACCTGGCGGCGGGGCGCGACAGCGTGCGCGAGGTGCCCGCGGACCGCTGGGATTGGCGCGCGCGGTTCAGTCCGGACCGCCGGGAGCCTTTGCGCAGTTACAGCCGGTGGGGCGGGTTCCTGCGGGATCCGGCCGCCTTCGACCCCCTGTTCTTCCGCTGCACGCCGCGCGAGGCGGACCTGATGGATCCGCACCAGCGGCTCTTCCTGATGGCCGCGTGGCGGGCCCTCGAGGACGCCGGTTACTCGGACCGGGCGCTCGACGACGCGCGGTGCGGCGTGTTCGCGGGCTGCTGTGCCGGGGACTACGAGACGCAACTCGTGGGGCGGCCCGACTGGGGTGAGGCGGGGGCGTTTCTGGGCAACGCGAGCGCAATCCTGGCCGGGCGCGTGCCGTTTTTGCTCAACCTCAAGGGCCCGGCGCTCGCGGTCGACACCGCCTGTTCCTCGTCACTGGTGGCGATCCATCTGGCGTGCGAGAGCCTGCGGGCCGGCGGCTGCACCCTGGCCCTCGCCGGCGGCGTGGCGGTGATGTCCTCCGACGGCTTCCACATCCGCGCGAGCAAGACGGGCCTCCTCTCGCCGACGGGCCGCTGCCGGAGCTTCGGGGCCGGGGCGGACGGCATCGTGCCCGCGGAAGGCGTGGGCGTCGTGGTGTTGAAGCCCCTCGGGGCAGCGTTGCGCGACGGCGATCCGATCCACGCGGTCATCCGGGCCAGCGGCGTGAACCAGAACGGCCGCACCAACGGCATCACCGCGCCGAGCGCGCCCGCGCAGGCGGAGCTCGAGACGGCGGTGTACCGCGGGGCGGGCGTGGATCCGGCGTCGCTGGACTACGTGGAGTGCCACGGGACCGGCACGGGCCTGGGCGATCCGATGGAGGTGGCGGCGCTTACCGAGGCGTTCCGCGGCTCCCCGGCGCGGGTGGGCGGCTGCGCGCTGGGCTCGGTGAAGTCCAACTTCGGCCACGCCCTCGCCGCCGCGGGGGTGGCGGGGCTGTTGAAGGTGGTCCTCGCGCTGCGGCACGGCGTGATTCCGCCGACGTTGCACGCCCGGCCGCGCAATCCCGAGCTGGTGCTGGAGGGCGGGCCGTTCCGGATCGCGGACGAGGCCGAGCCCTGGCCCGCGCGGCCCGGTGCGCCCCGGCGCGCGGCGGTGAGCTCCTTCGGCTTCAGCGGGGCGAACGCGCACCTCGTGCTCGAGGCGCCGCCGGGCGCGGCGCCGCCGGCGACTCCCGCGCGGCCCGGGCCGCACCTGTTCCTGGTGTCCGGCTTCACCGCGACGGCCCTGGCGCGTCGCGTGGCCGATCTCGCGGCGTGGCTGGCGACTCCGGCGGGCGCCGCCGCCGCGCTGGCGGACGTGAGCTTCACCCTCGCCGTGGGGCGCAGCCATTTCGGGTATCGGTTCGCGGTCGTGGCGGCGGACGCCGCGGAGCTCCGGGCCGCGTTGCAGGCCTTCGCGGGCGGCGTGGACGAGGGTGTGCGGCATGATCTGCCGGCGGCCCGCGAGCGACGGTTCCGGGAGGGCCTGCGCGCCGCGGTCGGGGCGGCGGAACGAAGCGCCCTCCTCGCCGAGGCGCGCGAGGCGTACCTCGCGGGTGCGGACGCGCCTTGGGATTTCCTGTTCCCGGCCGGGGGCGCGCGCCGCGTGCGGCTGCCGGTTTATCCCTTCGACCTGCGCCGCTGCTGGTTCGCGCCGGCGCCGGGACCCGCTGCGGCGGTGCCTTCGGCGGCGGCCGGGGGCGCGCAGGCCGTTGCGTTCACCGCGGATGATCCCGTGTTGGCCGACCATCGCGTGCAAGGGGAGCCGCTCCTGCCCGGTGCGGCGGTGGCGGGCCTCGTCCTCGCGGCGGCGGGGGCGCGGCCGGGGCACGTGCCCGTGCTGCGCGCGCTCACCTGGCTGCGGCCGGTCGATGGGGCGGCGGCCGCGGCGCTGACCGTGCGCTGGCGGCCGGGGAGCGCCGAGGGCGACTGGGAACTGATCTCCGGGGAGGCTTCGGCCGAGGTGCGGCACGCGCAGGGCGGCCTGGCGTGGGAACCGGCGGCCGCGGCCGCGACGGTGGATCTCGCGTGGCCGGCGGAGGCGGGGGCACGGACCTTTGACGGCGCCGCTTGGCAGGAACTGATGGCGCGTGGGGGCGTGGCGTACGGACCGGCATTCCAGGTGGTGCGGCGGGTGGTCGCATCGGCCAGCCGGGTGGTGGCGCGGCTCGCGCTCGAGCCCAGCGCGGCCGGAGGCGCCGCGCGGGAGCCGGTGCCCGCGCCGTTGCTGGATGGCGCGTTCCAAGTGGCGGCGCTGCTCGGGCCCGCGGGCGACGGCGGGTTCCGTTTCCCGTATGGGCTCGGGCGCCTCGAGGTGCTGGCCCCGTGGCCGGACGTCGTGTGCGTCGAAGCGAGCGGAGATCCGGCGACCGGCGCCGCGCTTGTGGTGGCCGGGGAGGATGGACGGGTGGTGGCGCGGCTCAGCGGTTACGTGACCCGGCCACCGCGGCCCGGGCCGGCCCCGGTGTGGTTGGTCCCGGGTTGGGTCGAGGCGCCGCGGCCGCCGCTCACGCCGGTTGCCGCGGAGGACTCCGTGTGGATCGTGCGCGACGGGGCGTCGCCGGTGGCGGCGGCGCTGGCGGAGCGGCATCCCGATGCCGTCGTGCTGGAGCTGGGGGGCGGACGAGCGGGCGTGGACCCAGCGGATGCCGGGGCGTGGGCGCGTGAGGTGGCGGCCCGCCCGGCGCCGCGGCGCATTTATTTCTTGGCGGGGGAACCGGATCCCGCGGCGGATGAGCTCGTCCGGGTCCGCGTCGCGCAGGCGCGGGGCGTGCGGGCCTTGTTCCGGCTCGTGAAGGCCCTGCAGGCGCACGATCGCTGGACGCCCGGGTTGGTCCTGCGGGTGGTCACGCGCGGCCTGTGGGCGGTGGACGGCGCGCCGGGTCGGCCGCACGTCGCGGCGGTGGCGGGCCTCGCGGCGTCGCTCGGGCGCGAATACCCGGACGTTGACTGCGCGGCGGTCGATCTGCCGGCGGCGGAGCCGGAGGCGGGCGGGGCGGCCGTGCTGGCGGCGGCCGTGGCGGCGGAGCCGGCGCAACGGGCCGGGGAACGCGTGGCGTGGCGCGGCGGGCGGCGGTTCACCTTCACCCTGACGCGGGAGGAGGCCGCATGACGGCCGGCGGTTTCCAGCGGGGCGGCATCTATGTCGTGGCGGGTGGCCACGGCGGGCTGGGCCGCGGGCTGAGCGCCGAACTCGCGCGGCGGTACGGCGCCCGCGTCGTCTGGCTGGGGCGGCGCGCGGAGGACGCGGAGATCGTCGCGGGCCTCGCCGAATTGCGCGCGGCGGGCGGCGAGGGCGCGTATTTCCAGGCGGATCTCACGCGGGAGGACGCGGTCGCGGCTGCCTTCGCCGCGGTGCGCGCCCGCTGGGGCCGGGTGGATGGCGTCGTCCACTCGGCGCTCGTCCTCCGCGATCGTTCCTTCGACCGGATGCAGGAGGAGGACTTCCTCGCGGCGCTGGAGCCCAAGGTCGAGGGCTTCGCCGTCCTCGCGCGCGAGGCCCACCGGGCCGGGGCCGGCTGGCTGCTCGTGTTCTCCTCGGTCGTCTCGCTGTACCACGGACCGGGCCAGGCGAATTACAACGCCGGCAGCACCTTCGCCGACGAGTACGCCCGCTGGGCCGAGGCGACCTACGGCCTGCCCGTGCGCGTCATCAACTGGGGTTTCTGGGGCGAGGTCGGCGTCGTGGCCACGCCGCGCCATCGCCGGGAAATGGCCGCGCGGGGCCTCGGCTCGATCGGCGTGGCGGAGGGCTTCGCGGTCGTCGAACGCGTGCTCGCCGGCGCCGCGCCCCAGGTCGCTTACCTCAAGGCCACCCCGGCGCTGCTCGGGGAACTCCGCGTCGCCCCGGCCTCCCCCGCCGTCCCGGCCGACTCCGGCGCCGCGGGCCTCGGCGCGTTGGACGCCTACGCGCGGGCGCTCCTCGCCGCCCGGCTGCGCGCCCAGGGACTCGAGGCCCGGCTCACCGCCGCGGATCTGGCCCCGGCCGGCGAGGTGGCGCGCCGGTTGGCGGACGCCCTCCTGCCGGCCGCCCGGGAGGCGCTGGCGGCCGCGCCCGTCGACCCGGACGCGTTGCGCCGCACCTTGCTGGAGCTGCACCCGGACCACGCCGGCCATGCGGACCTGCTCGCGCCGTGCGTGGCCGCCCTGCCGGACGTCCTCGCCGGCCGCGTCCGCGGCACCGATGTGCTTTTCCCCGGCGGCTCGCTCGCCCTCGTCCGCCGCGTCTACGAGGGGTCCACCCTGGCGGACGCCGCCAACCGTGCGCTGGCCGACGCCGTCGTCGCCGCGGTGCGCGCCCGCCGGGCCGCCGGCGCCGCGGGACCGGTGCGAATCCTCGAGTTCGGCGCGGGGACCGGCGCGACCACCGCGGTCGTCGCCGCCGCCCTCGCGCCCCTCGGAATCCCGGTCGAGTACCTGTTCACCGACGTTTCCGCGGGTTTCCGCCGGCAGTTCGAGGCCGGCCTCGCCGCGCGGCATCCGGGAATGCGGTTTGCGGTGGCGGACCTCGATGCGCCCCTCGCCGCGCAGCCGGCCGCCCCCGGCACGGTTGACGTGATCGTGGCGGCCAACGCCCTCCACGTTGCGCGGCGGCTCGACGACTCCCTCCGGCTGATCCGCGGGCTCCTGCGGCCGGGCGGGCTCCTCGCGCTGATCGAGGTGACGCGCGTCTCCCTCGCGAACACCCTGACCTACGGACTGCTCGACGGCTGGTGGCAGGCGCGCGACCCCGAGCGGCGGCTGCCGGATTCGCCCCTGCTCGATGTCGCGCGCTGGCGGGACGTGCTCGGGGCGGAGGGGTTCACCGGGTTCTCGGCTCGCGCGGAGGGCGATCCTGCCGTGGCCCCGCAGGCCGTGCTGCTCGCCGTGAGCCCGGGTCCGGCGGCGGCGGTTGCGGAAGTGGGGCTTCCCCTCGTGACGTCCGCCTCCGCGCGGTCGTCCGCGGGTGCCGGGTCCGGTCCGGCACCGGCTGATCCGCGCGTCGCGGCCCGCGTGCGCGCCGTGGTGCGGCGGGTATTCCGGCTGGAGGAGGCGGATCTGGCGGACGACCGCGGCTTTGACCGGCTCGGCCTCGACTCGATCGTCGCGGTCGAATTGGCGGAGGCCCTCAACCGGGAGTTCGGCGCGGCGCTGCGGCCGCTCGACCTGTTCAACGCCCCCAACATCGGGGCGTTGGCCGCGCGGTTGGGCGCGTTGCCGGCAACGACAGGGGCGAACCCCCCTGCCCCCGCGGCGGAAGGCGCCGGGCCCGCGGGAGCGGACGCGGTCGCGATCGTCGGGTATTCCCTGCGCGTGCCAGGTGCCGAGGACGCGGAGCAGTTCTGGCGCAACGTGCTCGCCGGCGTGGACGCCACGGGCGTGGTTCCGGCTTCGCGCTGGCCCGGGGTCGAGGGCCTGCCGCCGGCGCGCCGGCGGGCGGGGCTGCTGGCGGACATCGACGGCTTCGATCCGCTGTTCTTCGGCCTCTCCGGGCGCGAGGCGGAGCTGATGGACCCGCAGCAGCGGCTATTCCTGCTGGAGGCCTGGCGGGCGCTGGAGCACGCGGGCCAGAACCCGCGCGACCTCGGCGGCCTCCGCGCCGGCGTGTTCGCGGGCTGCAGCTATGGCGATTACGAGGCGGTCCTGCGCGCGGCGGGCCGGGACGGCGAGGCGTTCGCCTTCATGGGCAACGCCCCGTCGGTGCTGCCCGCCCGGGTCGCCTACGCCCTCAACCTGCGCGGCCCCGCGCTCGCGGTCGACACGGCCTGTTCCTCCTCCGCGGTCGCGCTGCACCTCGCCGCCGAGAACCTCCGGCAGGGCGCCTGCGACCTCGCCCTCGCGGGTGGCGTCTCCGTGTTCTGCACGCCCCGCTTCCACCAGCTCGCCGGCGAGACCGGGATGCTCTCCGCGTCCGGACGCTGCGCGGCGTTCGGCGCCGGGGCCGATGGTATCGTTCCGGCGGAGGGCGTGGCCGTGCTGGTGCTCAAGCGCCGCGCGGACGCCGAGCGCGACGGGGACCGCATCCACGGCCTGCTGCTGGCCTCGGCGGTGAACCAGGACGGGCGCAGCGCGGGGCTCACGGCGCCGCACGGGCCGGCGCAGGCGGAGCTGATCGGCGGCCTGTACGCGCGGGCCGGGATCAACCCGGAGGCGATCGGCTACGTGGAATGCCACGGCACCGGCACGCGCCTCGGGGATCCGATCGAGGTCGGCGCGCTCACCGAGGCCTTCCGCCGCTTCACCGCCCGGCGCGGTTACTGCGCGCTCGGCTCGGTGAAGGCCAACCTCGGCCACCCGCTGATGGCGGCCGGCGCGGTCGGCGTCATCAAGGTTCTGCTCGCCCTGCGCGACCGGCGGGTGCCGCCCGCCGTCCACGCGTGGCCGACCAACCCCGAGCTGCGCCTGGCGGACAGCCCGTTTTTGCTCCCCGCCGCGGTCGCGCCCTGGTCCGCGGACGGACCCGCGCTGGCGGCGGTCAGCTCCTTCGGCTTCAGCGGCACGAACGTCCACCTGGTGCTCGCCGGCCCGCCCGCGGAACCCGCGCCCGCCCCCGCGGCCGGACCGTGGGTCGCGGTGCTTTCCGGCCGCACCCCGGAGCTGCGCCGCCGGCGCGCGGAGGAACTCGCGGCCTGGCTCGAGGCGGATGCCGGGGTCACGCCCCCAGCGGCGATCAGCCACACGCTCGCCACCGGCCGGCCGACGTTTGCGCACCGCCTCGCGGTGACGGCTCGTGACGCCGGTGAGGCGGCGACCGCGTTGCGCGCGTGGCTGGCCTCCGGCCATGACCCGCGGGTGCGCACCGGGCACGTCGCGGGTGGGGACGAGCCTGCGGTGCCCGCGGGCGCCGCGGGTGAAGCGCTTGCGGCGGCCTACGTCGCCGGTGCGGGGATCGATTGGACGACGGTCTTCCCGCCGGCGGCGCGGCGGCGGGTGCCGTTGCCGCCGACCCCCTTCGAACTGATTCCCTGCGGCGTGCGGCCCGTCGCGTCCGTACCTGCGATCCCGGCCACACCTGCGCCCGCACCGGTGCCGTTGCCCGCGGCAAGCTCGCCGCTGGCGTGGGCCGCCGAGTGGCTGCCCGTGGCGCCTGCGCGCGCGGACGCCCTCGCCGGTTCGTGGCTGGTCGCGGGTGATTCCGACCTCGTTGCGGCGCTGCGGATGCGGGAGCCGGGGGCCGCGGTGCGCGAGTGCCCCGCCGCCGCCCTGGCGGAGCCGGGCTCCCTGCCGCACGGCATCGTGCTGCGCCTCGCCGCGGCCGCCGGCGGGGACGCGGATCCGGCGCCGCTCCAGCTGGTGCACGCGATCGTGGGAAGGTGCCTGCGGCCGCCGCCGGCGCGCGAGGTGCGGCTGGTGGTGGTCGTGCCGCCCGCGCCTCCGCCGGGCCTCGCCGCCCTTGGCGCTTACCTCGCGACCGCGGGGCAGGAGGAGCCGCGGTTGCGCGCGCGTCTGGTCGTGGCGGCGCCGGGTGATCCGCGGCTGGCGGAGGAATTGGGCGCCGCGGACACCTGGCGCGAGGTGCGCCTCGATGTGGCAGGGCGGTTCGCCCGCCAGCTGCGGCCGGCGGCGGCGGATGGGCCGCGCGAGGATCTGTTCCGGCCCGGCGGAACGGTGCTCATCACGGGTGGCGCGGGCGGCCTGGGCTGGCGGTTCTCGCGGCATCTGGCGCGGACGCGGGGCAGCCGGCTGGTGTGGCTCGGGCGCCACGCCGCGGGCCCCGTGGCGGCGGCGCGGGCGGCGGAGGTGCGGGCCTTGGGCGGCGAGGTGCTGGCCGTGGCGGGCGACGTCACGCGGCCCGAGGATGTCGCGCGGGCCGTGGTCGCGGCCCGGGAACGCTTCGGGGCGCTGCACGCGGTGATCCACGCCGCCGGCGTGCAGCGGCCGGGATTCATCGCGTTCAAGGCGGCGGCGGAAGTGGCCGAGGTGGTGGCGGCGAAGGTGGCGGGCGCGGCCGCGTTGGATGCGGTCCTCGGGTCGGCGGCACTCGACGGGCTGCTGCTCTGCTCGTCGCAGGCCGCGGTGATCCCGGAGCCGGGGCAGGCGGATTACGCGTGGGCGAGCCGCTGGCTGGATGAATTCGCGGTGGAGCGGGAGCGTGCGCGCCGCGAGGGTCGCCGGGCCGGTCGCACCGTGGCGGTGAACTGGCCGATGTGGCGCGAGGGCGGGATGACCCTTGGCCGCGGCGGCGACCCGGCCGCGGCGGAAGCGCTGGCGGAGGCGTCCGCGCGCCTGAGCGGCCTGCGGCCGCTGACCACCGACGAAGGACTCGCGCTCCTCGACCGCGCGGCGACCCATCCCGGCGGCGCGGTCCTGCTCGCGCACGGGGAGGCGGCGCGCCTCGGCGCGCGGGCGGCGGCGGTGGCGGGCGCGGCGGCGCCGGGGCCCGTGGCGTCCACGCCGGAGGTGCCCGGGGACGCGGCGCTTCCCGAACGGGTGCGCGCCTACACCCGCGACCTGTTGGCGGAGGTCCTGAAGGTGCCGGCGGAACGTCTCGGCGACCACACCCCGCTGGCCGAGTACGGGGTCGATTCGGTGCTGGTCCACGCCTTCAACGCGCGGCTCGAGCGCGACCTGCCCGATGCGGCGAAGACCCTGTTGTTCGAGTGCCACACCCTGGCGCGGCTCGCGGAACACCTGCACGCCGCGCACGGCCCGGCGCTGGCCGCGCGGCTCGCGGCGGTGGCCCCGGCCGCGCCGTCGGCCGCCCCGGCTTCCCCGGCCGTCACCGCGGCGTCCGCTCCGTCCGCGCCGCCACCGGCGGATCCGGTCGTGACGGGTGACGGCGACATCGCGGTGATCGGCCTCGCGGGGCGGTTCCCCGGGGCGGAGGATCTCGACGGCCTCTGGCGGTTGCTGGTGTCCGGCGAGGAGGCGATCACCGCCGTGCCGCCCGGGCGCTGGGACGCGGCGGCGGGTGCGCGGCGGGGCGGGTTCATCGCGGGGGCGGAGGAGTTCGACGCGGCGTTCTTCAGCCTGCCGCCGGTCGAGGCCGAGACCTTGGATCCGCAGACGCGGTGTTTCCTGCAGGTGGCGTGGCACGCGCTGGAGCAGGCGGGTTACGCGCGGAGTGGCCTGCTGCGGCGGCGTCACGGGGAGGGACCCGCGCCGGTGGGCGTGTTCGCCGGGGTCACCCACAATTCGTACCAGCTCCGCGGCACGTTGCGGCAGCAGGTCGCGCCCACGCGCGTCGACCAGTCGGGCCAGTGGACCCTCGCAAACCGCGCCTCGTTCTTCCTGGATCTTTCGGGCCCGAGCCTGCCGGTCGATACCGCCTGCTCCGCGTCGCTGACCGCGCTGCACCTCGCGTGTGAAAGCCTGCGGCGGGGCGAGTGTGCGGCGGCGCTGGTCGGCGGCGTCAACCTCCACCTGCACCCCGTGAAGCATGAGGCGGCGGAGGCCCTCGGGATGCTGTCGCCGACCGGCCATTGCCGGCCCTTCGGCGCGGGGGCCGACGGCTATGTGCCGGGCGAGGGCGTGATCGCGGCGGTGCTCAAGCCGCGGGCCGCGGCCGAGCGCGACGGCGACCCGATCCTCGCGCTGATCAAGGCGAGCGCGATCAACCACGGCGGGCGGACCCAGGGCTTCAGCGTGCCCAATCCGGCGGCGCAGGCCGCGGTGGTCGCAGCGGCGTTGCAACGCGGGGGCATCGACCCGCGCACCGTGACCTGCGTCGAGGCGCACGGCACCGGTACGGAGCTCGGTGACCCGATCGAGCTGGAGGGACTCACCCGCGCCTTCGGGACCGCCGGCGCGCCGGGCGCGTGCAGCCTCGGGTCGCTCAAGTCCAATCTCGGCCACCTCGAGGCGGCCGCGGGCCTCGCCGGCCTCGCGAAACTGGTGCTCCAGTTCCGCCACGGGATCCTCGCCCCGACGCTGCACGCCGCGCCGCCCAATCCGCTGCTCCGCCTGGTCGGCGGACCCTTCCGGCTCCAGCTCGCGGCCGAGCCGTGGGTACGGCCGGTGATCGACGGCGTGACGCACCCGCGGCGCGCGGGGCTCAGCTCCTTCGGCGCGGGCGGCGCGAATGCCCACGTGATCCTCGAGGAACCGCCGCCGCGGACGCCCACCCCGGTCCCGGCGGCCCCGGAGGCGCCGCGCCTCCTCGTGCTGTCCGCGCGGTCCGCGGCGGCCCTGCGCGCCAATGCCGCCCGGCTCGCGGCGTGGTTGCGCGCCCATCCGGAGTGCTCCCTCGCGGACCTTGCCTTCACCCTCCAGCTGGCGCGCGAGGCGATGCCCGAGCGCCTGGCGTGGGTCGCCGCGGATCCGGCGGCCGCCGCGGCGCGGCTGGAGGCGTGGCTCGGCGGCGACGCGGCCGCCG
>JBMTAG010000040.1:0-29995 GCA_049428505.1 Opitutaceae bacterium | reverse complement strand
GCCACTTCGAGGAACGCGCCGCGGTGGTCGCGGCCACGCCCGCGGAACTGGCGGATCGCCTCCGGGAGTTGGCGGCCGGGCGGGAAGTCCCCGGCGCCTGGCGCGGGGGCGCGCGGCCGGATCGGGCCGACGCCGTGATTCAGCGCGGCCTCGCGGCCGCCACGGTCGCGGGCCTGTCCTCGCGCGCGGTGGATCCCGTCGCCTATCGCGAGGCGCTCGAATTGCTCGCGGCCCTGTACGTCAAGGGCGCGGAGATCGATTGGTTCGCGCTCCACGCGGGCGAGGCACCCCGGCGCATCCCGCTGCCGCTTTATCCCTTCGCGCGCGAGCGGTACTGGTTTGCCGCCGCGCCGGCGGCCGTCCGGGCCGCTCCTGATGCGGCACCCGACCCGGCCGGGCGCGTCCTCCGCGGCGACGAACCCTTCCTGCGCGATCACCGGGTGGGTGGCGTGCCGGTCGTGCCGGGGGTCGCGTACCTCGGCTGGCTGCGGGCCGCCGCGGGGGCCGGGGCCGCGCTGCGCCAGGTGGCGTGGCTGCGACCACTGGGCGTGCCCGCGCCGCTGGAGGTGCGCGTCGTCGAGCGCGCGGGTCCCGCCGGGACGCGCCGGCTGGTCGTGGTGCGGCCGGACGGCACCGAACACGCGGAGGCCACGGTGGCGGCGGCCGCGCCCGCTCCGGGGGGCATCCTGCCGCACGCGGAAATCCGCGCGCGTTGTCCGGAGGAATTACCGGGTGACGCGATCCGGGCGCGCTGCGCGGCCGCTGGGCTGGAATTGGGCCCGACGATGGCGGCGCTGCGGACGGTGTGGGCCGGCGCCGACGAGGTCCTCGCGTACCTGGTCCGCCCGGCGGGCGCGACGGACGACGGCTGGGATCCGGCGTTGCTGGATGGCGCGCTGCAGGCGACCGCGGCGCTGGGCGATGGCGAGGGCGGGGGGTTGCCGGTGCCCTTTGCCCTCGAGGCCGTGACGCTCGAGGCGTTGCCGGCGGAGGTCTGGGCGCACGTCGTGCGCCGGCCGGCCGCGGGCGGCCTGCGGCGGTTCGACGTCCGCTTCGCGACGACCGAGGGCCGGGTCCTCGGGACGCTCGAAGGCCTCGCGATGAGGCCGCTGCGCGCGGGACCGCCCGATGCCGCCCCGGCCGTGTCCGCTGCGGCGGTTGCGGCGGAAGCGGTCGCGCCGGTCGACGCGCCGGCGGCCTTCCTCGCGTGGCTCACCGAGCGGTTTGCGGAGCAGGTGAAGCTGCCGCCGGCGCGCCTGCGGCCCGACGATGCGCTGGAGAAGTTCGGCCTCGATTCGCTGATGGTGACGGATTTCACGCGGCGCCTGGAGGAGAGCTTCGGCGAGTTGCCCAAGACCCTGCTCTTCGAGCACCAGACGCTGGGCGAGCTCGCGGCGCACCTGCGGACCGCGCATCCGGGGCGGGTCGCCGCGCTGATCGCCCCTGCGCCCGGCCGGGCCCTCCCGCGCGCGATCGGCGCGCCGACGGTTGTAGCCGCCCCTGTCCCGGGCCCCGCCGTTCCCGCGCCCGTGGGCCGCGCCGATGACATCGCGATCATCGGCGTCGCGGGGCGGTATCCGGACGCGCCGGACCTCGACGCGTTCTGGCGCAACCTCCGCGCCGGGCGCGACAGCATCATCGAGATTCCGCCGGACCGCTGGGATCACCGGGTCTTCCACGACCCGCGGCCGGGGCAGCCGGGCAAGACCCGCAACAAGTGGGGCGGCTTCCTGCCGGATGTCGCGCGCTTCGACGCGGCGTTCTTCGGCGTGACCCCGCGCGAGGCGATCGCCCTCGATCCGCAGGAGCGGATCTTCCTCGAGACCGCGTGGCAGACGCTGGAGTCGGCGGGCTACAGCCGACCGGCGCTGGCGCGGCGGCCGGTGGGAGTGTTCGTGGGCGTGATGTACGGCGAGTACCAGCTCCACGGTGCGGGCGATCCCGCCACCGGCGGCGTGCTGCCGTTGAGCTCCTCGTACGCTTCGATCGCCAACCGCGTTTCCTATTTCTTCAACTGGCATGGGCCGAGCCTCGCCGTAGACACGATGTGCTCGTCGTCGCTGGCGGCGATCCACCTCGCGTGCGCGGCCCTGCAACGGGGCGAGGCCGAACTTGCGCTCGCGGGCGGCGTCAATGTCACCGTTCACCCGCACAAGGACATGCTGCTCGCGCCGGGCGGGTTCGCCGCGGGCGATGGGCGTTGCCGGAGTTTCGGCGCGGGGGGCGACGGCTACGTGCCCGGTGAGGGCGTGGGCGCGGTGCTGCTGAAGCCGCTCGCGCAGGCGGTGGCGGACGGCGACCACATCTGGGGCGTGATCCGGGCGAGCGCGCTTAACCATGGAGGCAAGACCAACGGCTACACCGTGCCGAATCCCAAGGCGCAGGCGGACGTGGTCGGCGCGGCCCTGCGGCGCGGCGGGGTGGCGCCCGACGCGGTCTCCTACGTCGAGGCGCACGGCACGGGGACCGCGCTGGGGGATCCGATCGAGGTCGCGGCCCTCGCGCGGGCCTTCGGCGACGAGGCGGGTGCGCCGGAGGGGCACGCGTGCCTCCTCGGCTCGGTGAAGTCGAACATCGGTCACCTCGAGGGGGCGGCGGGCGTGGCCGGATTGACCAAGGTGCTGCTGCAGCTGCGGCACGCGGAGATCGCGCCCTCGCTGCATTCTCGCGCGCTGAACCCGAACATCCCCTTTGAACGGACCCGGTTTCGGGTGCCGCAGGCGGTGACCGCCTGGCCCGCGGGCGTAGCGCCCCGCACGGCGGGCGTGAGCTCCTTCGGGGCCGGGGGCGCCAATGCCCACCTCATCGTGAGCGAGGCGCCGCCGCGGGACCCGGCGCCCGCCGCGGCTGGACCCGCGCTGATCGTGCTGTCGGCGCGCACGGCGGACCGACTCCGGGCCGTCGCGGCCCGGCTCGCGGCGTGGCTCGCGGAGGCGGCGCCGGCGGACCTGCGCCTGACGGACGTCGCGTTCACCCTTGCGGCGGGGCGCGAGGCCCTCGACGAGCGCTTGGCCCTGTTCGCGGCCGACCTGGCGGACCTGCGCGCGCAACTGGCCCCCTTCGCCGCCGGCGGCGAGGTGCCCGCTGGCGGTTGGCGGGGTCGCCGCCGCGAGGAACCGGAATCGCCCCCGCCGGCAGACGCCGCGCCGGAAACCATCGCGGCCGCGTGGGTCAGCGGCACGGAGATCGACTGGGCGGGGTGCCTCGGGTCCGGCGATGGCCGGCGGATCCCGTTGCCGGGCTATCCCTTCGCGGGCGAACGGTTCTGGGCTCCCGACCGGATCACCCGCGCGGCGGATGCCCCTTCCGCGCCGCCGCCGCCCACCGCCTCCGGCCTGCTGCTGGCCCCGCGCTGGCAGCCGCTGGTCGAGGCCGGGGATGCGGCGGGACCCACGCCGGCCGGCCGCGGGCTCGTGTTCGACGCGGACCCACGCCTGGCCGCGGAGCTGGCGCGCCTTTTCCCGCAGGTGAGCTTCACCCGCGTCGCGCCCGCCGGCGCCGCGCCCGCGCCGGGCGTGGTGGCGCTCGGGGCGGAGGACGAGGCGGGCTACGACGCACTCGTGGCCGCAGGGCCGCCGGCGCTGGTGGTCCACCACTGGGCCACGGTGTCCGCCGGGGAACCGGATCCGACGTCGGGACTGCTCTCCCTGGTGCGGCTCGTGCGCGCGGTGCTGCGGCGCTCGCCGGCCGCCCGGCTCAACGTCGTCTTCTGTCATCCGCCGGGTTGCCCGGAGCACGAGGGCGTCGGCGGCTGGGCGCGCAGCCTGATCCGCGAGCACCCGGGCATCGTGGTTTCCCTGCTCGAGGCGCCCGCCCCGTCCGTCGCGGCCGTGGCCCGGCGGCTGGCGGACCGCGCGCCGCGGCAGGTGCGGCTCACCGCGGCCGGCGCGGAGGAGCTCGGGCTCGCGGAGCTCACGCCTCCGGCCGGAACCGTGCTCGTCCGCGGCGGCGTGTACCTCATCACGGGCGGCGCGGGCGGCCTCGGGCGCCTGCTCGCCCCGCACCTCGCGGCCCGGTGGGGCGCGCGGATCGTCCTCGCGGGACGTTCGGTCCGCGGGCCCGAGCAGGAGGCGCTCGTGGCGGCGGTGCGGGCCGCCGGGGGCGACGCGCGTTACGTGGCGGCGGATGTCGCCACCGCCGCGGGCGCCGCCGCCGCCGTGGCCGCCGCCCGGGAGGCCTTCGGGCGCCTTGACGGCGTCTTCCACGCCGCGGGCGTCCTGCGGGACCGCGCCCTGCGGATGAAGCCGCCCGCCGATTATGTCGCGGTGGCGGCGCCCAAACTCGCGGGCGCGTACTGGTTGGACCAGGCCACGGCGGCGGACGCGCTGGCGTGCTTCACCCTCTTCTCCTCGACCACGGGCGTCTTCGGCAACGCGGGCCAGGCCGACTACGCGTACGCCAACGCCGCGCTCGACGCCTTCGCCGAGGCGCGCGCCGCCCGCGTCCGCGCCGGTGAACGGTCCGGCGCCACGGTCGCCCTCGCGTGGCCCTGGTGGCGCGACGGCGGGATGCCGGCGGCGGCGGGCACCTTGGAACGGTTGGCGGCGGCGGGACTCGAGCCCCTGCCGACCGCGACCGGCCTCGAGTGGATCGAGCAGCTGGCCGGCGCCCCCTACCCGCGCCTCGTGGCGCTGTGGGGCCGGCCCGAGCTCATCCGCGCGCACCTCCTGCAGGCGCCGCCTCCGGAGTCCGTGCGGCCGGCCGCTGCGGCCGGGGCGACCCCCGCGTCCGCCGTTGCCCCCGCGCCGGCGTCTGCGCCGGAGTTGGCGGACGGGATCGAGCGCTACCTCCGCGAGGTTCTCGGGGGCGTGATCCAGCTCGAGCCGGACCAACTGGATCCGGACCAGCGGTTCGAGGACCTCGGCGTCGACTCGATCGTGGTCAATGACGTCAACGCGCGCCTCGAGCGGGAGGTCGGCGCCTTGCCGAAGACCCTGCTCTTCGAGCACCCCAACCTCCGTCGCCTTGCGCGCCACCTCGCGACGGAGCACGCGGCGGCGTTTGCCCGGCTCGCGGGGCGGGCCGCGCCCGCGTCACCCGCGGGGCACGCCGCGGCCGCGGCGCCGGTCGTCACGGTGGAGGCCGCGCCGGCGCCCGTGACGGCGGTGGCGGCGGCGAGCGGGGACATCGCGATCATCGGCGTGGCCGGGCGTTATCCGGGCGCGGAGAACCTCGAGGACTTCTGGCGGCTGCTTCGCGAGGGGCGCGAGGCCGTGACCGAGGTGCCGGCGGAGCGGTGGGACGTGAACGCGTTCCACGATCCCGATCCCGCGCGGGCGATCGACGGGAAGAGTTACGGGCGCTGGGGCGCGTTCCTGCGCGACGTCGACCGGTTTGATCCGCTGTTCTTCCACCTCTCACCGGTGGAGGCGGAGATGATGGATCCGCAGGAGCGGCTCTTCCTCGAGGTGGCGTGGCACGCGCTGGAGGACGCGGGTTGGACCCGCCGGGACCTCGCGCGGGCGCGCCGGGCGGAGTATGCGGCGAACGTCGGCGTGTTCGCGGGCGTGACCAGCAACCCCTACGCGCTCCTCGGCCATCCGGGTGGCGGGCACGCGGCGCCGACCAGCCTCCCGTGGTCGCTGGCGAACCGGGTCTCGTACCTCTTCAACTTCAACGGCCCCAGCCTGCCGGTCGACACGGCCTGCTCGTCCTCCCTGACGGCGATCCACCTCGCGGTGCAGGCGATCCGGCGCGGCGAATGCCAGCAGGCGCTCGCGGGGGGCGTGAACCTTTACCTCCATCCCGCGAAGTTCTCGCACCTGAGCCTGATGCAGATGCTCTCCCGCGACGGACACTGCCGGGCGTTCGGGGCCGGCGCGGACGGCTTCGTGCCGGGCGAAGGCTGCGGCGTGGTCCTGCTGAAGCCGCTCGCGCTCGCGCGGGCGGACGGCGACCGGATCCATGGCGTGATCCGTGCCACCGCCGTCAACCACGGCGGCCGCACCAACGGCTACACCGTCCCGAGCCCCATCGCGCAGGCGGAGTTGGTGGGCCGGGCCCTGCGCGAGGGCGGCGTCGAGCCCGCGAGCGTGTCGTACATTGAGGCGCACGGCACCGGCACCGCGCTTGGCGATCCGGTCGAGGTCGAGGGACTGGCGCGGGCGTTTACCGGCGGCCGCCCGGCCACGCCGTGGTGCGCGCTCGGCTCGGTGAAGGCCAACATCGGGCACCTCGAGTCCGCCGCGGGCATGGCCGGGCTCACCAAGGTGCTCCTCCAGTTCCGGCACCGGGAGCTGGTGCCCTCGCTGCATGCGGAGCCGCCGAACCCGCGGATCAACTTTGCGGTGACGCCGTTCCGGGTGCCGCACCGCGTGGAGGCGTGGACCTCCGTCGGCCCGCGTCGTGCCGGAATCAGCTCATTCGGCGCCGGCGGCGCCAACGCCCACGTGATCGTGGAGGAACCGCCCGCGGCCCCGCCGGCCCCGCCCGCCGCATCCGCGGCGCCCCAGGTCATCGTGCTCTCGGCGCGCACGCGCGACCGCCTGCAGGCGTCGGCCGGGCGCCTCGCGGACTTCCTCGCCGCGGCGGAGCCGCCGCCGTCGCTCGCGGAGGTGGCGTGGACGTTGCAGGTTGGCCGCGAGGCGCGTGAGGAGCGGGTAGCATGGGTGGCGACGGACCACGCCGGGTTGCTGGCCACGCTCCGCGCGCTCGCCGCGGACGAGGAGCCCGCCGGAGTCGCGCTGGTCCGCGGTCGCGTCCGCCGCGAACGCCTCGCCGCCGAGGGCGCGGAAGCGCCGGGCGTCGAGGTGCGCGAGCCGCACGCCGCCGCGGCGCGCTGGGCCGCCGGGGAGGAGATCCTTTGGGCGGCGCTCCACGCCACGCCCGCCCGCCGCATCGGCCTGCCCGGTTATCCCTTCGCCCGCGAACGCTGCTGGCTCCCGCTTCCGCCCGCGGTTCCGCCGGCGCCTGCCCCGGAACCCGCGGCAGCGCCGGTCCCGGCGGCGGGAGAAACGACGTTCACGATCGCGGACGCGCGCCTCCGCGATCACCGGGTGCAGGGACGCCCCGTGTTGCCCGGCGCCGTCGCGCTCGAACTCCTGCGCCGCCCGCCGGGCGGGCCGCCCGCGGGGGAACTGCGCCGCATTACTTGGGCGCGGCCGGTGGCGGGTGACGACGCGGTCACGGTCCGCGGCCGGTGGCGTCCCGCGGGGGAGGGCTGGACGCTCGAACTCACCGTGCCCGCGGATGAGGCCCTGCTCGTCCAGGCCCACGCCGTGGCCGCGGCCTCCCTTCCTCCGGCCTCCGATCCGGACCATGCGGCGCGCTGTCCCGAGGAAGTTCCCGGCGCGGGGCTCTACGCTGCGTTCGCGGCGCGCGGCATCGATTACGGACCTGCCTTCCAGGTGCTGACCCGGATTCGCCGCGGCCCGGATACCGCCCTCGCCGAACTGGCACTGCCCGCCGCATGGCCGGCCGGCACCCCCGCGCTGCCCGCGTATGTCGACGGCGCCCTGCAGGCCCTCGCGGTGCTTGGCGCGGGGGACGGTGGGCTGGAGGTGCCCTTTGCCCTCGACGCCTACGCCGCCGCCGATGCGCCCGTGCCCACGCGGGCCGTGGCCGAGGTGACGCGCCGGGCCGGCGGCGGCGACGGCATCACGCGTTACGATGTGGTCCTCCGCGGACCGGACGGCGCCTGGGTGGCCTCCCTGCGCGGCGTGGGCTTGCGTCCGGTCGCCGCGGAGCCGGTCGCGGAAACGCTGCTCCTCCGGCCCACGTGGAAACCGGCCCCGCCGTTGCCGCCCGCGCCCGCGGGCACGGTGCTGGTCCGCGGGGGTCCGCTCACCGACGCAGCGCCGGGGTGGACGGTGCATGCGGTGCCCGATCCGGTCCCCGACTGGCCGAGCCTGCTGGCCGGGCGCGCCCCGAACGTCGTGGTGCTGCGCGCGGATCCGGCGGGCGGTGAGCTGTGGCGGGAAGTGCCCGCCTTGGTCCGGGCGGCGTTGGCGCAGGGCGCGGCGCGGCCCCGGCTCGTCCTCGCGCATCACGGGGCTCCGCTGGACGCGGCGTTGGGCGGGTACGTGCGGACGCTGCGCCGGGAGACGCCGGGTTGGCCCGTGGCCTTCGTCGAGTCCGCGGGGCCCGTACCGTTGGCGTCGCTGCTGGCCGAGGCGGGGGCGGGTGAGGACGTGCGGCTGGCGGCGGAGGGAACGCGCGAACGGCCGGAGTTGGTGCCGCTGGCGGCCGCGGACGCCGGCTCCGGGGCGTTCCGGCGCGGCGGGCGTTATCTCATCACCGGCGGGCTCGGCGGAATCGGGCGCCGGCTGACGGAGCACCTCGTGCGCACGTGGGCAGCGCGGGTCGTGCTGGCGGGCCGGACCGACCCCGACGCGGCGACGCGCGCGTGGCTCGCCGGGTGGGGCGGGGCGGTCGATTATGTCCGCGCGGATCTGGCGATGCCGGGTGCGGCGGCGGAGGTGGTGCGCGCGGCGGCCGCGCACCCGGCGGGGCTCGACGGCGTCGTGCACGCGGCGGGTGGACTCCGCGACGGGCCCGCGGCCGGGGTGACCGCCGAGGACCTCGCGGCGGCGCTGGGTCCGAAGGCGGGCGCGGCGGAAGGCCTGCTGGCCGCGGCGCGGGCGGCGCGCGTGCCGTGGGTGGCGTTGTTCTCCTCGACCGCCGGCGTCTGGGGCAACCCGGGGCAGGCGGCGTACGCCTTCGCCAACGCAGCCCTCGACGCGATGGCGGCGTCGTCCGGCTCAGGTCCGACGCGCGTCGTGGCGATTGCCTGGCCCCATTGGGCGGAGGGCGGGATGCGCGCGACGGCGGCCGGGCGGCGGCTCCAGGAACAACTGGGCCTCGTCCCGCTGCCGACCGTCCTGGGCTGGGAATTGTTGGCCTCGCTCCTGGACCGCGGGGAGTCGCGGGTCGTGGTGATCCATGCGCGGCCGGGCCGGGCGCGGGAACTCCTCGCGCCGCCGCCGCCCGCTGTGCCACCGCCGCCGCCCGCGGAAGTTGCGCCGCGGCCCGCACCACCGGTCGCCGGGACTCCGCCGCCCGAGTTGCTCGCCCTCCTGCGCGCGGCGGCGGGGCGCGTCCTCCGACTCGATCCCGCGCAGCTCGAGGCGGACGTCGAGCTGGGCGATTACGGGTTCGACTCGGTCACGTTCACCTCGCTCGCCAACGAGCTGCAGCGGGACCTCGGCCTCGAGGTGACGCCGGCGGCCTTCTTTGAGCACCGGACCCTGCAGGCCGTCGCGGACCACGCGTGGCGGGAGGCGGCGGAGGTCCTGCGGCCGCGGCTGGTCCCCGCGGGGACGCCTTTCGGGCCAGCGCCGGCACCGATGCCGGAACCCGCGGGCGAACCGTCCGCCCCGGTCGTGGTGGAGACGGTGCCCGTTCGTTCGCCGGCGCCGTCCGCGCCGGCGGATTCCCCGTTGGCGGAGCCGGTGGCGGTGATCGGGATGGCAGGCGTATTTCCGGGTTCCCCGGACCTCGAGGCGTTCTGGCGGCACTTGGCGGCGGGCGCGGACCTGATCGGTCAGCCGGCGCCGGAACGGTGGCCGGACGCGGACCGGCCGTGGGGCGGGTTCATCGACGGGATCGACCGCTTTGACGCCCGGGCCTTCGACATCTCGCCGCGCGAGGCGGAGCTGATGGACCCGCAGCAGCGCCTGTTCCTGCAGGCGGTTTGGCATGCCTTCGAGGATGCGGGCTACCGGCGCGAGGACGTGGCGGGGACGCGCACCGGGCTGTTCGCGGGCGTGGCGGCCGCGGACTACGCCAGTCTGCTCGCGACGGCGGGGGTCGCGGTGGAGGCCTACAGTTCCACCGGCAACGCGCACTCGGTCCTCGCGAACCGCGCCTCGTACCACTTCGACCTGCGCGGGCCGAGCGAGGCGATCGACACCGCGTGCTCCAGCTCGCTGGTGGCCATCCACCGCGCGCTCGAGTCTTTGCGCGGCGGCAGTTGCACGCAGGCGGTCGTCGGCGGCGTGAATGCGCTGCTGAGCCCGGCCGGCTTCACGGCGTTCCGGCGGGCGGGGATGCTGAGCCCCGATCACCGCTGCCGCAGCTTCGACGCGCGGGCCAACGGCTACGTGCGCGGCGAGGGCGTGGGCGTCATCGTGCTGAAGCCGCTCGCGCGCGCGCGGCGTGACGGCGACCGCATCCACGGCGTGATCCTCGGGAGCGCCGAGAACCACGGCGGGCGCGTGCAGTCGCTCACCGTGCCCAACCCGGTCGCGCAGGCCGACCTGCTGGTGGAGGCGTGGGCGCGGGCGGGGATCGATCCGGCGACGCTCGGCCTTCTGGAGGCGCATGGCACCGGCACCGCGCTGGGCGATCCGATCGAGTTCAACGGATTGAAGCGCGCCTACGCCGCCGCGGTCCGCGCCGGCGACCGCGCGCGGTGCGCGATCGGCGCGGTGAAGGCGAACCTCGGCCACCTCGAGACCGCGGCCGGCATCGCGGGGGTCCTGAAGGTGCTCCTCGCGCTGCGCCACCGCGTGATCCCCGGGAACCCGCAGCTCGAGCGGCTGAATCCCTACGTGCAGCCGGCGGGCACACCGTTCCATTTCCCGACGCGCGCCGAACCGTGGCCGGCGCCGATCAGGCCCGACGGCCGCCCTGGCCCGCGGCGCGCCGGCGTCAGTTCCTTCGGCTTCGGCGGGGCCAACGCGCACGTGGTGCTCGAGGAGGCGCCCTTGCCCGATCCCGGCGTCGCGCCCCGGCCCCGCCTCGCGCGGCGCGAATTTGCCCGCGACCGCCATTGGATCCCGGCTCCCGGGCCCTTGCCGCCCGCGACCCCGCCGCCCGCGAGCGCCGTTCCCGCCGTCCCCGGCCTGACGCCGGGCGAGGCGCGGGTCGCCTGGGCGGCGGCGGAACCGGTGCTGGCGCATCACCGCGTGGCCGGTCAGCCGGTGTTGCCCGGCGCCGCCATCGCCACGCTGCTGCTGGCCGCGGGGAACAGCGCGGGGCTGAAGGCCCTCGCGTGGCTGCGGCCGCTCTCGGGCGGAGCGGAGGGCGTGGCGGCCCGGATCCGGCGGGGGGAGCGCCCCGGCGCGGCCGGAAGCGTCGCCCTCCTCGGGGAGGACGGCCTGGAGCGCGCCCGGGCCGACCTGGTGACGGCTCCGGCACCGGTGGCCCCGCTCGACGTGGCGGCCCTGCGCGCGCGGTGCACGCGGGCGTTGCCGGACGCCGGGGCCCTTTATCCCGCCTTTGCCGCGCGGGGCCTGGACTACGGACCGGCCTATCAGGCGTTGCGGCGGGCGTGGACGGATGGGAGCGAAGTGTTGGCAGAGCTCGCGTTGCCCGCGGGCTGGGCCCCGGGCTGGCAGCCCAATCCGGCGCTGCTCGATGCGGCGTTTCAAGCGGTCGCGTTGCTGCCGGGAACCGAGGGCGAACTCGCGCTGCCCAGCGGCGTGGATGAACTCGCGGTGTATGGCCCGTGGCCGGAAACGCTGGTGGCCTGGGTGCGACCGGCGTCCGGTGGTGACCCGGGCGCGCGCCGGTACGACCTCACCCTCGCGGCGCCGGACGGGTGCGTGGTGGGTCGCGTCAACGGCTATGCGTTGCGGACGGCCCGTCCGACCGTGCCGCTGGCGTTCCTTGCGCCCGTCTGGGAACCGCGCCCCGCGCCGGTCGCGCCCGCGCCCGACCCCGGGGCGACGTGCCTCTTCCTCGGTGAGGACCCCGTCGTTGTCGCGGGCCTGCGCGCGGCCGGCTGGCGGCCGCGGGTGGTGCGGCCCGGACTGGCGTATCAGGTCGAGGGTGACGTCACCACCGTGCGGCCCGGCGTCGTCGGGGATTACCTGCTGCTGCTGCGCGAGGCGGAGCCGGCGGCCATCCTGCACGCGTGGGCGGCGGGCGACGGGGGTGCGGCGCCCGAACGCGGCCCGCGGGCCGTGCACGCGTTGGTGCAGGCCCTCTTGCGGGCGGGACGGGAGGCGTGCCCGCTGGTTTTCGTGCACCGGGGCGAGGCTCCCTTGGCCGCGGGGGTGGCCGCCTACTTCAAGGCGGTGCGCCTCGAGCACCCGGCGTTGCGGGCCCGTACCGTGGTCAGTCCGGCCGTCGCCGCCGGGCACCTCGCGGTCGCGGGTGCGCCCGAGCCGGATTGGCGCGAGGAGCGGGGCGGATGGGCGGCGCGCGCGCTGGTGCGGCGGGAACCACCGGCACCGGACGCGCCGCCGCGGGGGCTCGTCTACCTCATCACCGGTGGGCGGGGCGGGATCGGGCGGCGGATTGCGGCCGAACTGGTGCGGACGGAGGGCGCGCGCGTCGTGCTCGTCGGGCGTTCGCCGCCGGCGGCGGGCGACGCGCCGTGGCCCGGCGCGGACCCGGCGGAGTTCCTGCAGGTGACGGCCGACGTGAGCACGGCGGAGGGCGCCGCGGCGGCGGTGGCGGCCGCGCGGGCGCGCTTCGGGCGGATCGACGGCGTGCTGCACGCCGCGGGCGTGCTCCGCGACGGAGCGGCGTGGAGGAAGGAATGGGACGACTTCGCGACCGTGCTGCGGCCCAAGCTGGCCGCCGCGGAGGCCCTCGATGTTGCCACCCGCGACGAGCCCCTGCGTTGCTTCGTCCTGTTCTCGTCCGTCGCGGGCCTGCTCGGTGCCGCCGGCCAGGCGGACTACGCGTTCGCGAATGGCGCCCTCGATGCCTTCGCCGCCGCGCGCGCCGCGGCCGTGGCGGCCGGCACGCGCCGCGGGCATACCGTCACCCTGAACTGGCCCCGGTGGCGCGACGGCGGGATGCCCGTGCCCGAAGGAGCGGACGCGCTCGGCCTCGAGCCGCTCTCGGCCGCGGACGGCTGGGAAATCCTCCGCCAGGTACGCTGGTCCGGGGAACCGCAGCTCTGGGCGTTCCGCGGGGACGCGACCGCGGTCCTGCGCCGGTTGGCCCCCGGTCCGGTTGCATCGTCCCCGGTGCCGCCCGCGGCAGAAGGCGACCTCATGGCGGAACTGGCGGGGATGTTCTCCGCGCTGAGCAAGACGCCCGTCGCGCAGCTCCAGCCCGACGTCTCCCTCGAGCGCCACGGCCTCGACTCCATCCTCGCCTTTGAGTTCAGCCGGCGGTTGTCCGAGCGCTTCGGCGAGGTCACTCCGGCGCAGCTCTTCGCCCAGCCCACCCTTGCGGGCCTCGCCGCGTTCCTGACCGCGCGCGCCACGCCGCCCACGGCGGTTTCGTCGGCTCCGGTGGCGGCCCGCCCGCCCATTGCGCCGGCCGCGGTTCCGGCGGTCGGGGCCGCGCGGGTGCGGCGGCAGGTGACGCTCGCGCCGGCCGACTTCGCCTTCGCCGGTCCGGGGCGGCTCGCGATGGAGGTGCTGTACCGGTTTGACCAGCGGCTCGACGCCGCCGTGCTCCGGCGGGGGCTGCGCGCGGTGGCGGCGGATTATTTCCCGGTCAACGCCTCCCTCGAGCGGCGGGGCGGCGACGACTTCGTGCTGCGCGAGGCGCGCGACGAGCCGGACTTCTTCGAGATCGTCACGCCCGGCCGCGTGCCCGCCGAGGACGACGCGGACGGGTTGGCGAACTTCCGCGAACCCTTCGATCCGACGCGTCGCGGGGCGCGGATGGCGCGCTTCCGCCTGCACCAGCTCGACCGCGGCAGCGCGCTGGTCGTGCAGGTGTCGCACGCCGTCGCCGACGGCTACAGCTTCTACCTCTTCCTCGCGGCGTGGGCGGCCGCCTGCCGGGGCGAGGCGCACCCCGTACCCGACCATTCGCGCCATCTCCTGCGCACCCTGGCGCGGCGGTTGGAGCGGCGGGCGGGCCGGCAGGCGCGGGTGGCCGCCGCGATCGAGGCCTTCGCCATGCCCCCGTCCGACGCGGATCCGACCACGCGGCGCGTCGAACGCCTCACCCTCGACCCGGCGGCGCTCGTGGCGGCGGCGCGGGACGCGGCGGACGGCATCCCGGCGGCAAAGCTTTCCGAGAACAGCGTCGTCACCGCCCACTTGTGGCGCCACTACGCGGCGGCGCTTCCGCCCGGCGACGAGCCGCTCGTGCTCGCGTGCCCGATGAACTTCCGCCGCGCGGACGGCGTGGTCGGGCCCGCGTTCTTCGGCAACGCGTCCGCGCCGGTCTTCGTGCGCCGCAGCCGGGACGAGGTGCGGGCGGCCGGCGTGCCCGCCCTCGCGGCCGCGCTCACCGACGCGGTGCGCGGGGCGGACGAGCGGACCCTGGCCGCGTACCACGCGGCGATGGACCGCGTGCGGCGGGCGGGCGGCCCGGAGGCGGTGCGGCGGCTGCGGCTGGCGGATCCGTGGGGCGGCCTCGTCGTGACCAATGTCGCCCGGTTCCCGCTGCCCCCGCTCGACTTCGGCACGGGCCCGGCGGCCGACGACGTCAACCTCGTCCATCACGCCGGCACCGCGGTGATCGTCGCCGGCCCCGGCGGCACGCTGAAGGCGCGCGTGGCCTATCCGGCCTCGACTGGCCCGGCGCCGGCCGCACCCTGACGCGATGGCCCGGATCTATCTTTTTCCCGGACAGGGCTCGCAGCGTCCCGGCATGGGCGCGGGGCTGTTCGAGCGCTTCCCGTGGGAGGTGGCGCAGGCGGACGAGATTCTGGGTTACCGCGTCGCGGAGCTCTGCCTGGGTGACGATGGCCCGCGGCTCAACCAGACCCGCTACACCCAGCCGGCCCTGTTCGTGGTGAACGCCCTGCATTTCCTCGCGCGGCTGGTGGACACCGGGCAGCGGCCGGCCGTCGTGGCGGGGCACAGCCTGGGGGAATACAGTGCGTTGTATGCGGCCGGCGTGGTGGATTTCGCGACCGGCCTGCGGCTCGTGCGGGAGCGGGCGGAGCTGATGGCGGCGGCGCCCGAGGGTGGCATGGCGGCCGTGATCGGCCTGCCGGCCGAGCGCCTGGCGGCGGCGTTGCGGGCGGCGGGGTTGGACGGGCTGGATCTGGCGAACCAGAACTCACCGCTGCAGACCGTGATCGCCGGTCCGGTGGCGGAGTTGGCGCGGAGCGAGGCCGTCCTGACCGCGGCGGGGGCCACGTTATGGCGGCGCCTGCCGGTCAGCGCGGCGTTCCACTCGCGGTACATGGCGGAGGCCGCGCGCGCGTTCCGGAGCGTGCTGGCGCGGGCGACCTTCGCGACCCCGCGGCTGCCGGTGCTCTCGAATGTCACCGCGCGTCCGCATGAGCCCGGCGGGTGCGCGGACCTCCTCGCGCGGCAGATCGAGGAACCGGTGCGGTGGACCGAGTGCGTGCGCTGGTTGCTGGCGCAGCCCGAGCCCGAGTTCAGCGAGCTGGGTCCGGGCAACGTGCTCACCGGCCTCGTCCGCCGCGTGCGGCAGGAGGTGGCGGCATGAAGCGGGTCGTGTGGCTGTTTTCCGGCCAGGGGGCCCAGTACTTCCAGATGGGCCGCGAGCTCTTCGCGCACGAGCCGGTGTTTCGCGCGGCGATCGAGCGGCTCGACGCGGTGGTGCGGCCGCTGCTGGGCGAGTCCGTGGCGGACGAGATCTACCGCGAGCGCGCCGACCGGTTCGCGCCGTTCCGCTGCATCCGGCACACGCACCCGGCGATCGTGATGGTGGAGTGTGCGCTCGCGGAACTGCTCCTCGCGCGCGGCCACCGGCCGGACCTCATCGCGGGCCACAGCATGGGCGAGGTGGCGGCCTTCGTGGTGGCGGGCGCCTGGCGGGCCGAGGACGTGCTCGTGACCGTGGTCAAGCAGGGCCTGTTGCTCGAGGCGAGCGCGCCCGCCGGGGGGATGTTGGCGGTGCTGGGCGCCCCGGGGCTGTTCACGGACCGGGCGGACGTCTTCGCGGGCTGCGAGCTGGCGGGCGTGCACTTCGCGCGGAGCTTCGTCGTCGGCGGGCCGCCCGAGCCCCTGGCTCGCGCGCGGGCCCGGCTGCGCGAGCTCGGCGTCGACACCCACGAGCTGCCCTTGCCGCACGCGTTCCACGTCTCATCGATCGACCCCCTGCGGCTCCCGCTGGCGGCCACCGCGGCCGGGCTCGTGACGGGGCCCGCGCGGCAACCCGTGTATTCCGTGGGCACGCGGCGGCGGGTGACCACGCCGACGCCGGAGCACCTGTGGGAGGCGACGCGGGCGCGGACGGATTTCCCGGCGGCCGTGCGGGACCTGGAGGCGGACGGCCCCTGCCTGTACGTGGACCTCGGTCCGAGCGGGAGCTTCGCCACCGCGATCAAGTACAACGTGCCCGCGCCGGCGGCCTCCGAGTTCCTCCCGGTGATGACCCCCTTCGGGCAGGAACGCCGGGCGCTCGAGCGGCTCGAGGCCCGGCTGGCGGCGCGATGAGCCTCCCGGTCGCGTGCATCACCGGCGCGGGTGGCGGCATCGGAAGCCGCCTCGCCCGCGAGCTGCGTGCGACCCACGCGGTGCGTGGCCTGTTCCGGCGCGACGGCCCCGCGGCCGCGGCCTTCGCCGCCGCCGGCGGCCAGGTGTTCCTCGGCGATTGCACGCGCGCGCCCGGGCTGGATCCGTTCCTCGCTGGCGCGGACATCGTCTACCATGCGGCCGCGAAGGTGGGCGGGTTCTCGGCCGCGGAGTTTTCGGCCGTGAACGTCGGCGGCACACGGGCCGTCGCGCGGGCCGCCGGGCGCGCCGGCGCGCGGCGCGTGGTCCACCTCAGCACCGCGGCCGTCTACGCGGCGGCCACCGATCCCGGACCCGTCTGGGACGAGGACTGCGCGTTGGCGGACCGGCCCGAACTCGACGCCTACACCCGCTCCAAGCTGGCGGCGGAGAGCGCGCTGCGGGACGAATTGGCGGACGCCCCGGTGACGTGGGCCATCGTCCGGCCGACGTGCGTCTACGGGCCGGGCATCGCCTCGTGGACGGGCGTGCCGCTGCAGCTGTTGCGGCGCGGCCGCGAACTGATGTTCGGCTGCGGCGACGGCGCGGGGCGGATGAACGCGGTGCACGTCAACGACCTCGTGGCCGGGCTGGTTGCGGTGGGGGCGGGCCACGAGCAGGGCGTGTTCAATTTGGGCCACGAGGAGGTGACCTTCGCGGAGTTCTACGAGGCCCTGGGGGCGCTGGTGGGGCGCGCGCCGCGGTACGCGACGGAGGCGGGCGTGCGTGCGCTCGCGGCGCGGCTGGCGGCGGTGGGGCGTTGGATCCCGGCGGCGTCCGAGGTCAGCCGGGGACTCGGGCTCGCCCAGTGGATGTCGCGCAACCAGCGCCCGACCCCGAGCGCGCGGGCGCAGCGGGCATTCGGCTACGCGCCGCGGCTCAGCCTGACCGTCGGCCTGCTCGCCACCGAGCTGGCCCTGCGCGGCCGCGGCCTCCCGGACCGTCGTCCGGTTCGGTCCAGTCACGACGGCCACTACCGCCTCCGGCCCGCCGCGGGTGCGCGCCCGCGGTCGCCCGAGGAATTGCAGGCGGTCATCCGCCTCGCCGCCGCCGCGGGCCTCCCGGTCAAGGCCGCTGGGAGTCTCCACACCTTCGCCGCGTTGCCGGAGACGCCGGGCGTGGAGGTGCGGCTCGACCGGATGGACCGGGTGCTGGCGGTGGACGGCGACCGCGTCACGGTGGAGCCCGGGCTCACGCTGGCGGCGTTAAACCGGGCCCTGGCGGCGCGCGGGTGGGCCCTGCCGAATCACGGTTCCTACCTCGGTCAAACCCTCGCCGGGGCCCTCGCCACGGCGACGCACGGCGGGTCGCTGCGCACCGGCACGCTGGCGGATGCGGTCGAGGCCGTGGCGCTGGTTGGGGCGGACGGGGAGCTCCGGCGGTGGCGGCGGGGCGAGGCGGAATTCGGCGGCGTGGTGGTGGCGCTGGGCGTGCTGGGGGTGACGGCCGAGGTGACGTTGCGGTGCGTGCCGGCGTTCCACCTGCGGGGGGAGCCGCGCGTATTACCCTGGGCGGAGTTTCTGGCGCGGTTCACGGAACTGCACCGCGAGAACGACTTCCTTGACGCGCGCTGGCATCCCGAGGCGGGGTTGGTCGAGGTGCTGGAAATTCGGCGCTGCGCTCCGGTGCCGGGTCCCGCCCCGGAGGTCCCGGCGCTGCGGCCGGCGGGTCCGGTGTGGCGGCGGCGGATCGTCTCCGCGAATTTCCGCCTGTTCCTGCGGGCGCTGGCTTTGCCGGGGGCGGGTCCGCTGCGGCGGGCGGTGGCGCGGCGTTGGTGCGGGCACGGGTATGCGGCGTCCGCGGGGCCCGCCGAGGCGGTGCTGGCCTTCTCGGACCTCTCGCAGGGCGAGCCGTTTCCGATCGACGACCTCGAGTTCGCGGTGCCGTTCGCGCGGGCGCCGGAGGCGCTGCGGGCCCTGGCGGCGTGGTTCGCCGGGCCGGGCCGGCCGCCGCGGTTCTTTCCGGTGCACCTGCGGGCGAGCGCGGCGGGGGAGCACTGGCTGGCGGCCAACCACGGGCAGGACGTCTGCTGGCTCGAGTGCTGGGATTACCCCGCCGATCCGCGCTGGCAGGCGGGCCTGGCCGCCGTGCTCGCCCCGTGGGCGCCCCGCTATCATCTGGGCAAGACCCTGCCCCCGGACGTCGGCGGCGAAGAGTTACACCTGCCGGACCGCGCGCGGTTTCTGGCGCTCCGGGAGGCGCTCGAGCCGCAGGGGATGTTCCTTAACGCGGAGGCGGGGCGGCGCCTGGGGCTGGCGGCGCCGGGATCGGTTTCGGGGCCAGCAGCAGCAGGCCGCGGAGCAGCCAGTCGCGTTTGACCTTCGCGTCCATCCAGGTCGCCGCGGAGCGGTGGCGGATGTAGGTCGGGCGGCCCAGTTCGGGGACGAGCACGGAGCGCATGAAGCGCGGCAGGCTGGTCCCGTCCGGGCAGCTGAACCACTCGCCGGGCACGATGCGGACCGCGCCGCCCGCCGCCCGGTGGGCCTCGAGCACGTCCGTGAAGGCGCCGGGGCCGGTCTGGTCGATCAGGTGGGCCACGAGGTCGTCGGCCATCCGCCGGTCGAGCCGGGCGAGCACCTCCTGCACCAGCGCGTGCAGGAAGGGGTGGCCGGGGCGGGCGAGGAACGCCCACTGGCAGTACAGCAGGCCCCGCCGCGTGCGGTAGAGTTCCCGCACCTTGCGCGAATCCGTGCGCAGCTCCGTCGCCACCACGAGGTCGTCCGCGGGGCGCAGGAAATCCAGCGGCCGGCGGCACTCGCAGTCCATGTCCGCGTACAGCCCGCCGTGGACCGCGACGATCATGTAGCGGGCGACGTCCGCGCGCTGGGCGGCGCGGGGGATGGCGCGCCAGCGCGCCTCCGCGCCGGGGAAGTGGGTCCGCATCAGGTCCAGGCAGGCGTCGTCGTCCCAGAGGCGGTGTTCCCATCCGGGGAGATGGTGCCGGAAGGTTTCGCGCCAGCGGAGGAAGGCGGCGGGCGGCGGCCGGGTGCCGAGCCAGATCTGGTGGACGATCCGCGGGATGGCCATCGCCTCAGGCGGCGGGCACGAACTTGCCGTACTGCATCCGGAGCACGCGGTCGGCGACCCCGTAGTGCTCGTCGTCGTGGGTGACGGCGACGACCGTGCGGCCGGCGGCGCGGAGCTCCGGGAGCAGTTCGCGGTAGAAGAGGCGGCGGAAGGCGGGGTCCTGCTCCGCGGCCCATTCGTCGAGCAGCAGGATCGGCTTGTCCGCGAGCAGCGCGAGCACGAGGGCGAGGCGTTTCCGCTGGCCGGTGGAGAGCTGGCGATTGGTGATCCGGCGGCCGTCGAGGCCGGTCTTGTGCAGCAGGTCGGTGCGGAGGAGGAGGGCGTGGAGGCGGGACTCGTCCGGCGCGGCGGTGCCGTAGAGGCGCTCGAAGAGGTGCGGGTCGCTGAAGATCGGGCTGAACAGGTCGCGGTAGGGCTGGCGGAGCGCGCCCGCGACCACGGCGCCGTCGAGGCGGAGGGCGCCGGTCGCCGGCGGGTAGAGCCCGGCGAGCACCTTCAGGAAGGTCGATTTGCCGCTGCCGTTGCCGCCCGTGATGAAGACGATCTCGCCGGGGCGGAGTTCGAAGTTGAAGGGCTCGAGCGAGAACTCCCGTTCCCCGCGGGCGTTCGCGTAGGCGAAGGTGAGCCCCTCCGCGCGCAGGCCGGTGAACGCCCGCCCCGGCGCCGGCGCCGCCTCGCCCACCGGGTCGGGACCGGTGCCCGCGAGTGCGGCGTCGAGCCCGGCCTCGATGCGGGTGATCTCATCGATCGCGCCGTGGACCTCCGCGAGCTTCTGCCCGGCGAACACCACCTCGTTGAGCGGGCCCATCATGAACACGATCAGCGTGGCGATGGCGGCGATGCGGGGGGCATCCGCGGCGGCGAAGACCGGAACGAGGAAGACCACGGCCGCCAGCAGCAGGAACAGCGCGGAGGTGGCGAGCAGCGTGCTGTCGCGCCAGAGCAGCCCGACCCGCGTGCGGGCGGCGCGGGCCTCGGCGGCCGCCGGCAGCAGGTCGTCGGCGAAGAACTCGCGCGTCGCGGCGCCGTTCATCTTCAGCTCGCGGAAACCCTGGAGCAGGTCGTCGAAGCGGGCGGAGAACCGGTTGTCGACAAGCGTGGACTCGTGGATCGCCGCGGTGATGGGCCCGCGGTGGCGGGCGAGGACGAGCCCGAGCACGCCGAGCGCGCCGGCGAGGGTGAGGGCGGCCGCGGCCGACTGGAAGTAGATCGCGAGGAAGGCGCAGAGCAGCAGCACGACCGCCGTGGCCGCGCTGATCAGGGGGATGAGGCCGCTGGAGATCGTCGCCGCGTGGGTCGAGATCGCGTTGTGCAGGTCCGTCCGCGCCAGCTGCTCGAAGGCCGGCAACGGGGCGTCGCGCAGCTTGGTCGCCAGGCGCACGCGCACGCGTTCAACCACCAGCTCCACCGCCGGGGTGAGGCGTTCGAGCAGGTAACCCTTGCTCTTCCAGTAGCCGGCGAGGCAGACGAGGGTGAGCGCCAGCTCGACGAGCGCCGACTTGCCGTCGGAAATCCGGTCGGCGGCCCGCGTCAGCACGAAGATGAGCAGCGTGTTGATGATGCCGGCCGCCAGACCGGCGAGCAGCATCCGCCGGTCGAGGGCGATTTGCTCCCGGCGGAGCAGTTCGAGCACCTTCAGTTGCATCGGCGGCGGAGCCTCAGCGGCCCGGCGTCAGCCCGGGCAGCGGCAGCCCGGGCAGGGGTCCGGACGCGGGCGGAACCGTGGCGGGCACCGGCAGGGGAACGGGGACCGGGACGGGGACCGGAACGGGCGCCGGGGGATTCACCGCGGCCGGCGCGGGGGTGGCGCCACCGGTGTCGAGGATCAGCGGCAGTCCCTGGCTGCCGGCGCCGCCCACCACCACGACCTTGGCGTTGGTGGACTCGGCGAGCTTCAGCGTGGCCTCGATGCCGCGGTAGCGCAGGAGGTCGGAGGTGAGGGTGGGGGCGACGGTGCGGTTGAACTTCTCCACGCCGCCGGCCTCGATCACCTTGCGCTCGGCCTCCAGCCGCTCGCGCGCGATCCGGAACTCCATCGCCAGCGAGCTCTGCTGGTCGACCAGCTTCGCCTCGATCGACTTCTGCAGGGCGACGGGCAGCCGGATCTCCTTCACCAGCAGGTCGTCCAGCACGAGGTAGCGGTCGCCGATCTGCGTGACCGCCGAGAGCAGCGTCTGCTCGATCAGCGTGCGCTTGGTGGTGTACATCTCCTCCGGGGTGAATTCGCCGAAGGTGATGCGGACGAGCGCTTGGATCTCGGGCAGGACGATCTTCTCCACGTAGTCCGGGCCGACCTCCTGATGGAGGACGCCCAGCAGGGCGAGCTTCGGGCGGTAGCGCACCGAAAGGGTGACGCCGATTTCAAGGCCTTCGCGGCTGATGACACTGAACGAGTGCGAGACCTGGTGCAGCCGGACGTCGTAGATCGTGAGGGTGTCCCAGGGGAAGATCAGCTGCAGGCCCTCGTCGCGGACCTCTTCGGTCTGGGTGCCCCCGAAGAAGTGGCGGAAGACGACCCCGGCGTGGCCGGCGGGGATCGTGTAGAAGATGGAGCGGCTGAGGGCGAGGACGGCGACGGTGAACGCGAAGCCCCCGAGCCAGAGGTAGTAGCGTCGCGCGTGGTACCAGCGTTGCAGGCGGAGGCGCCAGCCGGTGGGCGGCGGGACGGGAGGCGGGGCGTCATCCATGGGTTCAGCGGCCACTTGAGGCCTTCAGCTTGGCGTGGACTACGGGGTCGAAGTTGAGGTCCTGGTCGTCGGATTGCACGATCCAGGAATCCGGCAGGCGGGCCGCGAGGGGCCCGAAGCGAATGATCGGCAACAGGTAGCCGCGTCCGGCCGGCACGGTGCTGCCGCACAGCGCGTGGTTCGCCACCGCGGCGGCGATGTTGGGGTGCAGCAGGTAATTGATGAAGTCCTCCGCCAGCTCGCGGCGTTCCCGGCTGAGCGCCGCGGGAACCGCGATGGACTCAACCCGGATCCAAGTCGTCTCGTCCGGCGAGATGAAGCCGATGCTGGCATTGCGCTGGATGGCCGTGATGGCCTCGTTGGAGAGCATCATCGAGAGGGTCACCCGCTCGCTGATGAGTTCCGCGAGGAGATCCTCGTGCGAAAGCAGCCGCGGTTTCAGCTTCTCGGCGACCCGGAGGAGGTAGTGCTCGGTGGCGCGCAGCGCCGCCGGATCGGTCTCGTTCAGACCGTAGCCGAGGCTGACGAGGGCCGCGCCGAAGATGCGGTGGATGGAATCGGGGTAGGCGACCGCCAGCTCCGGGGCGTCGGCTGCATGGGCGTCGTCGGCGATTTCTGCGGCCTCCTCCTGCAGGCGTTTGGCTTCCGTGGCGGACTCGATCGGGAAGCCGAAGAAGGCGATGCCGACGATCTCCTCGTCCCCGCCCCGCAGCGGCTCGTAGGCGGTCAGGTACGTCCGTCCCAAGATGTCGGCGATGCCGTAATAGGGTTGCCCGCGGCGGAGGGCCGCGATGACCGGGCCCACGGGATCCAGCACGGTGCCGATGGCGCGGGAGCCGTTGCTGGTGCGGACGTTGGTGGACAGCCGCACATAGCTCTCGCCCGCGCGGGTGAAGAAGGTGGCGTAGCCGCCGGCGGAGGCGGACACGGTGTCGACCAGGCGGTGATCCGCGACCGGGCGGTAGGAGCCGAAGCGGAGCTCCGGCACCAGTTTTCCCCCGAGGTCGACCGGCGGGTGCAGCGTGGGCGGGCCCTCGGCGAGGGCGAGGGCCCGCAGCTGCTGCACGGACGCTTGGACGCGCTCAAGGGCGCTGCTCCGGGTCGCGCGCCGTTCCGGGCGGGTCGAAGCCTCGGAGACTTGGTTGAGCTCGAACATCGCGGACCACCGGTTCGGGGGGGTATTCAGGAGGCGCCGGTTGTAGGCGATCCCGAAGGTGGACCAGACCAGAGGTAGGGTGAACTTTCCCTCCGGGTCGTAGACCAGGCCGCGGAAATTACCGTCGACGTTGGCGGCATTGGGGATCCGCGCGAGGTTCAGGGGCGCGAGCAACTGCTGGCGAATCAGGCGCTGGGCGGCGTAGCCGGGGAGCAAGATCAGGTCCACCGGGGCGCCCGCTTGGAGCCTTTGGGTCAGATCGCTGACCCCCTGGTAAAAATCGACCTCCACCGTCACCTGGGTTGCTTCCCGATAGCGTTGGATGAGGGCGTTGGAGAGCAGATCTTGGTAACTGAGGACCCGCAGCGTCTCGGGTTGGTTCCGCCGGCGGAAGTGCTCGACGGGCTGTTGGCTGCGCTCCGGCGGCCCCATGATCTTGTAGTTGGCGAGGAAGCCCGAGGCGGTGTCGATGTCCCGCGGCAGCGGATTTTCGACTTTCCGGCAACCCGCCGCCGCCAGCCAGGCCAGGCCGGCGGCGAGGAGGAACGGGGCGAATCCGCGCGGGAGCATTTCCGCTGAGGGGCTACCGGGAATCCCATGGGGTTCAAGAGTGGATTCCCGGCCGGCCCCAGCTTGCCGTGCCGCGGCGCGCCTGCCATCCCCCCCGCGTGCCCCTGCTCCCTGCCACCACCGCCACGCTCCTCCCCCTGGAGCGGGCCGACGGCCGGGCGCGCGCGGGGCTCGCGTTGTCGGCTGCCCCTGCCGCCTCGCTGGCCGCGGCCGCCCCGGAGTTCCTTCACGCGGAAGAGCTGGCCGGCTGGGCCGCCGCAGGGGTCGAGAAGCGGCGCGACGACTACCTGCGGGGGCGCTATGCGGCGAAGCTGGCCCTCGACCAGGCGGGCGCCCCGGGCCTGGCCGCGGCGCGCGCGATCGTGCCGGGCGTCTTCGGCCAGCCGGTGGTCCGCGGTGGGGGTGGCTGGCAGGTGAGCATCGCTCATTCCGGTGGGCGGGCCGCGGCCATCGCCTTCCCCGAGGAACAGCCGCTAGGGATTGATCTGGAGGCCTGCGAGTCCGGGCACGCCGCCACCCTTGCCCGGGAACTCTCCCCGGCGGAGGCCGACTGGGTGGCGACCGCCGGGCTGGAACGCGTGGTCGCATTGACGGCCCTCTGGGCGGCGCGCGAGGCGCTGAGCAAGGTCCTGCGCACCGGGCTGATGACGTCGTTCGCGCATTTCCGCGTCGCGCCCCCCGCCGCCGCCCCCGGCGGCTGGCGCGCCGAATACCCCGAGTTCCCGCAGTACCAGGCGGCCCTGCTGCCGCGCCCCGGGTTCGTGCTCGCGCTGGCCCTGCCGCGCAGGACGACCTTGCCTTGGCCCGCGCTCTCCGCGACGGTGGCCGGGTTTTGAGCGCCGCCGCCACGCCCGTCGTCGCGCCGCCCGGCCCGGTTGGCGGCACGCTCGGTTGCCCGGATTTCCGCCGGCGCCGCGGCCTCCGCTACGCGTACTACGCCGGGGCGATGTACAAGGGGATCGGCTCCCGCGCCCTCGTGGTGCGGATGGGTCGCGCCGGCCTGCTCGGCTTCCTCGGCACGGGGGGCCTGCGCCCGGAGGAGATCGCGGCCGACCTGACGGGGATCGCCGCCGACCTCGGCGGGCAGGGCACGTACGGGGCCAATTTCCTCGCCAGCCCGCTCGATCCCGCCGCCGAGCGCGCGGTGGCCGAACTCCTCGTGGCGCGGGACGTCCCCCACGTGGAGGCCGCCGCCTTCACCACGGTCACGCCCGACCTCGTCTGGCTCCGCGCCCGCGGCCTGCGGGTCGGCCCGGACGGCATCGTCGTCCGCCCGCGCCAGCTCGTCGCCAAGCTCTCCCGACCCGAGGTCGCGGCCCTGTTCCTCGCCCCCGCGCCCGCGCCCCTGCTCGAGCGGCTCGTCGCCGCCGGCCGCCTCACGCCCGAGGAGGCGCGCCTCGCCGCCGCGCTGCCCCTGGCCGACGACCTCTGCGTGGAGGCCGATTCCGGCGGGCACACGGACCGCGGCGTCCTGGGCGTGCTGCTGCCCTTCATCCGCCGCCAGCGCGACGAGGCCCGGCGCACCCGCGGCTGGACCACGCCCATCGGCGTCGGCGCGGCCGGCGGGCTCGGCACGCCCGAGGCGCTCGCCGCCGCCTTCACCCTGGGCGCCGATTTCGTCGTCACCGGGTCCGTCAACCAGTGCACCGCCGAGGCCGGCACCAGCGACCTGGTGAAGGACCTGCTGCAGACGGCGGAGCCGCAGGACACGGACCTCGTGCCCGCCGGCGACATGTTTGAGCTCGGGGCCAAGGTGCAGGTCTTCAAGCGGGGGCTGCTGTTTCCGGGCCGGGCCAAGAAGCTGCACGAGCTCTACCGCCAGCTCGACTCGCTGGACCAGCTTGACGCGCGCACCCGCGAGCAGCTGGAGACGCGGGTGTTCGGGCGGCCGCTGGCGGCGGTTTACGAGGAGACGAAGGCCTATTACCTCGCGCGGCGGCCGGAGGTGATCGCGCGCGCGGAGCAGGATCCGAAGCACCGGATGGCCCTGGTGTTCCGCTGGTACTTCGTGCACTCGAGCCGCCTCGCGCGCCGCGGGGATCCGGTGGGCCGGGCGGATTTCCAGATCCATTGCGGGCCGGCCCTCGGGGCCTTCAACCAGCTCGTGCGCGGGACGCCGCGCGAGGACTGGCGCCAGCGCCACGTCGACGAGATCGCCGGGCTGCTGATGGAGGGGGCCGCGGCGGTCCTGCGGGAGCGCTGGGCGGCGCTGACCGCCAACTGAACCCTTATGGATCCGGAAGCGCAGCGCATCTTCGAGGTGGTCAAGGCCAACGTGGTCAAGGTCCTCACGGGCATCGACCCGGCCACGGTGACGATCGACCGGAGCCTCACCGAGCTCGGGGCCAACTCGGTCGACCGCGTCGAGGTGGTGATGTACTCCGCGGAGGACCTCGGGCTCGACGTGCCGCGGGCCGAGTTGCACGGGGCGCGCAACCTCGCCGACCTGGTGGCCGTGCTCCGGCGCCACGCCGGCCGCTGACCGTGTCCGCGGCCGCGCCAGCGTCGTTCCCGCGGGTGGTGATCTCCGGCCGCGGCTGCGTTGGCGGCGCGGGCGTCGGTTACCCGGCGCTGGTCGCCGCGCTGCGGGCGGACCGGAGCGCGATCCGCGTGGTCGCCGCCGGCGGGCGGGGGCCGGCGCTGGGCGCTCCGGCGGACTTTGCGGCCGACACGTGGCTGGCCGGCGTCGCGGCCGTGGAGCCGGACTTGGGCGCGCGGGCGCGGCGGCTCCTGCGTAACGTCCCCCGCCCCGCGCTGCTCGGGGCCGCCGCGGCCCTCGAGGCGGCGCGTGAGGCCGGGCTGCCGCCGGACGCCCCTGGCGACGCCGGCACGGGCGTGATCGTCGCGGGGTCCAACCTCGCCCAGGACTGGGGGTTCACCAACGCCGCCGCCGTCCTCGCCGGCCGGGCCCCCAATCCCCGCCACGCCGTCGTCTACGCCGATTCCCACCAGGTGGGCATGGTCAGCGAGCTGCTCGGGTGCCGCGGGCCGGGCGTCACCGTGGGCGCGGCCGCGGCCAGCGGGCATGCGGCGCTCTTCCAGGCCTGGCTCTGGCTGCGCGCGGGCGTGGTGGAACGCTGCGTGGTCCTGGGAGCGGCAACCGGCTTCTCGCCCGTCGAGGCGGAGGCCTTCGCGTTGCTCGGGGCGTCCGCGCCGGCCGCGAGCGTGGCGGAGCTCGGCGGTCCCTTCGACCGCCGCCACGCCGGGTTCGTCGCCGGCGAGGCCGCGGCGGCCGTGGTCCTGGAGGGGGAGCCGGCGGCACGCGCCCGGGGTGCCGTCCCGCGCGGGTGCCTGGCCGGGGCCGCGCTCCTGCTCGGGGCCCGCCACGGGCCGGAGCCGGACGTGGACGACGAGGAGCGGGCGATGCGGCGCGCGCTGGCCGCGGCGGGGCTGGCGCCCGCGGACCTCGACCTGGTCAGCGCCCACGCCACCGGCACGCCGGCGGGCGACCGGGCCGAGTGCGCCGCACTGCGCCGCGGGTTCGCCGGCGAGCTGGGGCGGGTGCGCGTGAACGCGCCGAAGGACCTCACCGGGCACACCTTTTCCTCGGCCGGCGTGGTCGCGGTGTTGGCTTGCCTTGCGCAGATGGAGGGCGGATTCCTCCACGGTCATGCCCACCTCGCGGATCCGATCGACGACCAGCTGCGCCTTGTCCGGCGCGCCGAGCCGGCGGCGATCCGCGCGGCGCTCGTCAACGGCTTCGGTTTCGGCGGCTTTGCCGCCGCGCTCGTGCTGACCCCCGCCTGATCCCATGCGCGTCGGCATCGAGGCCATCAATTTCTACGGGGGCGCGACCGTCCTCGACATCCGTTCCCTCTTCGAGGCCCGCCAGCTGGACCTGCGCCGGTTCGACAACCTGATGCTCCAGCGGAAGTCCGTCGCGCTGCCGTGCGAGGATCCGGTCACCTTCGCCGTGAACGCGGCCCGGCCGCTGGTCGAGGCGTTGGCCCCGGCGGAGCGGGCGCGGATCGAGCTAGTGGTGTGCGGCTCGGAGTCCGGCATCGACTTCGGGAAGTCCCTGAGCACGTACGTGCACCATTACCTCGGCCTCGGGCGGACCTGCCGGCTCTTCGAGGTGAAGCAGGCCTGCTACGGCGGCACGGCGGCGCTGCAGACCGCGGTGGGCTTCATCGCGTCGCAGGCCTCGCCGGGGGCGAAGGCGCTCGTCATCGGCACGGACATCGGCCGCGCGACGATCCGCGGCAGCTACGTCGAGCCCTCCCAGGGCGCGGGGGCGGTGGCGATGCTCGTGGGCGGCGATCCGGCCGTGCTGGAGCTCGATTTCGGGGCCAACGGCTACCACGGCTACGAGGTGATGGACACCTGCCGGCCGGCGGCGGACGTCGAGACCGGCGACTCGGACCTCTCGCTGATCGCGTACCTCGACTGCCTCGAGCACAGCTTTGCCGAGTACGCGCGGCGGGTGGAGGGGGCGGACTTCGTCGACACCTTCGATCACCTCGCCTTCCACACCCCGTTTCCGGGGATGGTGAAGGGCGCGCACCGGATGCTGCTGCGCAAGCTGAAGGGCGCGGCGCCCGCGGCGGCGGAGGCGGACTTCAACCGCCGCGTCGCCCCCTCGCTCCGCTACTGCCAGGAGGTGGGCAACATCTATTCCGCGACCGTCTACCTCGCCCTGTGCGGCCTGCTGGACGGGGCGGACCTGTCCGTCCCGCGGCGGATCGGCCTGTTCTCCTACGGCTCGGGCTGCTGCGGGGAATTCTTCAGCGGCGTCGCCGGCCCGGAGGCGCGGGCGCGGCTCGGCGCCCTGCGCAAGGCGGAACACCTCGCGCAGCGGATCCCGCTCACCCTGCCGCAGTACGAACAGCTCATCGACGCGGGCCTCGAGTGGGTGTTCGGCATCCAGGACAAGGAGGTCGACCTCACCCCGTACCGCGACCTCTACGACCGCGCGCTCGCCGGCCACGGCCTGCTCGTCCTGCGCCGGATCCGTGGCTATCACCGCGAGTATGACTGGAGCTGACGCCGCGCCGCCCGCCCCGCCCGCCCTCGCGACCGTGCGGGTCGCCGTCGCCGGGCGGCAGGTGACGCTGCTCCTCGACCGGCCGGAGCGGGCCAACAGCCTCGACGCCGCGCTGGTCCGCGACCTCCTGGCCGCGCTCGACTGGGCCGAGGCGCGCCCGGACTGCCGGCTCGTGGTCCTGCGCGGCCACCCGGGCTGCTTCTGCACCGGGATGGACTTCCAGGAGGCGGCCGCCGCGGGCGACGGCGAGCGGCTGCGGATGGAGGACTACATGACCCTGCTGCGCCGACTGTCGTCGTCGCCGAAGGTCGTCGTGGCGCGGGTCGAAGGCCGGGTGGTCGCGGGCGGCGTGGGCCTGGCGGCGGCGAGCGACCTCGTGTTCGCCACCCCGCGGTCCGAGTTCAGCCTCTCCGAGGCGTTGTGGGGGATTTTGCCGTGCTGCGTCCTCCCGTTCCTCATCCGCCGGACGGGGTTCCAAAAGGCGTACGCGCTGACCCTCACCACCCGCCCGGTGGGTGCGGCGGAGGCGGCGGCGATGCACCTGGTGGATGAGGTGACGGAGCAGCCGGACGAGGCGCTGCGGCGCCTGCTCCTGCGCGTGGGCCTGCTGGAGGAGGAGACGATCGTGGAGCTGAAGGCGTACTTCCGGAAGCTGTGGATCCTGACGCCCGAGGTGGAACGGCTGGCGGTGGCGGAGATCGGGCGGCTGGCGGCGAAGCCGGCGGTGCGCGCGGCGATCGCGGGGTACGCGACCGAGGGCCGGTTCCCGTGGGAGGGCCGGGGATGAACGCGCCCCGCGTGCGGCTGGAGTGGGGTGGCGACGGCGTGGTCGTCGTGGCGATGGAGGACCGGGCGACGCGCAACTCGCTCACCGCGGAGCTGGGGGACGAGATGGAGGTGGCCTTCGCGGCGATCGCGGCGCGGCCGGAGGCGCGGGTGGTGGTGCTGCACGGGTACGACTCGTACTTCTCGTGCGGCGGGACCCGCGACCAGCTGATCGCGATCGCGGAACGGCGGATGACGTACACCGACATCACGGTCTTCGACCTCTGCCGGCGCTGCGACCTCCCGGTGATCGCCGCGCTGCAGGGGCACGCCATCGGGGGCGGCCTGGCGTTCGGGTTGCACGCCGACTTCCAGGTGCTGGGCGAGGAGTGCCTCTACACCGCCAACTTCATGGCCTACGGGTTCACCCCGGGGATGGGCAGCACCTACACTCTCCCGCGCCGCTTCGGCGAGCACCTCGGGTGGGAGATGCTCTTCACCGGCGCGAACTACCGCGGGGCCGAGCTCCGCGCGC
>JBMTAG010000039.1:0-30267 GCA_049428505.1 Opitutaceae bacterium | reverse complement strand
CCGCGCCAGCGGAAATTGCCGCCGACGGACCAGCCCTTCAAGCGGCCTTCCTTGAACATCCGCGTGACCAGGCCGTTGAAGGCATACTTGCCATTGCGGGCCGTGGTGATGCCGACGAGCGCCTGGGCGTCCTGATAGCCCCGTTCCTGCGTGTCCGCCTGCTCCGTGATGTAGAGGGCGTCGGCCGCAGCCTGGGTGCGCGCGGTCGCGTTGCTGGGATCGAGGGCGAAGATGGTCGAGCGTTGGCCGCTGGCGACTTTATTGAGTTCCGCGGCAAAGGTGCGCCAGGTTCCCAAGCCTTGGAACTTCGAGTCGGTGTAGAGATACTTTCCGACCGCCTGCAGTTGAGTTCCAAGGACGTTGGTGTTGCTGCTGCCGCTGAGTGCCACGCGCCAGTTGCGGCTGGGATTCAGCACCAGATTCATCTCGTAGCCCTCGGCGACATAGCTCCACGTGTCCGCGACGTTGCCGGTGTCGACGGGATAGAAATTCACTTCTTGCAAATCGGAAAAGTAGGGGTCTCCGGGGACTTTGTAGTTGGCGCGCAGCCGCGCGAGGATGTTGCGCGACCCGCCCACGCTGCCGTTCGCATTGCGCACCTGGTTGTCAGCAAACGTCTGGAATCGGCTGACGCTGAGAGCGAGGCGACCGTCCAGGAGCGAGAAACGGATGCCGTAGTCTTCGGTCCTGCCCGTCGAGTTCGGGGCGGCCTCGCCGAGTGCGTTCAGCTGGTTGGCGTTCGCCACGGGCAGGAAGTTGCTCGAACGGCTGTAGGTGAATGAGACCCACGGCAACGCGTGCAGGACGGCGCCGATGGTGCGCGAGAGCCCCTCGGCCGTGACGGAGGGCTGGCTGTTGATCGGGACCCGATAGCCCGGTGCGTAGTACTGCCGCAACGGGTCGTTGGCGGCATTGGGAATCCCAGCCACAATCTCATCCCGCAAGGTGCCCGCGCCGTAGCTCTTGGTTTCGTCTTTGCGTAGGCCCATGATCGTGACCAGCCGGCCCTTGAGCCAGTTTGCCTGCCATCCGCCGGAGAGCGTGTCGTTCTCTGACCTGCTCTTGATGGCGTTGAGAAACGACTGGCGGGTGAGCGCGATGGGCGCGGCTTCGTTCGCGGTCGAGCCGACAAGCCGTCCGTAGCTCTCGAGCAGTCCGCGATTCTTCCACACCTGGATCGAGTCGGGCAGTATAGGGGCATTGCCATTCAGGAAATAGGCGCGCGTGCCGATCAGGTTGGTCGCGTTGACCGCGTCGCCGGACCACCCGTTTCCCGACAGTCCGGTCGTGGCGTAATTGAATACGCGGGTCAGGTCCTGGGTGGCGTGGGAGCGGCCGGTCTGGGCGAGGCCCGCGAAACTGTGCTTTCCGAGCCACCGATGAACCTTGGTCAGATCGAACTGATAGGTGAGCGTGGCTCGATACTCTTCGGACTTGTTGTCGAAGAGACGAAACTGCATCTGGCCGTTGTCATTGTAGGGCACGAGATACCCGGGATTCGGCGAGCCGTCGGGCTGGTAGCGATTCGGATCTATCGTGACCGCGGAGAAGTTGTTCGGATCAAGGTTGCGGTGGTGGCGGGCGACATTGCCGGCGAGTTCGAGATAGAGTCCCGAGAGGAGCTTCTGCTCGAGGAACAGCTGGGTCCATCGGCCGTGGATCTTCTGCGACGGATCGTCCCACGTTCCGCCGTTCAGGTTCGTGTCCTTGCGGAGCCCGAGCTGAACCCATGGGTCCTTGGACTGATAGTTGGCCGAACCCTGCCCGCCGAACGAGGCGACCGCGAGGGAGGCTTGGTAGCGCTGGTTGATCATCGGGTTCGCCAGACCCAGGCCCACCACGTAGCGCTGCTGATTCGCCGTGTTCTGGTTCAACACCAGCCGGGGATCGAAGTCGGTGCGCGCGTCGACGAAGCCGTCGTCGTCGACCACCCCGGGCGCGACTCGGATGCGGTTCCCATTGGCATCGACGTAGGCGCGGGTCGCCGTCCATTGCTGCCCCGCCGGGAGAAAGTCCACCGTGGGCCGGCCCGCGGCCGCCCAGCGGAGGGCGGCGCTGTCGAAACCCCACATGAGACTCGCGACGTTACTGTGGATGGAGTAGTTCTCGTGGTTGAGCGTGACTCTGGTGTTCGCGAACGGCCTGGCGACGAGGCTGATCGTCGCGCGCTCCTGGTCCTGGCCTTCGTATTTGCGAAATTCGCGCTTTTGATCGTGCAGCAGGTTGACGCGAAGAGCGAGCTTGTCGCCGATCAGCGGCTGGTTGTGGTCCAGCGTGACGCGCCCCGAGCCCCAGCGGTCGGTCCTGAATTCCACCTCGGTCTTCCTCCGCTGCAGCTGAGCGCGCTTGGTCGTGGTGACGGCGGTGCCCTGTGGATTGCCCACGCCGACGAGCAGGGCGTTGGGCCCGAGCGACAAGGTGGTGCGCTCGACGTTGTAGTTGTCGCTGGTTTCGAGTGCGGTGAAGAAATCATGCGAGATTGATTGCTCACCCGAGTTGGTGATGAAGCCGCGGATCGAATAGGACTGCCCAGTGCCGAAGCGCATTTGGTTTCCGCTCTGGCGGTTCGCGTCGGTGTTGTCGCCTTCGACATTGTCGATACTCGGGGTGTAGAGCAGCGCCTCGTTGAAGGAATTGACAGCAAGATCCCGCATGAACTCCGGGGTAAGAATCGTGAGCGACGCACCCACGTCGCGCAGGTCAGTGCGCAGGCGCGTGCCTGCCAGCGTTTCCTTCGCCGCGTAGCCGGTGTCGGTGTCTGAGACGACGGTGAACGGCGAGAGCACAACTGCGTCGCCCGTTGCGGTGGGCGGGGTGGAGGTGGACGTCGTAGTCTGACCAAGAGCCCAGGCAGCAGGGAGGATGAAGGCGAGAGTCGCTCGCAGGTGGGATGCGTGATGGTTCGAGGGAGTGCAGCGCACTAACCTTCGGGATACGGAGCGGCGCATGGGGGTAGATAACAGGGGTTGATCAGTGCAAGCGTGCCGGCGTTGTGGGAACGTCGGAAACGGAGACACGCAGGCAACCGCTTGGGGTTTCTTATCGGATCAAATCTATCGATTTTTCTCCAAGATAAACACCCCCGTAAACACAGGGGCAGTCACGCGGCCGGTTGGACGCGCTAGCGCGGGCGACGTTGATCGGTCTTCGCGGAAGAGGAAAACAGTCCGAGCACGTGCGCTTTGTTGACCGCGGCGGGTGCGTTGCGCACACCGAGCCGCTGATAAATCTGAGCGATGTGATCGTCGACGGTCGCGTAGCCAATGCCGAGGCGCTCCGCGATTTCCTTCTTTACCAATCCCTCACCCAGCAGAATGAGGATTTCCATCTGGCGCGGAGTGAGGATGGCCTCGGATTCGCCTTTGGGCAGACGCGTCTTCAAGGTGTCGAGGATGTAGCGTGCGACCCCTGCATCCAGCGAGGCACCGCCGCCGAGGACATGGCGGACGCCTTCGACAACCTGCGCGGCCGATGACGCTTTCAACAGATAGCCGGACGCGCCGAGCGTGATTGCGCGAAGCACGTCGGCCTCCTCGTCGGATTGGGTGAGAATGATGATCTTCACTGCCGGCGCGGCAGCGAGGAAGCGCGGGAGTGCCTCGTGTCCGCTCATCCCAGGCAGACGCAGGTCGAGCACGATGATATCGGGCAACCCCGTCGACGGCAGACCGCCCAAACTCCTCAGCGCAATCTCGGCGGTACCGAACTGGCCGCAGATCTGGAAGTCAGCCTCGTGCTGCAACGCGAGGGCAATGGCCTCGCGGTAGCGCGGGTTGTCCTCGACGATCAGAACGCGTATTTTCCGTTTCATCCGAAAAGGGCGAAGCGGCGCAATTTCAGGTACAGGTCGACTTGCAGCCCGTTCGGGGAGAGTCTTTGCGCGGAGAGTTCGGCGCCAAGCAAACGGGCCCGCCGTTCAAGTGAAGTGGGAATCTCGCCTCGCAGGCCCTGCCCGTTGTCCCTCACGCTGAGGTGAATTTTCCCATCGATGATGTGGAGATGTGTTTCGGCACGGGTTGCCCCAGAGTGACGGATTATGTTCGTCAGGCACTCCTGGTAGAACAGCAACAGGTCCGTGCGGGCTCGGAGCGGTAGTGTTCGCCAAAGGTCAGATTGCTCGATCTCGAGCTGATGTTCGAGGTCCGCGAGCAAGCGTTCCGCCGCGCGGCGCATGTCGTCGGCAAGGTCCCCGAAGAGTCCTGGAGCTTCGAGCAGGTTAGTGCAGTGACGAGCGGCCTTTGCCGCGCGCTCAGTCAGTGAGCGCGCGCGCTGCAGAAGTCCGAGCAGCTTTTCGTCGTTGGGCGCGGCACTTCTTGCCAAGTCCGTGACCAAACCGACCGCGTGCAAGTCGGCGCCGAGTTCGTCGTGGAGGTCGGCTGCGATACGATTGCGGGTCTGCTCAATCGCGCGCTGTCGCTGAATTCGACTGGCCAGCGCAATTCCGATGACACTGAGGCCAAGTACTGCCGCGAGCCATACGACGGCCGTCAATTGCTTGCGGTGGGTCGCATGCCGGCGATCGATCTCCCCTGTCACGATCGGGCGCTCGCGTTCGAGATCATTTCGCTCGGCGAGCTGACTTAGCCACTCACGGACGGGCAGAATCGTGCCATAATAGTTCATGCCGTCCGTCAGATGGGACAACCGTCGTGTGCCGGAATCCGGGTTGAACGTGGCAGTCACCGGCTTGTATAGTGCTGCATTGCGGTCGCCTGAGAACAGCTCGATTTCCGCGAAGCCGAACCGCTCCCCAATTGGACCATACAGCGCGCTGGCGTTGTGCTCCATCGCACGAATGCGAACGTAACGACAGTCTACGGGCGGAAATTCCCACATCAGGATCGGCCCCGCGTCGTAGAGCGTAGCGCAGTGAATTTCAACCAGCGCCCTGGCGTCGGAAAAATCAGATTCGCATGAACCTTCGATCCGCAGTAACTTCGGAATCCCGAATTCTCCGGCGAATGCCTGGGGCACGGTGTTGCTTTGATCGATCGCGTGGAGGTGAACGCGGTTGAGTCGCTGGACGGTTTCAAGGTCGATGGAGAAGGCCGGGCTGTCACCGAGGTCAAACTGATTGACGTATGCCACGCTGCCCGTGCCGCTCGCCGCCGCCATCAGGTAGGGCAGCACGCCATCGACCACATATGATTCGGCCCAACCGGGGGCGAGCGCCGGGTTGTTGCCGGACGATGATCTGACCAGCTTTCGCAAGGCCACATTTTCCTGGCCCGAGAAGGCCAGCACTTCGGCCAGCTGAAAGACGTATTTTCTATCAAACGCGCGGAGCGAAAGCGTCGTAGCTTCAACCCGGACCCACTCGGCCTGCATTCCCCGGCACGGGATGACGAGCGGTGCGATCCGCGGCAGCAACCCCGAGTCCCCGCAAAACTCGGCGATGAGTCTGCCGTCACGTTCCTGGCCAGTCCCGCCGAAAACCCGGAGCGCCTGGGGAAAGGCGTCGGCCTGAAAACCGTTCGTGGTGTCCCGTCGGATGGTTGGGACGAGAACGATCTCGTCCAAAGCCACGATCCTCCCGAATCTGACCTCAATCCACTCCGGGTGATTCGGCACGTCGTTTGGGTGTGAACGGAAGCCGATGGGGCCGATGCCGCCGCTGAGACTGTAATCCGCCAGGCGCGACAGTTGGGAATCGATTTGCTCCAAACGTCGCTCCAAGTGGTCCAGCGGAAGCCGGTCCGGACGCACCTCCGATCCAGGGGCGGACAAAGCTAGAGGCAGCAGCGCCAGTATGATTCGCCAGCGCATTTCGATTTTTCGCAGGTTCAGACGGCCCAGAGTTGCGATGCGAGCCGGGCGGTGAATGCAACCATTAATCGCCGGACAGTGCTTCCTGGCAGGGCAATCGAACTAGTGCTCGAGGACGGGCGCGGGTTCTGAGCCCGAAGAAAGCAGGCGCAGAAACCGGGGCAGAATCTGCTCGACCGAAAGCTCCGCGCCGAACGCCGCGAATTCTTGCGCAAGAAAATCTTCACCCGATAGGCGGTCGAGCAGGGGGCGGAGAGCCCGGTTCAATTCGATGGCTTGAAGATCGGCGGAGTAGCCCGCGAACTTGGGCGAATCGATCAAGTCGTGGAAGCGACGGAGGAGCGTGAACAGGACGGCCCAAGGTACCCAGCGCGGGAATTCCGCGGTGTTACCGCTGGGCGACCACGTCAGCAGGAAGCGCCAGTGCTCGCGCGGAGCGATGAAGCGTTTTTCACGGCCGTCGCGGGTCGCGTAGACATGGCCGGACATTTCGAGTTCGTTGAGCACATTCTGCACGGACCCGCGAAAGTAGCCGGTTTCGCGCGCAATCTGCGCGGGATGTCCGGACTCGTGCGCCAGCAGCCAGGCGAGAACCTCGGCGCGCGACTGCATGCCGAATAGCGCGCGCAGCTTCAGCAGGAACGGCGCGGGCCGATTGGGGCGCGGCGGCTTGCTGAGTCCGCGCGATTCCAGCGGCGTGCGCAGCCAGCCCCAGCGGCTGAAGATATCGTCGGTGCGGCTGGGCGTCGGGAGATGCGGAAAGAGCGGGGCAGTGTGCTCCGCTGGAGCCGCCTTCTTTGCGAGGACCTTCCATTTCGCGTGCGATGAACGCTGCGTCAGGTGCTCCGCCAGCGCGCCAAGCACCGTGACGTCGCCGAACTCATGTTCACGCTGCAGTCGCGCCAGCCGAAGCAAGTTGATCCAGGCTCCGTTCTGCTGAAGCCAGTCGGCGATTTCGTCGAAGAGCCGCGCGTCATGCCGCGCGAATACCGATGAGAATAACAGCAGCGCCTCGGGGTCGACGGCGGCGATGCTTCCCTGGGCCGCATGCCCGGCGACACCGAGCGCCGACCACTGCCGCCAGAGCAGGTCGAGGATGGAGCGGCGCAGCTCTTCGCTAGAATTGGGCAACGAGGTTGGCATGGCCGAGGTGTTTGAGCATTTCGCCGAGGAGCAGTCGGAAGCCGTCGGAGGGGTCTTGCGTGCGCGTCCATTTGGCGGCGTCGAGTAATTCGGACGCGGTGGGTTGGAGATCGAGCAAGTCCTGCAAGTGCCTTCCGCCATCGCGGTCGACGGCAGCGTGGAGCTTCAGGAATATCTGGTCCCGCCGGCTGATGAAGCTGATCTGAAGGCGCGGACCGTAGTTCCTCGATGTCAGCCGCTGCTGGAGCCCCTCGGGTAGTCCGCACCGAAACAGAGTCTCCTCGGCGACTTGGTCGTTAAGCCAGTGGCGGGGCAGATCCAGTTGCTTGCCTACCTCCTCCGCCGCCGCGCAAAGCCAGTCAGGGAGTGGTCGCGGCGTCATCAGGTTGTTGCCTTCCATCCGCGCGAGAATGTCCACGTCCTGCGTGGTCGTACGAGTGACCAATCCCAGTGCCAGCAGAGACGAACCGCCGCAGACGACGAAGTGCTGGGGCGGGTAGTTGCGCGCGGAGAAAAGCTCTCCCAGCAGGCTGAGAGCTCGGTCGAGGGTCTCGGCGGTGATCGGGCGCATTTTGATACCCAAAACCACCCTAATAAATCTTTCAAGTATTCTTATATTCTCAAACTACTCACCCAATACGTATCGTCGTGGTGCCTCCGTCGCCTCGCTGCATTGCTCGGTTATCCCCCCACCAGGCTCGAATTTCGCCCGCCTCGAATCTCGGTGCTGGGGCGCCCTTGCGCTCCATCACGGCCCAAGCACAAACGCCAGCAGGTCGAGGAAATCCCGTTCGGAAAGGGCGTTCTCAAAGCCGGTCGGCATCGCCGACGCGCCGGATTGCTCAACCCGCGCGATCTCTCCGCTCCCAATCCTTAAATCCCGTCCGGTCGCCGGGTCCGCCAAGGTTACCCCCGCCGGGTCCCGCCGCAGATTGAAGCCCGACCGCACCTCGCCGTCGCGCAGGGTCACGGAGGCCAGCCGGAACAGCGGATCCACGTTCCGGCCCGGGTCCAAAATATCCTCCACCACGCGCCCCAGCCCGCGCGCCGCCAGTCCGTCCAGGCTCGGGCCGACGTTCCCGCCGACGTCGCCACGGCGGTGGCAGGCCGCACAGTGGGCCACGAATACCTCCGCCCCCCGCCGCGGATCGCGTTTCGCCTCCCCGTAGGCCCCAATCCGGGCGGCAATCACGGCGTCGAGTCGCGCATCCTCGCCCGGCAAATCGCGGGTGAGCTCCGCGATCCGAGCCCGGACCCCCGCGGCCCGTTTTGCCAGGGCCGGCGCCACCCGCCCGTGACGCAACAGGCTCGCCGGGGCCCGGCCCTCGCCCACCAACGCGACCAAGGCGGATGCGCCCTCGTCCGACTGCGCCAAGGCCCCCGCCACGAGGATGGCCAGCTCGGTCCCGGCGGCGGGCAGCACCGCGGCCAACGCCCGCCGGGCCACGACCCCGGTCGGAGCCTTCGCGAGCCGCTCCGCCGCGGCCCTGCGCACCGCCGGCCCGGCGTCCGACTGCAGCAGCCGCGCGAGCGCCCCCTCCCCTTCCGCATCCACCTCCAAGGCCTCCAGCGCGGCCTGCCGCAACGCCGCCGGGGTCCGGGAATCCAGCGCGCGCGCCCGCAACGGCGCATTCTTGGCCGGCAACGCGAGCGGCTTGAGGGCCTGCGCGCCCCGGCGGGCCAAAGCCACATCCTCCGCGGCCAACGCCGCCAATAACGTGCGCTCCAGCCAACCGGAGACCGCGGTCGGCCATTCGCCGAGCTCCTTGCCCGCGGCCTCCGCGAGCCCCTCGGCCAACGCCAAACGCTGCCCCAGCGGGGCGCCCTCCAGCTTGCGGATCAAGGTCTCCACCGCCGCGGCGTTGCCCGGCCCCAGCTGCCGCACCGCGTGCCGGGCGAACTCCCCCGCGCGCGGCCCGGACACCCCCACCCGTTCCAAATGCGCGAGGAGGAACTCCGCCGCCGCCGGGGCCGCCACCGCGACCGCCACGTCGGCCAACCGGACGGCATCCTCGGGACGATCCGCCGCCAGCTCGATCAAACGCGCGACCGGGGCCGCGGCGACGTGCGCCTTGAGCGCCAGGCGCAGCCCGTAGACCAGCAAGGCATCCGCCTCCGGAGCCCGCGCAAGCATCGAAAGAATCAGGGGCATCTGCCACGGCTGCGGATGCTGCGCGAACAGGCCCGCCGCCGCCCGCCACACCTTACCGGGCCCACCCCGCGCGAAGCGCGTCCGGAATGGCGCGGCCGCCGCCGGGCCCGGCGGCGCGCGCAGGAGCATCGCGCGCAGGCTGGCAAGCGCGGCCTCGTCATCCGCGGCACGGGCCGCCTCGAGCGTCGCCAAAAGCGGCGCTTCCTCGGAGCCGCCCAAGCGCTCCCGCAATAATGTCACCGGCAGCACCGCTCCCGCCGGGAGGGGCGCGGGTGTCGCCGCGAGGGCCGCGCGCACCTCCGCCGGGGCGACGCGACCCGCCAGCTCGTTCGCAGCCACCATCCGAACGGCCAGATTCGGATCCCGCAGGGCAGCGACCAGCCCCGGCGCGGCAGCTTGCGCGAGGTCAGGCAACGTGGGCGGCGGCACCGTGGCGTCCTCGCCCCGCCAGTACACGCGCCAGATCCGGCCGTGCGTCCGGTTCCGCGCAGGATGCGTCAGCGGCACCTCGTAGTGGCCGATGATGGGGTTGTAGAAATCCGCGATCCACAGCGCGCCGTCCGGCCCCAGCACCACCTGCACCGGCCGAAAGGCGGGATCGTCGCAGGTGAGGAAGTCGGCCTGCCGGACAGCCTTCGGCGTGGAGCCCGTCCACTCGAGGCGGACGCGGTTGACGCGGCGGGTGACGGGATTGCCGTTGAACAGGTTGCCGCGGAACTCCTCCGGGAACTGCGTGGCGGCATAGACCGCGACGCCGGCGATCGCGCTCGAGCCGTGGCTGTCCTGCGTGATGGACGGGGCGAAGCCGAGGCCGTCGTGCTGGCGGTTGATCCCCTCGTAATACCCGCCGCGCAGCAGCAGGTAGACCGGCTTGGAATGCGAATCCGCGGTGTACACGTCGCCCCGGGCGTCGAACGCGAGGCCGAAGGGATTGGTCTGCCCGTGGGCCCACGGTTCCAGACGCGAACCATCCGCCCGGAATCGGAACGTGTTGCCGCTCTCCAGCTTGGTCACACGGCCACCCCGGTCCCGGATCTCGCTGCGGTTCGCGAAGCCGTGGGTGGCGTAGATCCAGCCGTCCAGCCACGGGGTGAAGCTGGACGCCATCCCGTGGGTGTCCTTGAAGCCGAACCCGGCGTAGAGCAGTTCTCTCCGGTCGGCGCGCCCGTCGCCATCGGTGTCCTCGAGGCGCCAGATGCCGGGGATCGAGTGCACGATGACCGCCGCTCCGCGCGAACCCGGCGCCCGCGGCAGCGGGGCCACGCCCACCGGGATGTTGAGGCCATCGGCGAACACCTCCGTGCGTCCCGCGCGCCCGGTCCGGGGATCGAACGCGGAGAGCACGACCAAATGGTCGCGCGCCTGCACCTCCGGCTCCGGAGGCCGGACCAGCCCGCGAAAGGCGAGGTGGTTGTCCTCCCAATCGCGGGTGAACTCCGCGATCGGGCGCCCGAGGGCATCAGTCCGAGCGGGCCAGGGATAGTGCCGCGTCGTCGTGACCCACAGTCGGCCGGCCGAATCGAAGGCGAGGTTCAGGGGCTTCCCGAGCTCCGGTTCCGCGGCCACGAGCTGAATGGCGAAGCCGGGCGGGAGGTGAAACAACGCCTGCTGCTCCGCCGCCGGCCGCGAGGGCGCGTCGGGCGCGTCCCCCCGTTGCGCCGCTGCCGGGGCAAGGGCGGCCAGCGCGGTAAGGATCCAAGCAAGGCGGGTCGGAAATCGGCGAGGGGGCATCAGGGGCTCCGGAATACCGTCAAGGACTGCGCCCCGAAGCGAGACGCTCGCCCGGCCTGAGGTCAACGCCGTCCGGGCTCCCGATAGCGGGTGCGCAACCCTTTGGCCGCCGTCGCGTCTGGTCCCCGACGGCGGTCTTGCCAGCCCGCCGCCGATCCTCCCCGCTGATCCCCATGCCAACCCCGCATCTCGTTCGCCACGCCCTTGCCAGCGTCCTCGCCGCCCTGTCCACCGCGCCCCTCCTGCGCTCCGCGGCGCCCGCGCCCGCCGCGCCGGCCGAGGAGGTCATCACCCTCTCGCCCTTTACCGTGGCGGACAGCGACGACAAGTCCTGGCAAGCCACCACGACCCTGATCGGCAGCCGCACCAATCAGGAGTTGCTCAAGGTCCCGGTGAACGTCGACGTGATCACGTCGGAGTTCATGCGCGACCTGGGTGCGTTCAGTCTCGAGGACGCGGCACGCTTCGTGGCCGGCGTGGACGTGACGCCCCGGCTCGAGTCGCGCAATGACGAGCGGGTGAACTACCGGGGGCTCAGCACGGGCGGCATCTCGCGCAACTTCTTCACGTGGTACGTGCCGTCGGACGCTTACAACGTCGAGCGCTACGATTTCGCCAAGGGCTCGAACTCGCTGATGTTCGGCGACTCCTCACCCGGCGGGCAGGCCACGGTCTACACCAAGCGGGCGCGGGCGCGCAACGCGACCGAGCTCTTCGCCAGCTATGGTTCCTACGAGACCTTCCGGTTCCAGCTCGATGCGAACCGCAAGCTGCACGACAAGGTCTTCCTCCGGCTGAACCTCGCCAACCGCCGGAACCGCACCTACGTGCGCGGGACCAACGACGTCTTCCGGGCCGGCCATCTCGCGCTGACCTACGAGCCCTTCAAGACCACGACCATCCGGCTTGAGGCGGAACGCGGCACCACCTACCGGATGCGCGCCGACAGCGCGCTCGCCATCAATGATGTCGCCGCCGCGGGCCGCGGCTTCAGCACGAACAACCAATGGTACGTCACCTCCGACGGGGAGATCGTCCAGCGCACCGCCACCAACCCGCCGCTGGCGATCGACCGCAGTGGTCCCACCGGCAACCAGGTCTCGCTGCTGCAGGGCCAGACCCGGGCGGTGCGCCTGCCGAACGGCACCTTCCGCTCCTTCAGCGGCTTCGACCAGTACTCGAACATGCTGGGGGCGGTGGACTACAACAACCGCATCTTCAACGTCGCCAACGTCACGATCGAGCAGCGCATCGGGAAACTCGCCCTGGAGCTCGCCTACAACCAGCAGTTCCAGCACGAGGACCGCAACGACAACTCCTTCGGCACGAGCCAGACCCCGCCGGTCCTGAGCGTGGACGGCACCGGTCGGCCCTACATCGATGCGGCCTTCGGCGGCGCGGCGTTCAAGGTCTTCGGCAACGTGGTCAAGGCCGGCCGCCTCGCGGCGGTCTACCCCTTTGACTTCGGCCGCTTCGGCAAGCAACTCCTCGTTGTCACCGCATTGCACCAGAAGGACATGAAGTTGTCGGAGCGCTTCGGGCTCTACAACTCAGCTGCGCCCGGGCTGGCGGTGAACAACGGGATTCGGCTCCGCGCCTACCTCGACGACCCGGCGTTCGGCACCAAGAAATTCTTCGACCAGTTCCTCGTCCCCAACCTGCCGGTGACCGCGAACTTCAAGCCGGCCTTCTACCACAGCGCGACCGTCACCGGCCCCTTCGTCGACATCCGCTACGCGCGCACCCAGACGGCGTCGCTTTCCGGCGAATATTTCAAGGGACGAGTCAACACGCTGCTCGGGGTGAGCTGGAACGCGCTGACCCGCAAGGTTCCCAAGGAGTCCACGTACGTGACCGACGCCCGCGGGATCTTTGTGCACCCCGGAATGCCCGACGAGAATCCCGCCGCCTACGGCTACGACCCCCGCTTCGACCTTTCCGCGCAAAGCAAGATGGCCGGCCTCACCGTCGAGGCGTGGCGCGGCGAGGCCGCCCGCGTGGTCTTGATCGCCTCCCGTTCCGAATCCTTCAACTGGCAATCGCGGCAGGTCTTCTACGGCCCGGACATCGGGCCAGTCCGCGGGAATACGAAGGAAGTCGGACTCCGCCTCGAGCTGCCGCGGCGCGCCACGGCCACCGTTTCCCTCTACGAGACCAAACGCGTGAACGCCGCCTACGCCTGGAATCCCGACGTGCTCAACCTGACGCAGCTCGAGGACCTGATCAACCCGAACAACGTCCTGCCCAGCGACCCGCGCTATCTCGAGGTGGTGAACGGCCTGAACAACGAGCGCCGCACCGTGAACTCCAATGAGCAGTCGCGGGGCGTGGAGTTCACGCTGCAGAGCCAACGGTGGCTCGGCCTGCAGTCACGGGTCTCGTTCTCCGCGAACCGCGTCCGGGCCCAGGCCGACTTTTCCCGGTTCCGGGCGTACCTGACCGCGGCCGAGGAGCGCACCGCCGCCGCCAACGCCCCCGGGGGAGATCCCACCCTCGCCGAGCAGCCGGCCGTCCTCGCCAACGCGCGCAACGTGCTCACCTCGAACACGCTGACCGACGAGGTCGCCGGCCGCCGCAGCGTGCCCTACACCGGCAGCTTCGTGCTCGACTACCAGGTGCCGCGCATCCGCGGCTTCCGCGTCGGCCTGAACGGAGTCTTCACGCCGGACTACAACGTCTACATCCGCGAGGGGCTGCCCTACCGGGCCGGCGCCTCCTTCCCCCTCCACGCCTACCTGATGTACGACGTTCGCCTGCGGCAGCGCTACCAGACGACCTTCCGGCTCGGCCTCAACAACCTCTATGACGTGATGGTCGGGGACGGCCGCTACCGCGTGACCGGAGCCACCTCATTCAACACGGTCCAGAATCGCCCGAATTTCATCTACCGCTACGCCGAGCCGACGACGTGGACGTGCAGCATGACGACGCGACTCTGACCGCCAGACTTCGCCTCAAGCCGGGCGGGCCGCGCTGGCGGCGGGAGGGACCGGGAGCGAACGCGTGACCAGCACCTTGTCGACCCGGTGGCGGTCCATGTCCACCACCTCGCACCGCCACCCGTTCCACTCGAAGGCCTCGCTCGGCCGCGGGATGCGGCCGAGGCGGTCGAGCACGAAGCCGCCCACGGTCTCGAAGTTCTCGGAGGCTTCCCCGGGCAGCTCCGGCAGCGCGAGCCGGGCACGGAAATCCTTCACCGTCATGCTGGCGTCGACGAGCCACGATCCATCCTCGCGCTGCGTCGCCTCCGGTGCCCGCCGGTCCCCCGGCTCCGGCAGGTCCCCCACGATCGCCTCCATGACGTCGATCAGGGTGACGAGCCCCTGCACGCTGCCGAACTCGTCCGTAACCAGCGCCTGGTGCTTGCCGGTCTTCTTGAAGGCCTCCAGCAGCTGGATCGCGTTGATCGAGATCGGCACGAACAGCGGCGCCTGGAGGTGGTGGCGGATGCTGTTCGGCACCCCGGCCGCCGCATTGGCCCAGAGCGCCTTCACGCTCACCATGCCGAGGACATTGTCCCGCGTGCCCTCGTACACGGGGAACAGGGAATGGCCGCTGGCGACGATCTTGCGCCAGTTCACCTCGTCCGTGTCGTCGACATCCAGCCACACAATGCGCGTGCGCCGCGTCATGATCTCGGTGACCGGTCGCTCATCGAGCCGCAGTACCCCTTCGACCATCGCCCGCTCCGCCCGGTGGAACACCCCCGCGCTGGCGCCCTGCTCGATCATGTGCGTGACCTCCTCGGCGGACGGCGGCGCGTCGACCTCCCGGCCCAGGCCGAAGGCCTTCAGCACGAGGTTGGTGGAGACCGTGAGCAGCCAGACGAACGGGGCGGCGACCCGGGCCAGACCTGTCATCGGCCGCGCCACCAGCATCGCGCGGCCCTCCGGGTTGCTCAGGGCGACGCGCTTCGGCACGAGCTCCCCGATGACGAGGGAAAAGTAGGTGATGGCCCCAACCACCAGGAGAATCGCGATGGGCTCCGCATACGGGGCCAGCGCGGGCACGCGGGCCACCACGGGCGCGAGCTTGCCGGAAAAGGTCGCGCCGCCAAAGGCGCCGGCCAGAATGCCGACCAAGGTGATGCCGATCTGAACCGTTGACAGGAACTGCTCCGGCGCCTCCGCCAGCGCGAGCGCGGCGCGGGCCCGCGGCGAGCCCTCGTCCGCCAACTTCTTGAGCCGCGCCTTGCGCGCGGAAACGATGGCGATCTCCGCCATCGCAAAGACGCCATTCGCCAGGAGCAGGAGAAACAGGATCAGGATCTCGACCAGAACATGCATCAGGCGAGCAGGGGCTGCCGGGCGGCGCAGCGCAACAAGGATGGCACCGCGGAAGCTGGCGGGCCCAAAGCGCTTGTCAAACGCGGCCCCCTTCCTCAGCGCCCGGCAAGGAAGGCCTGCAGCCCGGCGAGGTCGTCAGCGCCGATCACGTCCACGCCAGCCGCCAGGAGCTCGCTCCATGCCGCCGGGTTATCCGGAACATTCCAGAATCGCAGCCGCCGGCCCTTGGCGTGGGCCCGCGTGACCCAGTCCGCGAGGTTGCGCCTCACTTCCTCCGGCATCGGACCCGTCCAATGCCACGGGGAGAAGGTCCGCCAGTTCTCACTGATCCAAGGGATGAGCGTCGCGGGCAAATCCGAGTCGAGGTGCGCCCGGCGTCCATCCAGCGCGACCCATCGCCGCGCCGCGGCGCGCAGCGCCGCCTCGTCCCGGTTGCCGGAGAGGATCACCGTCACCGCCCGCCGGATCTCCCGCCCGCCGTCGAACTCGGTCAGCATCTCCACGTACTCCTCCAGCGCGGCCGCGATGGCGGCATAGGTGGGCGCGGCCGCGGACTTCACGTCGACCAGCAGCACGAAGCCCGCACGCCCGGGATGCACGGCGCCGCCGCCCGCCCGCACCCGCTGCCGCAAGGGCTCGAGGTACAGGCTCCGCAGGTCCCGGCCCGGCCGGACGTCCCGCCGGTCGTGGCCGACCAGCAGCGCGCCGTCCACCAGCCAGACGTCCGCCTCCACGCTGCCGAAGCCGCGGTCCAGGGCATCCCGGAGCGGGCGGGGGTGCTCGTAATCGTTGTGCGCGTGGGCCAGCGGCGCCCGGGAATCGGCCGCCCGCCCGCCGGCGCCGGCGAACAGGACCAGGGCGAGCAGGAGACGCAGGGGCATGCGCCGAGCTTGGGTCGCACCGGAGCGGGAGGGCAAGTTCGCCGCGAATTCCCTTGAGACGGCCCGGCGGCCCCCCGGATGCTGCCGACCGCCCCGGCCTGCCCCTGTCCCCGACCCACCCGCCCCATGACCCTGCTCACGTTCCTGTTCTTCACCGGCCTCGTCGGCGCCCTCACCTGGCTGCTGACCCGTGGCGACGACCACCGGACCGCCACCGGTTACTTCCTCGCCGGCCGGACGCTGACCGGCGGGTACATCGCGGGGTCGCTGCTGCTGACCAACATCTCCACCGAGCAATTGGTGGGGCTCAACGGGGCCGCCTTCACCGACGGACTGGCGGTGATGGCGTGGGAGGTAATCGCGGCGACCGCCCTGGTGGTGATGGCGCTGTATTTCCTGCCCCGTTTCCTCCGCAGTGGCATCACGACGGTGCCGGAGTTCCTTGAGGCGCGCTTCGCCGCGCACACGCGCGTCATCACCACCGTCATCTTCATCGCGGCCTATGCCCTGATTTTGCTCCCCATCATCCTCTACACCGGCGCCACCGGGCTGATGGGCATCCTCGACCTGCGCGCGATCACGGGCATCCAGGACGTGACGACCCTGCGCTGGGTGACGGTTTGGTTCATCGGCCTCGTGGGCTCGATCTACGCGATCTTCGGCGGCCTGCGCTCGGTGGCGGTCTCGGACACGCTGAACGGCTTCGGGCTGGTGGTGGGGAGCGTGCTCATCACCTGGTTCGGCTTGCAGGCCGTGAACGGCGACGGCGTGCTCGCGGCGCTCCGGGACCTGCGCGCGGCACACCCGGAGAAGTTCAATTCCCTCGGCGGCGCCTCCTCCTCCGTGCCCTGGCACACGCTGCTGAGCGGGGTGCTCCTGCTGAACCTCTTTTATTGGACCACCAACCAGCAGATCATCCAGCGGGCGCTGGGGGCGCGGAGCCTGCGCGAGGGCCAGCGGGGGGTGCTGATCGCCGGCTGCTTCAAGGTGCTGGCCCCGCTCGTGCTCGTGCTTCCGGGAATCATCGCGTTTCACCTCTACGCGAAGCAGGGCCTCAAGCCCGACGACGCCTACGGCACCCTCGTGAGCCGCGTGTTGCCTCCGTGGCTGACGGGATTCTTCGCGGCGGCCCTCGCGGGGGCGATCCTGAGCTCATTCAACTCCGTGCTAAACTCCACCGCCACGCTGTTCTGCCTCGGTTTCCGCCGCCCGGGCGATGGCGACGCCAGCGGCGGCGACGCGCGGTTGATCCGGCGCGGCAAGGTCGCGGGCACCGTGGCCGCCCTCTTCGCGATGAGCACCGCCCCGTTGCTGGCCGGGCAGGACAGCATCTTCGGCTACCTGCAGCGGATGAACGCGCTGTACTTCATCCCGATCTTTGCGGTCGTGGTCGCCGGCCTCGGGTTCCGCCGGACGCCGGCCTGGGCCGCGAGCGTCGCGCTGGTGGGCGGCTGCGGCGTGCTGCTGCTCGGTTACTTCGTGGCGCCGTTCTCCGGTTGGGCGAAGCAGGTGCACGAGTTCCACTTCATCGGCCTCGTCTTCCTCGCGCTGATGCTGTTCCAGGGAGCCGCTGCGCTGATCTCCCCCCGGGCGGAGCCTTGGGTGCACCGCGCCTCCGGCGACGTCGACCTCACGCCTTGGCGCTGGGCCAAGCCGCTCGGCGCGGGTCTCATCGCGTTCGTGGCGGTGCTCTATCTCGCGTTCGCGGACTTTTCCGTCCTCGCTCGCTGAACCGAGCCACCGCCGCCGGGGCGCGCCTCAGCGACGATCGACGAGGAAGTCCCGGATCCGCGGAATGAGTTCCTCCCGCGCATCCTCCAGCACGTAGTGGCCCGCGTCGGCGATCCGATTGACCGCGGCCCGCGGAAACAGCTCCCGCCAGCGCGCCAGGAAGGTGTCGTCAAAGCAGAAGTCCCGGCCACCCCAATGGATCTCCATCGGGTGATCGCGCAGCCCCGCGAGGCCCTCCTCCACCGCGACCAGCGCCGACCAACTCGGATGCGCCGGCGCCAGCGGGATGTCCCGGACGAACCCGTGCACCGCGGCCCGATCGGACCACGTGCGGTAGGGCCAGAGGTAGCCGCGCGCCACCTCGGGCACGAGGGGACGGCGGTGCACGGCCATCCACGTGGCCGGCCAGGCAAAGCCGTTTGCACCCCGCACCAGCAGCGCGCCGAGCCACGGCATCCGGCAGAGGGCGATCCGAAAAGGGATCCGGGAAGAGCGAAACGCCGCGGTGTTCAGGACGACGATTCGTCCGACCCGGTCGGGATGGCGGACGGCCCAGCCCGATCCGATCGCCCCGCCCCAATCGTGCACGACCAGATGCACCCGCCGCAGGCCCAGCGCCGCCACCAGGCCGGCCAGGTCCTCGATTCGCCGCGCCAGCGGCCGCGGGCCGCCCGGGGTGGGTGCCGAAAGCCCCATCCCCAGATGATCGGGCACGATGCACCGCACCTCGGGGGCCAGGGCGCGCACCAGGTGCCGGTAGTAGTAGGACCACGTCGGATTCCCGTGGACCATCAGCACCGCCTCGTCGCCGCGCGGCCCCTCGTCGAGGTAGCTCAACGCGTGGCCGTCCGCCGTGCGGTGGCGGCGCGGGGTGAACGGGTATTCGGCCCGCAACCAATCGGGCAGCACGGATGGGGTTACCATTCGAGCGCGAGCATCAGGCAGTTGAGGCCGCTCCCGATGCCGAGGAGGGCCACCCGGTCGCCGTCCCGCACCGCGCCGGCCGCGACGGCCGCGGCGAGCGTCGCGGGCAACGCGGCGGAGCCAGTGTTGCCCAGCGTCTCAAACGTCGAGAAGTCGCGTCCGAGGTCGAGGCCGAGGGCCTCGTAGAGGCGACGGCGATGGACCGAACCCACCTGGTGACAGATGACGCGATCGAACGCGGTCCCCTGCGCCGCGGAGAATTCGCGCCAGGTCTCGCGCGCCAGTTCGACGCCGGCCACCAGCAGTTCCTCGGAGTCGGTCTGCATCGCAAGCGCCTCGCGGCCGTGGTGGTCGCCCTGGCAGAGCGCGTTGTGGTGAGTGGCGGCGCGGGCCACGCCCCCCACCAGGCGGTGCGGACGCCCCTTCACGAGGGACCGGTGGCAGACGACCGCCGCCACCGCAGCCGAGCCGATCGTGAGGTTGGCGAAGTAGGGCTTGATCTCCTGCCGCGAGAGCCCGGGCGCGTTGAGGGTCCGCAGCGTCTCCTCGACCAGCGGGCGCCCATTCTCGCCCGCCGCGACCAACGCGCAGCGGATCTGGCCGGATTGGATCATCGCGCCCGCGACGGTCAGCGCGTTGAGGAAGCCGAGGCAGGCGTTCGACAGGTCGAAGATCTGCGCCGAATCGGGGAGACCGATGAGGCGATGCGCGAAGGCGGCGGTGGCGGGCTCGAGCATGTCCCGGCTGACGGCCGCGTGGATGAACAGCTCGACCTGGCCCGCGTCGAGGCCCGAGCGCGCGAGCGCGGCGCGCCCGGCGGCGGCGCTGGCGGCGGACGCGCGCGTACCCGGGGGCCACATCCGGCGCGAGCGGATGCCCGTCATCAGCTCCAGGCGGCCGGCTGGCAGGCGCAGCCGGGTGTACAGCGGCTCCAGCCGCCGCTCGATCTCCGCCGAGGTGAGTTCCTCCTCGGGCAGCGCCGTCGCGAGGGACTCCACGCAAACGTCCGAGAACTGCATGGTGGAACTCACGGTCGCATGGCCAGGCGGACCACCTCCTGGTCGAACGTGTTGCAGGCCAGTCCGGCGTCCACGACCACGGTGGTCCCGTTGAGGCCGCTGCTGCGGGGACTGAGCAGGAACGCGGCGACGTCGGCGACCTCCTGCGTCGCGAGGCTGCGTTTCCGGAAGGTCAGCTTTTCCGCGTAAAGGTAGCTCTCGAGGTAGCCGGGGATGCCGGCGGAGGAACTGGTGCGGAGCGGTCCGGCCCCAACGACGTTGAAGCGGACGGCGGAGTCGGCGCTGAAGGACTTGGCGAGGAAGCGCGCGCAGGACTCCAACGCGGCCTTGATCGGCCCCATGTACCCGTAGTTGCCCGGCGTCACCTGCAGTGAGGAAATGCCGATCGTGACCACCGAGGCATCCGGCGCGAGCAACGGTTTGAGCGCGCGGGCCAGCTCCACGAGGGAGAACGCGGAGATGGTGGTGGCCTGGAGGAAATCCGCCCGGTTCGTCTCGTGAAAGGGCTTCATCCCCTCACGATAATTGGCGAACGCGATCGAGTGCACCACCCCGTGCAGCGGACCGACGCCGGCCGCCTGCAGCTCCGCCGCAAGCCGGGCCGCCGCGCCCTCCTCCTCCACGTCGCAGAGGTAAACCGGGCGATCGCCGAGCAGGGCGGCGAGCGACTGCCGGCGCGCCGCGGAACGGACGCTGTAAACGACCCGCGCCCCGTGCTCCTCGAGGGTGCGCGCGATGTGCCAGGCCACGCTGCGGCGGTTGGCGAGGCCGGTCACCAGCACCGTGCGGCCGGCCAGCTGCAGGAAGTCGCTCATGGCGTGGCGGCGCCGGCCGGGGCCTTCCACGCGACGGCAAAGTCGAGCGAGAGGATGCGTACGCCGTCCTCGCGCCGGATCGAGCCGGAGAGCATCGTGAACCCGCCGAGGGCGTCCTTCTCCTTGACCTCCAGCAGCACGCGGTCGCCGGGATAGACGGGATGGCGGAACCGCACTTCGGAGATCTTGGCGATCAGCGGCAGGCCCTCGCCGGGGGCCCCGCCCGCCTCGCGCGCCTTCAGGGCCATGTGGCAGGCGGCCGCCTGGAACACGGCCTCGCAGAGCAGCACCCCGGGGGTGATCGGCGCGCCGGGATAGTGCCCGCGGTAGAAATCCTCCTCGGCCCGCCACGTGCGCCGTGCGACGAGCGTGCCGGGGCCCCGGCTGACGATCTCGTCGACGAACAGGAACGGGGGCCGGTGCGGGATCAGGTCGGTGACGGGGATCATGACGCGGCGGCACGCTTTTCCGCGTGCAGGGCCTTGTCGATCCTGTTCGCCACGATGACCCCGTAGTTGATGGTCCCGAGCCAGCCCGACATGATGATCCCGACGGAGCCGGCGTGGAACAGGCCCGGAAGCTGGTCGGGCAGGTCCATCGAGACCTTGAGCCCCTCGAACTTGGTGCCGAAGGACGTGCCGGCCCAGTGCGTGGTGTACCGCTCGATCGTCCGCGGCGTCGCGGCCTCGCGCCAATCGATCTTGGAACGGACATCGGGGATATACCGCTCGAGCGCCACGATCGACTCCTCGATCAGCCGCTCCTTGGCGCGGGCGTAGTCCTCGTCGGAGAGGCCCTGCCAGTCCTCGTGGCGCGCGTTGAGCGAGACCACGATCGCATAGCGGTCGGAGCCGGGACGGGTGTCCGGGTAATAGACCGAGAAGGTGCGGCTGGTGGTGTCGAACGCCGTCAGCTCGGTGCTGCTGAAACGGGGCGCCGCCGAGGTGAAGACGAGATCGCCGATGTGCGGGATGGACTCGCCCCGGCGGATGCCCAGGTAGACTTGGCAGGAACTGGAGTTGACGCGCACCGCCCGGGCCGCCGCGAGGTAGTCGGGGGCGAGGTGTTCCTCGCCGGCGAGGCGAAACAGCGTGGTCTTAAGGTTGGCGTTGGACAGGACCGCCTTGGCCCGGATCACGCGCCCGCCCCGGGCGACGATGCCCGCGGCGACCTTCCGGCCCCCGCGTTCCTCCACCAAAATGCGCTCGACGAGGACTTTCTTGCGCAGCTCCACCCCGTTGCGCCGGAGCTCCTCCACCATCTTGGCGATCAGCTCATCCGAGCCGCCCCGGAAGGTGTACACCCCGGAGCCCATGAAGTTGGAGAAGACGATCCCGTAGGTGATCGCAGGATCCTCGGTGGTGGAGCCGTTGGCGTACGCGATGGGCTCCATCAGCAGCCGCTGCACGTCGTCCCGGCCCGGGAAGAAGCGGGCGAACATCTCCCCCGTGGTCTCGCGGTGGTCGTCGTAGAAGTTCATCCCGCGGAGGTGCTCGTAGAACGCCTCCACCTGCGCCCGCGGCACCCCGAAGGTCTCGACGAGCACCCGGGTGTAATCGTCGCGGGTGAACGTGGTGCGGACCTCCATCTGCGGATTGACGAAACGAATGTCCCGGAGGGGCACGATCGCGTCGGCAATCTCGCGGGTCCAGTACTTGCGGCAGCTCTTGATCATCCCGCTGGGGAACCCGTGCAGGGAGATGTCGAAGATGTGCCCGCCGCGCCGGGTGAACCACGTCGCGAGGCCCCCGAACTGGTAGTGATGCTCCAGCAGCAACACGCGGTGGCCGGCCTTGGCCAGGACGTTCGCCCCGGTGAGGCCGCCCAGGCCGCTGCCGATGACGATCACGTCGTATTCGTCCGCCACTCCCTTGAGCCAATCGTAAGCCATGGAAGCCGCGGAGCGTGGGCGGTCGGCGGGGGATTGCCAATCCCGCGCTGGAGAATTCGCGCGCCTCAGCCGCGCTGCAGGATGTGGTGATTGGCCATCGAGATCCCGCTCAGCATCGCGCCGACAATCCCGAGGAAGCCCTGGTCCGTGCCGCAGAGGTAGACGTTCGGCGCCGCGGTGAGTCCGCGGCGATGCTTCACCCCGGAACCGTAGACCGCGCCGCGCTGGTGCCCGGTGAACCGCGTGATGGTGCGCGGGGTGAACATGTCCGTCGCGACGGTCGCCGCCGCGAGGTCCGCATCCGCCACCGGAGGCAGGAACCGCCGGGCGCTGGCCTGCACCGCCGCGAACCACTCCTGCTTCCGCGCGCGGTACTCGGGTTCCGGCCACGCCGCCCAGACCTCCGGCCGGGCCAGGGCGGTCACCCGGAACCAGCCCTCAGGGAGGGCCTCCCCCGGCTCGTACGCGAAATTATTCGGCAGGCAGATCACCCCGCTCCGGACATCCGCGGGCGCCTCGGGACACGCGTAGTCGAAGCGCCGCCCCTCGTTGAAGAAGACGATCGTGTCCCCGGACCAGCCCAGGGCGGCGGGCGGGCGGTCCAGCACGGTGATGGTCTCGAGGAACGAGAGGCGGCCCGGCGCCGTGGGCTGCGGCGTGGGCAGGCCCCCGGCCGAGAGCAGCGCCTCGGTCTCCGGGGCGCCGGCCGACGAAAGCACGTGATCGGCCGTGATCACCGCGCCGTCGTCGAGCTCGACCCCGGCGGCCCGGCCGTCGCGGAGCACGATGCGGCGCACGCCGCATTTCATCCGCCGCTCGCCCCCGGCCTCGCGGTACTTGGCCAGCAGGACCCGCAGGATCCGGCGAACCCCCTCCGCAGGGCGGGCGAAACCCTCGAGGAACAGGGCCTTGAAGAGGATGACGAACTGGCTGAAGTCCATGTCCCGCTCGGTGGCGCTGCCGTAGAACATCACCGGGCAGAAGAGCATGTCCTCCAGCAGCGGATCGGACAGGTGGCGGCGTACCACCTCGCGCGCGGAGGCGGGGGCGGCATCAAGGGAGACCTCGTCGTGGGCGCGGATCGCGGCGACGAGGGCCCGGAAGCCGTCGATCTGCATGGGAAAGGCCCGGGCGACCTCCGCTTCAAGCACGCGGAAGTCATTGGTGAAGCGGAGGTCCGCCACCCCGGGGCCGAAGGCGATGCGCGAACCGAGTTGCCCGCGCAGCGCCAATTCGTCGCGGTCAATGCGGAGCTGGCGCAGGAGCTTCGTGAGTGGCGTGCCCTTGACGCCCGGCGGCACGTAATTCGTCAGCGCGTGCAGGCCAACGTCGTAGCGGCGACCGTCGCGGCTGTAGAAGCCGTTGAGGCCACCGACGGCGTTATGACGTTCGAAGATGCAGACCTGCCGGCCGAAGTGGGCCAGGCGGATGCCGGCGGCGAGGCCCGCCATTCCCGCGCCGATGATCACCACATCGTAGTGCGAGCGTGTGTTCATCGGGGGGTGGGCAGCAAAAAGCCGGGCCTGCGACCCGGCCGGAAATGGAAGGGGATTCGGCGGTTCAACCCTTCGCGGGCAAGGCGTTGAACTTGGGCGTCAGGTATTCTGCGCAGCTGTCGAGGGAGGCGAGCTGGAGGTAATCCGCCTCGGGGACCTCGATGCCATGCCGCTTCCGCAGCTCCATCACGATATCGAGGAAGTCCATGCTATCGAGCTGGAGCTGGTCGCGGAGCCGCACCTCGGGCCGGACGTTGGTCAGGTCCTCGTCGGGGGCGATGTCCGCGATGATGTCGAGCACCACCTTCTTGCATTCGTCTTTGGTCATGGGCGCAGGGGGAGCGGATTAGGGGACAAAGCGACGAACAATCAACGTGGAATTTATCCCGAGCATGCCGAAGGAGTTGTTGAGGATGGTGTCGACGCGGGCGACCGGGCGGGGCTGGTTGAGGACGAGTCCCGGCAGGGCGCACTGCGGGTCGAGGTCGTCGACATTGATGGTGGGATGGACCGTGAGGTCGTCGAAGCTGGGCAGGTTGCCGGCGAGTTCGAGCGCGCCGGCGGCGCCCATCGTGTGTCCAATGAAGCTCTTGGTGTTGTTGATGTGGGTGTCCGGGCAGCCCTCCCCGAAAACGGCCCGGATGGCCTCGCACTCCTGGATGTCGCCCAGCGGAGTGGCGGTGGCATGGGTGTTGACGATGTGGATGCCGGCGGGGGCGAGGTCGGCGCGGGCCAAGGCCGCGCGCACGCACTCCGCCTGTCGCTGGGGGTTGGGCAGCACGTAGTCGCTGGCGTCGCTGTTCACGTGGTACCCGGCGATCTCCGCGTAGATGCGCGCGCCGCGGGACCGGGCGTCCTCGAGGCGTTCCAGGGTGTAGAGGCACCCGCCCTCGGAGATCACGATGCCGTTGCGGGCCCGGTCGAAGGGGCGCGAGGCCCGGGCGGGCTCGGCGTGGGTGGCCAGGGCGTTCTGGGACTTGAAGCCCGCGAAGATCCCGAAGGTATGGATGCTCTCGCTCACGCCACCGCAGAGCGCGAAGTCGACCTCGCCCAGCCGGAGCATCTGGGTGGCGTGGATCAGGCCCATGTTCCCCGCCGCGCAGGCCGCGCCGATGGTGTAGGCCGGGCCGGTCGTCCCGAGGTTCAGCGAGGTCTCCCCGGCCGGGTTGTTGGCGACCGTCCGGGGGTTGTGGTAGTGCGACCAGAACTTCGTGTCGTAGTTGAACTTGGAAATGTTGTAGACCTCGTTCTCGGTCTCGACGTTGCCGTGCTCCGTGCAGCCGATGTAGATCCCGACGCGGTCCTTCGGCAGCGTTTCCAGCGTCACCCCGGCATCCGCCAGCGCCTCCCGGGCGCAATAGATGGAAATGCTGCCGGCACGGGTGCCGACGCGCAGCTCCTTCTTCTTCTGGTAACGCAGGGCGTCGTAGTGGCACACCCCGGCCAGCTGACTGCCCATGTACCGAACGTCGATCCGCTCGATCCCGGCGACACCCGTCAGCAGGTGACGACGGAATTCCGCGAGGGAGTTGCCGTTCGGGGCGGTCAGACCGACGCCGGTGATGACGATGCGGGAGGGCTGCATGCGGGACGAGCGCCCAGCGGTACCCAAGCGACGGGCGAACGCAACCCCGGCCTGCCCGGCCAACCCAAATTCCGGGGCCAAGCCGGCATCGCCCGGCACCCGCAAGGCATTCACGGTGATGGGCGAAGGGTCGGGCCAACGAAGCCGCCGGGCGGCCCGGGTTCATCCCCGGAGCCGGCATCCCCCGGTGTGGCCCGACCCTTTCCCGGCGGGGCTTAATTTTCCGTGGACAACCCGCCGCGCGCCGCGTCACCGTGCGCGCATGGCCCAGCAGGAACCGCAGGAACAGAAGTTCACCACTCCCGGCAGCCTTGCCGTCGACGCCGTGCTCTCGCTCGGCTGCTTCACCTTCCTCTATGGCGTCGTCTCGCCCCACGTGCCCTCGAATGACAAGGGCATGATCGTGCTCTGGTCGGCCCTGACGTCCGCCTGCATGACCGGCACGTTTTGGCTCTGCATCCAGATGTTCCGCGTCGTGCTTCGCGCTCAGCGGGCCGCCAAGCGCGGGCGCTAGGGAGCCCGCGCCGGGGCGGTTCGAGTTGCGCGCGGATCGGACCCCGTTACGGTCCGGCGGTCGCAATGAAAGCCGCCGTACAGACCCCTGCCCTCACCCGGTCGGGCCCCGGTCCGTTCGCCTGTCTGGCGTTCGCCTTTGCCCTGCTCGCCGCCGGTTGCGCCACGACATACGAACTCAAGGTCGACTCCGTCGCCAAACCCAAGGCGGAAAACGCGATCTCCTACGAGATCCGCAACAAGAACCCCCTCGTGGCGGCTGACTCCCTGCGCTACAAGGAGGCCGCCAACCTGGTGAAGACCGGCCTCTCCGGCCGCGGGCTGTACGAGGCCCCGGGGAATGTGAAGGCCGATATGGTGATCGATTTGGATTACGGGGTGGGCCCGCCGCAGGTGCGCCGTGAGACGGTGTCCGAACCCGTCTACATCACGCTTCCCGGTCAGATCCGCACCGAGCGGGTGCAGGTGGGCACGGACTCCCAAGGCCGCCCCGTTTACCAGACCATCACGGTGCAGGATCCGCCCACGACGGAATTCGCCGGCTTCCGGGAATACATGGTGACCGTGGTCGTGTACGAAAAGTACCTCCGCCTCACCGCGCGCGAGAACAAGGAACCCGTGGAGGGCCAACCGCTGGTCGACATCTGGACCCTCGACATCACCAGCGAGGGCGAGAGTAAGGATATCCGGAAGCACCTGCCCATCCTCGTGGCTGCCAGCATCGACTTTGTCGGCAAGGACACCCAGGGCCAGAAGACGATCCGGATCAAGGACACCGCCAGCGACATCGCCTTCGTTAAGAAGGGAATGTGAGACCGCCGCCGGCGACTTACTTGACACCCCTGCTGAGCTGGGGCGCGCTGGAGTCACCCCCATGCCCCGCCTCCCCGCCTGCTTACCCTGGTTACTCACTTCCCTCCTCCTCTCGGCCCTCCCCACCTCCGCCGCAGCGCAAAGCCCGGCGGCCCGCGTGACCGGCCGCGTGCTCAATCCCCTCACGCAGGAGTACATCCGCAATGCGGAGGTGACCATTCCCGGCACCAACCTCACGACGTACACGGCCGATGACGGAACCTACACGCTGACCGGCGTACCCGCCGGCGAGATCACGCTGCAGGTCACGTACACGGGATACCAGACTGGCACGGAGCGCCTGACCGTGGGGAACGCGACCTCCGTCACACGCGATTTCGAACTCCGCCCTGCCTTGCCGGGAGCAGCCGCCGGGGCGGTGGTGCGGCTGGACCAGTTCGTCGTCTCCTCGGAGCGCGAAGGCAATGCCAAGGCCATCATGGAGCAGCGCGCGGCGCTCAACGTCAAAAGCGTGGTCGCCTCCGACAATTTCGGCGACGTGACCGGCGGCAACATCGGGGAGTTCATCAAGTACCTGCCCGGGGTCGTGATGGACTACGTGGACTCGGACGCCCGCACGGCCCGCATCGGCGGCCTCAGCCCGGTCTACACCGGCGTGAGTGTCGACGGGATGTCGATGGCCAGCGCGCCCTCCGCCAGCTTCGGCGGCACGTCGCGGCAGTTTGAATTCGAGCAGGCCTCCATCAACGGCATCGAATCCATCGAGATCAGCAAGACCACCACGGCGAGCATGGATGCGGACGCTCCCGCCGGACGCATCAACCTGCGCAGCCGGTCCGCCTTCGACCGCAAGAGCCGCGAAATCACGGCCACCCTCTCGCTGACCGGCAACGAATACTCGTGGGCGCTGGGCAAGACCCCGGGCCCCTACGATGGGGACGACTACAAGGTCCGCCCGGGCTTCGTCTTTTCCTACGCGGAGGCCTTCCAGGGGCGATTTGGCGTCCAGCTCAGCCTCGCCGGCAACACCGTCGGGACGGAACAGGCCGGCGTCACGCATACCTACGCACAGGTCGCCAACCGCGGCCCGGTAATCAACCAGATCGCCTTCCGCGATGCGCCGAAGCTCTCCAACCGGGCTTCCTTCACCCTCAACACCGACTACAAGCTCTCCCCCCGCCTGGCCGTGGGACTGCGCACCTCGGGCTCCCACTTCGACGACGGCACCAACCTCCGTCAGATCGCGTTCTTTGTGAACCCGGCACAGGTGACTCCGGAATCCACCGTCACCGCGTTCACCGCCCTGCCCGCCACCAACGCCAACACGCGCGTCCAGTACACGACCAGCCGGCGCAACAAGGTGAACACGACCGTCACGTATGTGCCCAAGCTAGAGTACAAGCGCGAGGATCTGACCCTGACCTTGGGCGGGGGTTATTCGCGGTCGCGCACCTCTTACGAGCAGATGACGGAGGGCTATTTTCAGGCCGTTACCCACCGCCTGAGCCGGATGGGGTTCACGGCGAGCCGGAGCAGCCCGACCGCCACGGACTGGATGCTGGCGCAATCCGCGGGACTGCCGTGGAACGACGTCGCCCATTACAACCGGGCGGACGCCTTCACGAACAATGTCTCGGCAACGCCCCAGTCTGCGCGTCACCAGGTGTGGGTGGGCTACGTCGACTTCAAGCGGCCGCTGCATCTCGCGGGCCTGCCGGTGCAGATTCTGGCCGGACTGAAGAGCAAGCTCTCCGTCTATGATCTGGAGAAGAGCGGGGCCCTCCAATGGACCTACGTCGGAGCCGCCGGCGTGATGACCGATCCGGGCACGCGGCTGCCGGTGAGCGCACGGGTGCCCTACGACGCCCGCACCGGGGGCAATATCGTGTTCCTCAATATCCCGATGGCGGACCCCTACGAGACGTTCCGGCGCTTTCAGGCGAATCCCGGCCACTTCGTCCCGAACCTCCTGCAGAATCACATCAATGAGAACTACAGTGCGCGCTCCGTGAAGGAGCGGATCGACGCCGGTTACGTCGAGGGTAACGGCCGGCTCGGCTCCCTGCGGTTGAACCTTGGGGCCCGGGTCGAACGCACGACGACGATCGGCAAGACCATCGATCTCCTCCCGCCGGCGCAGGTGCGTGCCGCCGGCTACACGCCCAACACCACCGCCTTCATTGATCACCAGTACCGCTACGGACGTCGCGGCGAGAACGAGGGCAGCTACGAGAACCTGTTCCTGAGCGGGGGCGCCAAGTACGCCGTCACGCGGAACCTGCACCTGCAGCTCGCGGCCAGCCAGTCCATCGGCCGTCCCAGCTATGGCAACGTCGCCGGCGTCATCACCATCGACGAGGCGAACCAGACCATCCGGGTCCCCAACCCGGACTTGCGGCCGGAGACCTCCGACAAGTACTTCGCCAGCGTGCAGTATTACCTCGAGCCCGCGGGGACCCTCAGCGTCTCCGGCTTCCGGCTCGCCGTGCGGAACATGGGAACCGCCAACCAGCGGGTTAGCGCCGCGGAGGCGGGTTACGACGACGACCCCGAATACGCCGCCTTCACCTTTCTCCGTCCCGCCAACGCCGCCGGCACGATCGAGCTCGACGGCGTGGAGATCGAATACAGCCAGCAGCTCGTCTTCCTGCCCCGCGCGTTCCAAGGCCTGAGCGTCTTCGGCTCACTAACCCGCACCGCCGCGAGCGAGCGGCTCGAAAGCCATGTGCCCAAGTCGGCCAACGGCGGGCTCCGGTACGGCACCCAGCGCTGGAACGCCCAGCTCCGGTGCACCTGGCAGGCTCCGCGCTTCAATTCCGCCAGCGCCACCGAGGAGCTTTGGCAGTACGAGCGCATCATGTTCGATTTCAGCGGCGGCTACCGGTTCAATCGGACCTACGAGCTCACCGTTAGCGGCCGCAACATCCTGAACGAGCCGATCCGGACGTACTCCAACACGCCGGGACTGCTCCGGGCCTACAACCGCTACGGCGCCTCCTGGACCTTGGGCGTCCGGGGACGCTGGTGAAGCCAGGAGCTAGTCCGTCCGGTAAACCGGATTCGGCAACTTGAAGGAACGTTCGGCTCCCCCTCCGGCCAAGTCGCTGGCCTGATCGCCCAAGTTCAGGATCACGCTCCAGCCCTCGGCCCGCAGCTCCGCCCGCACGGCGGCCTTGAACCCGGCGTTGGAGCGCTCGTCCCCGTCGGGCTGGCAAATCAGCCGCCCGTGCTCCGCGAGGCCGATCGTCTCCAGGTTGCGCACGGTGGCCGCCCGCTCCCGCTCCCGCCGGGCGGTCAGAAAGACGATCGACACCCCCCGCTCGGGCAACCCCCGCACGAGGCTCGCCACCGGGGCCAAAGCCGGAGCACGCGCCTCCTCGACCCAACGCGCCCACGCCAGCGGCACATAGCCGAAATCCTGCGCCTCGAAGTACGGCCAATTTGACCAGAGCGTGTCGTCCAGATCGATCACCGCCGCGAGTCGCCCCCCGGCGGCCGCCCCGCGGAGGATACCCCGCGCC
>JBMTAG010000038.1:0-30738 GCA_049428505.1 Opitutaceae bacterium | reverse complement strand
GCAGACGCGTGCCCGACCGGAGCAGCGAACAACGGCCTGACCCCCTTGGTTCCCGCCCCACTCGCCCCGGGCGCCTACACCCTGGAGGCGACCGGGCTCGGGAACGGCACCGGCACCGTCCTGCTGGAGGCTTACGGCGTGCCTTAGAGAGGAGCGGGGCGGCGGGTTGCCCGTCGAAACCGCCCGCGTGCGAGGGAATCGCGGCTAACCCGCTCCGGCGCCGGCGGCCTCACCCGCCGGGACGACCACCGCGTCCCCGATCCGCAGGCGCCCGCGAGTGGTCCGGTGCACGAGGTTCTGGCCGAAGTTGACGTCCTCCGGTTTCCGCGGATCGCGGCGGTACCCGGCCAGCGTGCGGAGCGGCTCCACGCCTCGCTCCCCGGTCTCCTGATCCGTCGTCGTGACGGCGCAGCGGGCGCACGGACCCGCCGCCAAAAACTCGATCTCGCCGATGCACAGGCGCGGCCAGGTATCCTCGGCGAAGGCCGGGCAACCCTCAATCACGAGGTTCGGCCGGAAGCGGTCCCAGCCCAGCGGCTCCCCTCCCTGCGCCACGAGCCGGTCGTTGAGGTCGGCGCGCGAGGCCTCGCTTACGAGCAGGAACGGGAACGCGTCCGCGAACCCCACCTGCGCCGCGGCCGCCCCGCCCCAGCTCGCGGGCAAGCGGCGGACGGGACGGTCAAACTCCGGTCCAATCCGCACGAGGCGGCACGGCGTCCGCAGGAAGGTCCCCAGCCACTCCGCCGCGGCCGGACCGCAATCCTCCGCGCGCAGGCCCGCGCTGCTCCACACCGTGACCGCCACCCGCGGCGCCGCCGGGTCCGGGGCGCGGTCCACGCGAAGCGGGCCCATCCCCGGCGCCGCGAGGCGCAGGGCGTCCGGCGTGAGCGCCGGGGTGATGAGCGCCATCCGCGGCAGCGTCCGCTGCGTGAGGAAGCGTCCCTCCGGATCCACGACGAGGAACCGGCGGTCGCCGACCAGGCCCAGCGCGTCCACCTCCGCCTCCGTCACCGCGCACCCGCGGAGGGACTTGACGGGATGAACGAACAAACCGGTCAGGCGCGGATTCACGGCTCCATCCTTCCCGCCGCGCCTCCGGGCACAACGGGAAACCCGGGGGCTCCCGCACCCTTGCCGCGGCGGGTTACCCGTGGGACCGTTCCACCGTCTTTCCGCCACACGACCATGGTGCGCTCCCGAACCCACGTCCTCTCCCGCTCCGGCCGCCAGGTTGCGCTCGCCCTGCTGCTGGCCGGCGCCGCCGCGGCGGCCGAGGACGCGTTCACGCGCTTCGACCGCGACGGCGATGGGCGCGTGACGAAGGCGGAACTGCCCCAGCCCGCCGCCTTCACCCGCTACGACCTCGACCGCGACGGCGTCATCACGCGCGCCGAATACGACCGCGTCAGCGCCCCCCGCGGTCGCGCGCGGGCCCCCGTCGACCCGGGCATCACGGCCGCCGAGGTCGCCGCCATCGTTCCCGACCCGCCACCGGCCCGCCCCGGAGACCTCGGCATCGGCCGGCAAGTGCCCGACCTGCCGTTCACCGACCTCGCCGGGCAAGCGCACCGGCTGAGCGGCGCGGGGGGCCCGCACGGGCTCGTGATCGCCGTGACCAGCGCGACGTGCCCGCTGAGCAAGCGTTACCTGCCGAGCCTCGCCGCCCTTGAAGCCGAGCTGCGCGCGGACGGCATCGGCCTGATCCTCGTGAACCCCCTCGCGAGCGAAACGCCCGCCGAGATCCGCGCCCAACTCGCCGGACACGCGTTCACCGCGCCCTACGTGCACGATGCCGACCGGCGCCTGACCACCGCCCTCGGCGCCCGCACCACCACCGAGCTGTTCCTCCTGGACCGGACCCGCACCCTGATCTACCGCGGCGCCCTCGACGACCAGTACGACCTCGCGCGCAACCTGCCGGAGCCGCGCCAACCCCACCTGCGCCGCGCCGTGGCCGCACTCCGGCGGGGCGAACCACCGGCGTCACCCGTCACCAGCGCCCCGGGCTGCGAGCTGGAGCCCGCCCCGGCCGCGGCCGCCGCCGCCGCCGCGGGCCCCGTGACCTACCACCGCGACGTCGCGCGGATCCTCCAGCAGCATTGCACCTCCTGCCATCAGCCGGGAGGCGTCGCCCCCTTCGCGCTCGACTCCCTCACCGCCGTCCGCGACCGCGCCCGCGTCATCCGGCGCGTCCTCGAGGAGGGCAGCATGCCCCCGTGGTTCGCCGCCCCACCCCCGGACGGCACGCCGTCCCCCTGGGCCCACGACCGCTCCCTCCCCGCCCGCGACCGCGCGGACCTGCTCGCCTGGATCGCGTCCGCGGACCGACCGGCCGGCGACCCGGCCGACGCGCCCCTGCCCCGTCCGGCGCGCACGGGCTGGGAGATCGGCCCCCCCGACCTCGTCGTGCCGCTCAGCCGCGCGTACCGGATCCCGGCCAGCGGCGTGCTCCCGTACCAGTTCGACGTCGTGACCACGACCCTGACCGAGGACCAGTGGGTGACCGCCTACGAGCTCCGGCCGAGCGCCCGGGACGTCGTGCACCACGTCCTCGTGAACGTCCATCCCCCGGGGATCTCCGTGCGCAACCACGAGGAGGGCGCGACCGGCTACTGGGCGCTGTACGTGCCGGGCAACGGCGCGCACAGGTACCCGGAGGGTTTCGCGCGGCGCCTGCCCGCCGGGTCGCGGATCAGTTTCCAGATCCACTACACGCCCAACGGCCGCGCGGTATCGGAGCGGCTGGAGCTGGGCCTCGTGTTCGCCCGCACGCCGCCGCGGTACGAGGTGCGGACCCTGCCCATCCCGGACCAGGACCTGCGGATCCCGCCCGGGGCCGCCCACCACGTCGAAACCGCCAGTCGGCGGCTGGCTTTTGATCTTCCGCTCCTGAGCCTGATGGCCCACCTGCACGTGCGCGGGAAGGCGTTCCGCTTCGAGCTCCTGCCGCCCGACGGCCCCGCGGAAGTGCTGCTGGATCTGCCGGCCTACGACTTCAACTGGCAGCTGCGCTACGACCTGCGCCAGCCGCGCCTCCTGCCCCGGGGCAGCACCGTCCGGGTGACCGCGGTGTTCGACAACAGCGCCGGCAACCCCGCCAATCCCGATCCGACCAAGCTCGTGCGCTGGGGGCCGCAGACGTCCGACGAGATGCTCATCGGTTACCTCGAGTATTTCGTGCCGGCCACGGCCCGGCCCGCCCCCACGGGTGACTGAGGCCGCGCGGGCTGCACCCGTCTTGCCTCCGGGCCGCCGCCGCCCACGCTCGCCGCACCCCCATGAAACTCCTCCGCCTCCTCCCCCTCCTGGGCGCGCTCGTCGCCACCCACCTACCGGCCGCCGACGCCGGGTTCGTCTCCCTCTTCAACGGTAAAGACCTGACTCACTGGAAGGTCCCCGCCGGCGACAACGGCCACTGGAAGGTCCTCAACGGCGTCATCGATTACGACGCCCGCTCCGAGGCCGCCGGGGACAAGAACCTCTGGAGCGCAAAGGAGTACAAGGATTTCGTCCTGCGCCTCGACTGGCGCATCAAGGAGACCACCGGCCTCTATCCCGTGCCCACCGTGCTCCCGGACGGCACCCATAAGAAGGGCCCGGACGGCAAGGATCTCACCACGCCGACGCCGAACGCGGACTCCGGGATCTACCTGCGCGGCAGCAGCAAGGCGCAGATCAACATCTGGTGCTGGCCGATCGGTTCCGGCGAGGTCTACGGCTACCGGATGGACCGCAACCAACCCGCGGCCGTGCGCGCCGGGGTGACGCCCAAGATGCGGGCCGACCGCCCCGTCGGCGAGTGGAACACCTTCGAGATCACGCTGAAGGGCGACCGCCTCACCGTGGTGCTCAACGGGAAGACCGTGATCGAGAACGCGCAGCTGCCGGGCGTGCCGGAAAAGGGCCCGCTGGCGCTGCAGCACCACGGCGGCTTCAAGGACGGCAAGTACAGCCCGGCCTCGAGCCTGGTGCAGTTCCGCAACGTCTCGATCCGCGAGCTGAACTGACGCCGCGACCCGGGCCGCCGCGCGACCTGAGCTCCGCCGGGCTCAGGCGTGACGGCCCTTGAAGGTGAGTTCGGCGACGCCGCTCTTGTCGAGCTGGCCGAGCTGCAGCGCGACCATCCGGTCGAACTGGAGCTTGGTCGCCGCGGCGAGCGGCAGGTGGAGTCCGGCCTGCGCCGCGAGGGTCCACGCGATGGTGGAATCCTTGGCCGCGTGGGCCGCCGAGAAGAAGCAGTCATGCGCGCGGTGCTGCATGTCCTCGCCGTCGGTCTTCAGGACCTGCGAGTTGGCGCCGGTCTGGGCGAACACCTCCCGCAGCAGGTCGAGATCGAGACCGAGGGCCGCGCCCAGTCCCAGCCCCTCGGCGAGGCCCGCGGTGTTGATGTTCATCACCATGTTGACGAGCGCCTTGACCTGCGCGGCGCGCCCGGTGGGTCCGAGGTGGCGCAGCGCCGAGGAGAGGTCCTCCAGGATCGGCCGCACCCGCGCGAACGCCGCCTCGTCGCCCCCGCACATCAGGTAAAGCGTCCCGGCGCGGGCCTGCGGGATGGACGAGGCCATGCACGCCTCGAGCGAGGCGGCGCCGGCGGCGCGGGCGAGACGTTCCACCTCGAGGTGGACCGCCGGGGTCAGCGTGGCGCAGTTGACGAAGATCCGGCCCGCGGCGCCGGTGAGCAGCGAGTCGCCCGTTTCGGCGAACACCGCCAGCTGGGCGGCGTCGTCCGGCACCACCGTGAAGACCACGTCGGCAGCCGCCGTAACCGCGGCGAGCGAGGCGGCGCGGATGGTTCCGAGTTCGGCGGCGAGGGCGTCGGCGACGGCGGGCGCCGGGTCGTAGACGGCGGTGATGGGGTGGCCGCGGTCCCGGAGCCGGCGGGCCATGTTGGCGCCCATCCGGCCGGTGCCCACGAAGGCGAGGCGTGTGCGATGCATGCGGGCCTTGTAGGCGTCGCCCCCGACCGGTCAAAGCATTAGCCGGCCGGCGCGGGGTGAGGGCGCCGGCCAAGCGCGGCTGGTCCGCCCGTCTCGTCCCGGCGGGGCGCGCGACGCTTGCCGCGGAAGAACGCGAAGGTGAAGACCTGGGCGAGGAGGCGGGCGGAAACCCCGTTTAACCCGGGCGGTAAACCCATCGGCAAAGTTGCCTTCATGAAAATTCGGTGTTGTCCGACGAATTTTCACATGCTCTCTTAAGTCATTAATCGGAAGGGGCTTAAAGACCTCATCGTCCGCGCGTTTGGCGTGGCCAAGGTGGTGGCGCTGCTCGGCCCGCGCCAGGCGGGCAAGACCACGCTGGCCCGCCAGATCGCGGCCTCGGGGCTCCTGCCCTTCAACCCGGAGCTCAACTATTTTGACCTGGAGGATCCGGCTCACTTGGAGCGGCTCCGCTCGCCCAAGCTGGCGCTGGAGAAGCTCTCCGGCCTGGTGGTCATCGACGAGATCCAGCTCCGCCCGGAGCTCTTCCCCCTGCTGCGCGTGCTGGTCGACCGGACACCCAATCCGGCGCAATTCCTGATCCTCGGCAGCGCCTCCCGCGATCTCATCCGCCAAGGCTCGGAAACCCTCGCGGGCCGCATCAGCTTCGTCGAAATCACGCCCTTGGGACTGGCCGAAGCCGGCCCGGACGCCGCCGACGCCCTGTGGCTGCGCGGGGGCTTTCCGCCCTCCTTGCTGGCGGCTACCGACGAGGCCAGCTGGCAGTGGCGCGAAGCCTACGTGCGCACGTTCCTCGAGCGCGACATCCCCGCCCTCGGCATCCGGATACCTGCGGCCACGTTGCGTCGGTTCTGGACGATGCTCGCCCACTACCACGGCCAGCAGTTCAACGCCTCGGAACTGGGCAAGAGCCTCGCGACGACGGACACCACCGTGAAGCGCTACCTCGATCTCCTCACCGGCACCTTCATGGTGCGGCGCCTGAATCCGTGGTTCGAGAACATCAAGAAGCGGCAAATCAAGACGCCCAAGATCTACTTCCGCGACTCCGGGATCCTCCACCGTTTGCTCGGCATCGCGAACCACGGGCAGTTGGTGACGCATCCGAAGCTCGGCGCCTCGTGGGAGGGATTCGCGCTCGAGGAGGTGATCCGCGCCTCCGGAGCGGCGGAGGAGGACGTGTATTTCTGGGGCGTGCACCATCAGGCGGAGCTCGACCTGCTGGTGTTCCGCGACGGGCAACGGCACGGCTACGAGATCAAGTACACCGACGCCCCGCGCGTGACCGCATCGCAGCGCGCCGCCCTCGAGCAGCTGCAGCTGGCCAGTCTCACCGTCGTCTGCCCCGGCGACGCGAGTTACCCGCTGGACGACCGGATCCACGTCCGCGGGCTCGCGCGCCTCGCTGGGTCACGCTCCCCCTAAGCCGCGCCGCGGCCGCCGGAGGATTCCGCATCGCCAGCGCAGGCCGGCTTACCTTGCATCCGAGGATGAAGCCCGCCTTCCCCTCGCTCCGCCCGGGCCGCATCACCCTTGCCGCCCGCCGGCTCTGGCGACCGCTGCTGGCGCTGGGGCTCCTCGCCGCACACGGTGGCAACGCGGCGGAGGCCCGGCGCGACGGGCGCCCGAACGTTGTCGTCATCCTCTCGGACGACCAGGGCTACGCCGACCTCGGCAGCAACCCCCATCACCGGCCGGAAGTCGCGACGCCCCACCTCGACGCCCTCGCGCGGGAGGGCGTCCGCTTCACGCAGGGTTACGTCAGCGGGCCGGTCTGCTCGCCCACCCGCGCCGGCCTGATGCTCGGCCGCTACCAGCAGCGCGTCGGCGTCTACACCGCGGGCGACGGCGGCCGGGGGTTTGACCCGGCGATCCCGATCTTTCCGGCCCTGCTGCCGGCCGACTACGCGAGCATCGCCATCGGCAAATGGCACCTCGGCCTCGACGACGACTATCCCGCGCTGCGATGGCACCCGATCAACCGCGGCTTCAAGGAGACGTACAACTTCATGGGTCGCGGCGGCCACGACTACTTCAAGAGCACCGGCGTGAAGGGCGGCGACGACGAGTCCGCGCCGCTCTACCGCGGTCGCGAGCGCACCGGCTTCCAGGGCTACCTCACCACGCGTTTCAGCGAGGAGGCGGTGGCGTTCATCGGCCGGCACCGGGCGGAGCCCTTCTTCCTTTACCTGGCTTACAACGCCGTGCACGCCCCGGCCCAGGCCCCGGCGGCGGACCTCGAACGCGTGCGGCGGGCGCACCCCGGCCTCAGCGAGGCGCGCGTGATCCTGATGGCGATGCTGCACCACCTCGACCTCGGGGTCGGCGCGGTCGTCGCCAAGCTCAAGGCGGAGGGCGTGTGGGAGAACACCCTGCTGTTCTACCTCACCGACAACGGCGGACCCCGCGGGATGGCCGCCGACAACACGCCCCTGCGCGGCCACAAGGCCAGCCTGTACGAGGGCGGCATCCGCACGCCGTTCCTCGTCAGCTGGCCCGCGCGCTTCCCGGGGGGCCGGACGATCGACACCCCGGTCATCTCACTCGACCTCCTGCCGACCGCGCTCGACGCCATCGGCACCGCGCCGCCGGCGGGCACGGCCTTCGACGGCAAAAGCCTGCTGCCGCTGCTCACCGGCGCGACGACGCGCCACCACGACGTGCTCCATTGGAGCAGCGGCGGCCTGAACGGCGAATGGGCCGTGCGCCAGGGGGACTGGAAGCTCCACGCGCTCCGCGACCAGCGGGAACTCATCCACCTGGCCGACGACCCGGCCGAGGCGCGGAACCTCGCCGCGCAGCACCCCGACAAGGTCCGGGCGCTCACGGCGCTCCACGAGGCGTGGCTCGAGCCGATGGCGGAGCCCATCACGGGGGGCTCCAAGCGCTGGGGGTCGCCCGGCGGCGAGGAGAGCCAGCGGGCGAAGGACCGCGCCGCCAAGAAGGCCTCCCGGAAGCAGGAGCGCGGGCCAGGGAAGCAGCCGGGCCCGGGTGCTCCGCCGCCGTAGCGGCCGGCCGGGGAAGAGTGGTGGTAGGACCTGGATTCGAACCAGGGAAGGCGTAAGCCAGCAGATTTACAGTCTGCCCTCGTTGGCCACTTGAGTATCCTACCAAAAGGGTCGCAGACCGTCTGGCCGGGCGGGGGCGACGGCAAGGATTTTTTTCCCCGCGCCGCGCCCCCGGGCAGGCCTTACTTCGCCGCCGCGGCGACGAGCTCCAGGAAGCTGCGCGCCTCGAGGCTCGCGCCGCCGATCAGGCCGCCGTCGATGTCCTTCTGCGCCAGCAGCTCCGGCGCGTTGGCCGGCTTCATCGAACCGCCGTAGAGGATGCGGACGCGCTGCGCCACGGCATCACCGAAGAGCTTCACCAGCAGGCCGCGGATGAACGCGTGCACCTCCTGCGCCTGCTCGGTCGTCGCCACCTTGCCGGTGCCGATCGCCCAGACCGGCTCGTAGGCCACGATCACGGCCGCCGCCTGGTCACGGCTCACGCCCTCAAGCCCGCGCTCCAGCTGGGTCTGCACCACCTTCAGGGTGGTCCCCGCCTCGCGCTCGGCGAGCGTCTCGCCCACGCACACGATGGGCCGGAGCTGGTGCTTGAGCGCCGCGAGCGTCTTGCGGTTCACGCCCTCATCGGTCTCGCCGAACAGGGTGCGGCGCTCGCTGTGGCCGAGGATGACGTGCGTCGCGAAGATCGCGCGCAGCATCGGGGCCGAGACCTCGCCGGTGAAGGCGCCGCTGGCCTCGGCGTGCAGGTTCTGGGCGCCGAGGCGGACCTCGGACCCCTCCAGCACGCGGCCGACGGACTCGATGGCCGTGAACGGCGGGCAGACCACGACCTCCACCGCCCCCTGCTTGCCAAGGGTGGCGACGATCTCCTGCGCGAGGGCGACGCCCTCCGCGGAGGTCTTGTTCATCTTCCAGTTGCCGGCGATGACCTTCTTGCGGGTGTTCATAAGGGGGATCAGGACTCGAGGAACGCGACGCCGGGCAGCACCTTGCCCTCGAGGAACTCGAGGCTGGCGCCGCCGCCGGTGGAGCAATGGCTCACCTTGCCGGCGACCTTGAACTTCTTGGCCGCGGTGGCGGTGTCCCCGCCGCCCCCGACCGTGGTGGCCCCCTTGGCGGTGGCCTCGGCGATCGCCTCGGCCATCGCGCGGGTGGCGCCGGCAAAGGCGTCGAATTCAAACACGCCGGCCGGGCCGTTCCAGACGATCGTGCGGGAGGAGAGGATGGCCTCGCGGTAGAGCGCGATCGAACGCGGGCCGGCGTCCATCCCTTCCCAGCCGTCGGGAATGCCCGAGGCGAGGTCGGCGGGCCGCGTGTTCGCGTCCGGCGCGAAGCGGTCCCCGGCGATGAAGTCGACCGGGAAGATCAGCTCGACGCCGCGGGCCTTGGCCTTCGCCTCGAGCTCCGCGACGATCTTGGCGCCCTCGACATCGAAGAGGGAGCCGCCGATGGCCATCCCCCGGTTCACCTTGTGGAAGGTGTACGCCATCCCGCCGCCGATGATGACCTTGTTGGCCTTCTCGAGCAGGTTGTTGATGAGCGGAATCTTGTCCGCGATCTTGGCGCCCCCGAGGATCGCCAGCAGGGGACGGTCCGGGTTCTCCAGGACCTTGGCGAAGGCCTTCAGTTCGGCCTCCATCAGGAAACCGGCCGCCTTCTCCGGCAGCGCGACGCCGACCATCGAGGAATGCGCGCGGTGGGCGGTGCCGAAGGCATCGTTGACGAACACGTCGCCGAGCCGGGTGAGCGAGGCGCGGAAGGCGGCCTCCTTCGCCGGGTCGGCCTTCAGCTTCGTCTCGGTGCCGTCCGCCTGCTTCACCTTCACCTTGCCCTCCTCCTCGAGGTGGAAGCGGAGGTTCTCCAGCAGCACCACGTCACCCGGCTTCAGCGCCCCCGGGGCGCAGGCGGCCTCGACCGCGGGGCCGACGCAGTCGTCCAGGAAACGCACGGGCCGGCCGAGCAGCTGCTCCAGCTCGGCGGCGACCGGACGCAGCGAGAACTTGGCGACCCGCTGGCCGTCGGGCCGGCCGAGGTGCGACATCAGCACCACGGCGGCGCCCTGGGCGAGGGCGTGCTGGATCGTGGGCAACGCCGCGGCGATCCGCTGGTTGTTGGTGATCGCGCCGGTGACCTTGTCCTGGGGGACATTGAAGTCCACGCGCATCAGCACGCGGCGGCCGGCGAGGTTCAGGTCGCGGATGGATTTGAAGGAGGGCATCGGGAAGGGGCGAAGGGGACGGGCGGGCAAAAAAAGGGCGGGGCGGCGCCGCGCGCGGGAAGGTTCCCGCGGCGGACGCCGGCCCCGCGGCCGGACGCCGGATCAGAGCTGGGCGGCGATCTTGCGGGTCAACTCGACGACCCGGTTGGAGTAGCCCCACTCGTTGTCGTACCAGGACACCAGCTTGAAGAACTTCGGGTTGAGCTCCACGCCGGAGCCGGCGTCGAAGATCGACGAGCTCTTGTCGTGGATGAAGTCGCTGGAGACGACCTCGTCGGCGGTGTAGGCGAGGATGCCCTTCAGGTAGGTCTCGCTGGCGCGCTTCATCGCCTCGCAGATCGCCTTGTAGGAGGTCTCCTTCGTGGTGCGCACCGTGAGGTCGACGACCGAGACGGTCGGCGTCGGCACGCGGAAGGCCATGCCGGTGAGCTTGCCCTTGACCTCGGGGATCACCAGCGCGGTGGCCTTGGCGGCGCCGGTGGTGGACGGGATGATGTTCTGCGCCGCGGTGCGGCCGCCCTTCCAGTCCTTCTTCGAGGGGCCGTCGACCGTCTTCTGGGTGGCGGTGTAGGCGTGGACGGTGGTCATCAGGCCCTCCTCGATCCCGAAGCCCTCCTTGAGGAGGACGTGGACGATCGGGGCGAGGCAGTTGGTGGTGCAGGACGCGTTCGAGATGATGTGGTGCTGGGCGAGGTCGAGCTTCCCGTCGTTCACGCCCATCACGACCGTGATGTCCTCGCCCTTGGCCGGGGCGGAGATGATCACCTTGCGCGCGCCGGCGGCGAGGTGACCCTTGGCCTTCTCAGCTTCGGTGAAGAGGCCCGTCGACTCGATCACCAGCTGGACGCCCAGCTTGGCCCACGGCAGCTCGGCGGGAGTCTTGGCGCTGACGACCAGGATCTCGCGGCCGTTGACGATCAGGACGTCGTCCTCCGCCTTGTCCGGGGCGGACTTGCGGGAGCCGACCGTGCCGTGGAAGCGACCCTGGGTGGAGTCGTACTTCAGCAGGTAGGCAAGGTTGTCGGCGGGGACGATGTCACCGACCGCGACGACATCGAGCGTTTCCCCGAGAAGGCCCTGCTCAACGAGGGCGCGGAAGACGAGGCGGCCGATGCGGCCGAAACCGTTGATAGCAACTTTGACTGCCATGATGGGACTCCGGTGTGGTGTGGGTTGGTTTGCGTTCTGGGAAGGGGTCCGCGCAGGCGCGGATTTCTGAAAAAAGGGGCGGCGGCGGCGGGAAGCAAGGGTTTTGGCGGGGCAAATCAGCCGGCGACCCAAAGGGCGCAGGCGAGCGGGGGCAGCCAGAGGGCGGCCTCGAGCGGGCGGCGGGCGCCATGGGCGTCGCCCAGGTAGAAGCGGTCCTGATCGGCCAGGAGGCGCCAGGCGGCGGGGCCGGGGGCGAGGGCGGCCTCGTCGAGGGCGAGGGTGGCGTCCTGCAGGGTGGGGTTGATGGCGAAGAGGAGGCGTTCGGGGCCGCGCGAGTGGTCGGCGTTCAGGAGGCAGGCGAGCGCGGGCCCGCCGAAGCCGTGGAAGCAGCGGCAGAAGCCCTCGGCGGGGCGTTCGTGGTGCCGGAGGAGGCGGCCGAGGTCGCCGCGGCGGAAGGCGATCCAGTCCGCGAAGTAGGCGTGGGTGCTGGCGAAGCGGTGGAGCCGGCGGTAGTCGAGGGCGTTGAGGTCGCCGCGCTGGTAGGTGTTGTTCACCCCGAGCTTGGAGCGCAGGAAATCCTGCCCGGCGGCGAGCAGCGGGATGCCGGCGGAAAGGAACAGCAGCGCCGCCATCAGGTGCGTGCGCCGGCGGTCGTGCTCGGTCGGCTCGGAGCCGTCGTGGCCCGGCCGCTCGGTGATGACGTCGATCCAGGCCCGGTCATCATGGGACTCGGTGTAGTTGACCGTCTGGGCCGGCCACTTGGCGAAGTACCACGGCGAACCCCGCAGGAAGTACTCCATCCGCGCCGGGTCGCCGTTGCCGCGCACGTACTCGCGGACGAAGTCGCGGTAGCCGTCGTTCCATGAGGCCCAGCCGGTGTCGCGGAGGGCGCCGGCGAGGTGGCCGCGGAAACTCCAGGGCTCGGCGATGAGGATGACGTCGGGGCGGACCCGCTTGAGCGCGGCCTCGACCTCGCGGAGCACGTCGAGCCCGAGCAGCTCGGCGAGGTCGAAGCGGAACCCGTCGACGCCGTACGCCTCGAGCAGATGGAGGCAGCTGTCGATGATGAGCCGGCGGGACATCGCGGAGCGCGCGCGGAAGTCGTTGCCGCAGCCGCTCCAGTTGGTCGGCCGCCCGGCGGCGTCGTGCTCGAAGTAGTAGGCCGGGTCGACGCGGGCGAGGTGCGGCGGCTCGCCCACGTGGTTGAAGACCACGTCGAGCAGCACGGCGATCCCGCGGCGGTGGAAGGCGGCCACCAGCTGCTGGAGCTCGCGGACGCCGGAGGCGCGTTCCGGGGCGAGGGCGTAGCTGCTGGCCGGCGCGAACCAGTTCACCGGCATGTAGCCCCAGTGGTACTCGGCGGGGCCGGCGGCGTCGAACTCCTGCACCGGCTGCAGCTCGACGCAGTTCACGCCCAGCTGGGCGAGGTGGAAGCCGGGGCTTTCGACCCAGGCGCGCAGGCCGGTGAACCCCCGGCGCTCCGCGGGGGTCGCGCGGACCGGGGCGTGGGCGGCGAGGTCGCGGACGTGCGCCTCGGCGATGACCAGGTCGTGCCAGGCCGGGGTCTGGAACTCGCGGTCGCCGCGGCCGATCCACGCGGGGTCCAGGACGATCCCGGGCCCGCCCCGCCCGAGGGTCGCGGGCGCGTAGGGATCGAGGATCCGCGCGGCGGGGTCGAGGCCCGGATGCACCCCCTCAAGGGTATACCAGTAGAACCAGCCGTGCAGGTTGCGATCGAGGACGACCTCCCAGACCCCGGCCGCGCCATCCGCGCCGGCGGCCGGACCCAGCGCGCAGGCGAGGGTCTCCCCCATCCCGCCGGGTTCCCGCGCGAGGTGCAGGGTGACGTGGCGCACGCGGGGGGCGAAGAGCCGGAAACACGTTTCGTCCCCGCGGACCAACGCCCCCAGCGGCAGGTCGGAGCGCAGCTCGTAGAAGAACGCCCCCGGCTGCAACGGGACCGACTCCCCGCCGCCGTCCGCCCAACCCGCCGACCAGGCCTCCGCCAGGCTGAGGGACGTGCTCAGCGAGAACCGCCAGAGGTGACGCCCCGTCCGCTGCGGATCGAGCACGCGGTTCACGTTGCCCTGCGGGTCCCGGACGACGTTCGGCGCCTCCGCCGGGGGGACGAGCCACTGGTGCTCGCCGGTCACGAACTTGAACCGCAGCCCCGCCGCGCCGAGGAACCGCGCGGAATCGCCCCGCCAGACCCGGACCGCGCGCCCCTCCCACTCCTCCGCCGCCAGGCGCCATTCCGGCCGCCCGATCGCGTCCTGCCACCCGTTGAAGTCCCCTGCGAGGTAGACCTCGACCGCCGGGCCGCCGAGCTCGGCGGTCTCCTCCGGCGCGAGCACGAGGCAGAGCGCACCGCCGGGTTCCAGAAGGTAGCCGAAATGCCGGGCCGCCGGCAGCGGCGGGGAGGCCTCGAGGCCGGAGGGCGCCGGACAGTGCCGGCCAAGGCTGAAGCGGGGCGGGGCTGACTGGTCCCAGTCGCGCTCGAGCTCGATCACCCCGACGGCGGGGGATTCCAGCCAGGCGCGGACGATGCGGGGCGGAGGGACCATGGACGTTCCACAGCATCCGCCGGACCAACTCAGCGACAAGCGGTAATTCGGATTTGCCGCGCCCGCGGGCCCCGCCTCCCTTCGGCGCATGCCCCCCCGCCTCCGCCCGCTGTTCGCCTGCGCCCTCCTCGGACTCGCCCCGGTCCGCGCCGCCGCCCCGGCGGAGCCCCTCGACGTGGTCGTCTACGGCGGCACGGTGGCCGGGATCGCGGCCGCGGTGCAGGCCGCCCGCCAGGGGGCGAGCGTGGTCGTGCTGGAGCCGGGACCGGCGCTCGGGGGCATGACCGCCGGCGGCCTCGGCGCGAGCGACGTCGGCGACAAGCGGGCCGTGGGTGGCCTCGCGCGGGAGTTCTTCGGCCGCATCCACGCCCATTACCGGGACCCGCGGAGCTGGCGGCACGAGACGCGGGCGGACTACCTGCCGCGGCATCCCCTGAACGTCACCGAGGCGACGGGGCAACACTGGTTCTTCGAGCCCCACGTGGCCGCGCGCGTCCTGGCCGACCTCCTGCGCGAGGCGGGCGTGACGGCGCACGTCGGAGCCCGCCTCGACCGGGCCGGCGGGGTCGACCGCACCGGCCCCCGCCTCACGGCCCTGCGCCTGCTCGACGGTCGGACCTTCCGCGGCCGGACCTTCATCGACGCCACCTACGAGGGCGATCTGCTGGCGGCGGCCGGCGTCAGCCACCGGACGGGCCGCGAGGCCAACCGCGAGCACGGCGAGACCCTCAACGGCGTGCGTTCGCTGCCCCCGGAGCGCACGGCCGGGATCGACCCGTTCGTGGAACCGGGCCACCCGGCGAGCGGGCTCCTGCCGGGCGTGGCGCCCCGCGCCCCCGGGCCCGAGGGGGAGGCCGACCCCGGCGTCCAGGCGTACACCTTCCGCGTGTGCCTGACCGACGTGCCGGCCAACCGCGTGCCCCTCACCCGGCCCGAGAATTACGACGCGCGGCACCACGAGCTCGTCCTGCGCTTCATCGCCGGGCGCCCGCTCCTGCCCGGTCCGCGCCTCTTCACGCTCACGCCGATGCCGAACCGGAAGACGGACACCAACAACCGGGACCTCTTCTCGACGGATCTCATCGGGGGCGCCACCGGCTGGGCCGAGGCGGATTACGCGGAGCGCGACCGCCGCTGGCGGGCGCACCGGGATCACGTGCAGGGACTGCTGTGGTTCCTCGCCCACGACCCGCGCGTGCCCGCCGTGACCCGCGCCGAGGTCGCGCGCTGGGGCCTCGCCCGGGACGAGTTCGCCGCCACCGGCCACTGGCCCTTCCAGCTGTACGTGCGCGAGGCACGGCGGCTCCGCGGGGAATACGTGATCACCGAGCACGACGCGCGCCGGCGGACGACGGTGCCGGATCCGGTCGCGTTCGCCTCGTACGCCCTCGATTCGCACGTCGTGGGCCTCTACGCCGACGCGGAGGGGCGCCTGCGGGTGGAGGGGCACTTCCTCGAGAACATCCGGGCCTTCCCGCTGAGCTACCGGGCCCTGCTGCCGCGGCGGACCGAGGCGGATAACCTCCTCGTGCCCGTGTGCCTCTCGTCCACCCACGCGGCCTACGGCTCGATCCGGATGGAACCGGTGTTCCTGATGCTGGGCCAGGCGGCCGGGGCCGCGGCCGTCCTCGCGCGCGAGCACGGCGGCTCGCCGCATGCGGTGCCCTACGCGCGGCTGCGCGAGGTGCTGACGCGGGCCGGCGCGGTGCTGGAGCTGCCCCGGGCGGAGCCGGGCGCGCGCGGGCCGGCGCGCGCGGCCGATCCCGCGGCGCTCGCGGCGGTGGAGGCGCTGCACGCCCGCGGGCACTTCGCCCCGGCCGAGGCCTCCGTCAACGCGTGGCGCAACGCGGTCCGGCCGGGCGCGACCGTCGAGGCCGCCCGGGCCCGCGCCCTGCTCGTGGCGGTCGCGGCGCGGGTCGAGCCCGGCGTGAGCGAACCGGGCGCGGCGCTCGCGCTGCTGGCCCGCCGCGGCGTGCGCCTCGGGACCGACTGGACGCCGCTGGCCGATCCGGCCGCGGAGGCGGACGGCGCGGCCGTCGCGGAACTGCTCGTGGCACTGGCCGGGCTCACGCCCTGAACCCGGCGCGGGCCCGCCACCTCCCCTTTGCCGATGCCCTGGTCCTTCCTGCTCCGCGCCGCCTCGCGGCGCCTGCTGGGCGCCGTCCTCGTCGCCGGGGTGCTCCGGGCCGATCCTTACCCGGAAAAGATCGCGCGGGTGACCGCCGTCCCCGGGCTCGTGGCCTTCTGGGATTTCACGCGGCGCGAGGCACCCGGGGGCCGTTTCACGGCGCACGTCCCGCCCGGGGCGCCCACGGACTACCCGCTCGACGCCGGCAACTACGTCCGCGACCTCTGGTCCAGCGGTCCCGCCGCGACCTACGCGGATTTCCCGCTGCTGGGCGCGGGACCGTTCGGCGAGGCGATCCGGATCCGCGCGGAAACCAATCCGGACTTTCGCCCGCTGTTGTTCGTGCCCCGCTCCCGCCTGCACGACACCCCGCTGGACATCAAGGGTCCGGGACGCGCCGTCACCGTGATCGTCTGGGCCATCCGCGAAAGTGGCAACCACGCGCTCGCGGGCATCTGGCACGAGGGCACCGACCTCCGGCAACCCTCCACCGAAAACATCGTGCGCGTCGAGCGGGGGCAGCGCCAGTACGCGCTCTTCGCGGGCCTCAACCACGAGGGCGCGGCCTGCGGCCACGTTTCGGAAAACGGCACCAGTTCCTTCACCAACCGGTACGCGCTCCACAAGAGTAACTCGGTCGCGCTGTCGCCCCGGGTGCCCCACAACGCCCCCGCCGAGGTCCTCGCGCGTTCGTGGCGCACCTTCGCGATGACCTTCGACAGCCGCACGCAGGAGCTGACCAGCTGGCTCGACGGTCAAAGCGGGGACCGCTGGCTCGAGCATCCGCAGCGCGACCGGCTGATCTCCTTCGCCGCCAACGCGTGGCACCAGGGTCGACTCGCACGGATCCCGGGCCTCCAGGACGGAGAGGATCCCGCGTTCCCGGCCGACCAGCATTACAATCCGCCCGAAGACGAACCCCTGCGCGTCACCCCGCTGGCGGGCGAGGGCGGGCGTCACGTGGAGCTCCGCGAATACCGCTACACGCGGGTCCGCGTCACCCTCGACGGCGGCCGGGAGACGGCCCGCGAGCTGGTGGCCCTGCGCCTGAACCCTTGGTGGTATCCGCACGGGATCTACACGCCCCCCGCCGACGGAACCGGCGGCCCCTTCACCATCGGGCGCGTCATTCACAGCGGCCGGGGCGTCGGCTTCACGGGTTGGATCGGCGGGGTCGCCGTGTTCGACCGGGCGCTGACCGCCGGGGAGCTGGCGGAGCTGCACGCCCTCGCCCAGCCCGGGATTACGCACCAGTAAGGATTGCTGCGCTCGACGCCGCGGGAAACCGATTGCGTCGGTGGTACCGGGATATTTTTCTCGCGGCGCCCCCGACCCGCCGGCCTCGCGTCCCCGCCGCGCGGCCGAACTCGTCCATGCCCGACCCTGAATCCCCCTTTCAACCATGAACCACCCCCGCCTGCGCCCGCTGCTCCTCCTCCTCCTCACCACCCTCGCCCCGCTCCTGCGCGCCGCCGCCCCCGCCACCGGTGGCGTCTCCGGCCGCGTGCAGAACGTCGCCACCGGCCAGTACCTGAACAACGTCCGCGTCACCGTCGCCGGCACCGAGCGCAGCGCGTTCACCGACCAGTCCGGCAGCTACCGCCTCGCCGCGCTGCCGCCGGGGCCCGTCACGCTCGAGGTGTTCTATACCGGCCTCGATCCCCAGCAGGCCACCGTCACCGTGCGCGCCGGCGCGGTCGCCGAGCAGGACTTCGCGCTGACCAGCGCCCGCTACGGCGGCACGGGGGTCGTCCGCCTTGACGCCTTCACCGTGGCCAGCGAGCGCGAGACCGACGGCGCCGCCATCGCAATCAACGAGCAGCGCTTCGCCCCCAACATCAAGACCGTGGTCGCCGCCGACTCCCTCGGCGACGTGATGGACGGCAACGTCGGCGAATTCCTGAAGTACCTCCCGGGCATCACCGCCGAGTACGACACCGAGTCCGGCGGCTCCGTCGCCTCCGTCGCGGTGCGCGGCTTCCCCTCCGCGATGGCGGTGCTCTCGACCGACGGGATGGAGATGGCGAACACCGGCAACCCGCAGGGCGCGTCGCGCGTGTTCCAGTTCAAGGAGGTCTCGATCAACAACATCTCCCGCCTCGAGGTGACCAAGGTGCCGACCCCGGCGACGCCCGCCGACTCGATGTCGGGCTCGATCGACATGGTGAGCAAGAGCGCCTTCGAGCGGAAGAGCGCCCAGCTGCGCTGGAGCGCGAGCCTCGCCGGCATCCACAACCGGCTCAGCCTCGGCAAGGAGCCGCACGTCTCCGACGAACGCATTTACAAGGTGCGCCCCAGCGCCAGCTTCGACTACACCCTGCCCGTCAACCGCAACTTCGGCCTCGTCGTCACCGGCCAGGTGCAGGACCGCTTCGTGGAGCAGCAGCGCTCGACCAAGGGCTACGCCAACAGCGGCACGGGCACCGGCGCCACGCCGGAGCGGCCCTACTTGCAGGCGTACCAGGTGATCAGCGTCCCGCGCCTCACCGCCCGGCAGTCGGGGGCGATCAAGGCGGACTGGCGCCCGCACCCGAACGGCGTGCTCTCGCTCAGCCTTGAGCGCAGCCGCTTCATCGCCGACCGCTCCAACGCGTCGGTCAACTTCACCGCCGGCACCAACGGCACGCCGTCGGTCGCCGGCGGCACCGCGCTGACCTTCGGGCCGGACTTCACCCAGGGCGCGACCGGGCGCGGCGGCGTCGCCCTGATGGGCCTCGGCGCTTCGGTCGTCCAGCGCCTCGACACCAAGGCGCTGACGCTGCGCTACCGCTACGACGACGGCACCTGGCGCATCGTGGCCGGCGCCGGCCAGTCGAACGCGGGCGGCGGCTACTTCGACACCTCGGAGGGCCGCTTTCGCACCCTCGGGATCGCGCTCACCAACCCGGCGCGCGTGAGCCTCACCGGCATCAACACCCTCCGGCCGTACGGGCTGCAGGTGTTCGACAACGCCAACCGCGAGGTCAACTGGCGCGACCTCAGCCAGTACCGCCTCAACACCGCGCAGTCCACGCCGCGCCCGATCCGCGACAGCCTCGCCAACACCAAGCTCGACGTCCGTCGCGCGCTGACCGCCCTTCCCTTCCCCGCCGCGGTGCAGGTCGGCGGCCTGTCCCGCGTGAAGGTGCGCGACGTCCGCCGCCAGAGCATCAACTGGACCTACCTTGGACCCGACGGGAACGCGGCCACGCCCGACTCGCCCGTCCCGTTCGGGATGCGCAACTACGTCAACCAGCCGGAATTCTTCGGCCTGTCGTCCCTCCCCTTCGTGTCCCTCTACCGCGCCTGGGACGGCTTCACGGCCAACCCCACGCACTGGACCAAGACGCCCGCGCAGGTCGTGAGCGAGGAGCAGTTCCGGATCAACAACTCGGAGCGGCTGGAGGAGGGCGTGCGGGCCGGCTACGTGCAGGCGGAGTTCGCCCTCTTCCACAACCGGCTGCGGGTCGTGACCGGCGTGCGCCGCGAGCAGACGCGCGCCCAGGGCGAGGGCCCGCTCTTCAATCCGGACGCGGTCTGGCAGCGCACCGCCACGGGCGCCTTCGCCCGCGCCGCCAACGGCGCCCTGATCCGCCGCCCGGACGCCGGCGCGGCCGGCTCCCTGGAGGAATTGCGCCTGACCCGCACCGACCGCGGGCTGAAGGCGGACCGCACCTACGCCGGCAATTACCCGAGCCTGCACCTCACCTGGAGCCTGCGCGAGGACCTGCTGCTGCGCGCCGCCTACGCCCGGACCTACGGCCGGCCCGACTTCACCAACATTATCCCGAACGCCACGATCGACGAGAACGAGCTCAACGACAACGCACCCGACCCCGAGGGGATCCCGGGCACGATCAACATCCGCAACACCGGACTCCGCCCGTGGACGGCCGACAACTTCGACCTCTCCCTCGAGTACTACACCCCGAAGGGCGGGCTCTTCAGCGTGGGCGCCTTCCGCAAGGACATCGCCGACTTCTTCGGCAACGTGGTGAAGCTGGCGACCGAGGCCGACCTCGCCCAACTGGACCTCGACCCCCGCTACCGCGGCTGGCGCCTCACCACCACCTACAATCTGCCGGACACCGCGCGCGTCTCCGGCGTGGAGTTCAACGTGCGCCACTCGCTCGCGCCGCTCGGCGCCTGGGGCCGGCCCTTCCAGGCCTTCGCCAACGGGACCAAGCTCCGGCTCGAGGGCGGAAAGGACGCCCAGTTCGGGAACTTCGTGCCGGAGAGCGCCAACTGGGGCCTCACCTACGCGCGCCGCCCCGTCACCGTGATGCTGAAGTGGAACTACCGCGGCGAGCAGCGGCGCGGGGCGCAGCCCGCCTTCGGTCCCGAAGGCTACGAGTACGTGCGCCGCAAGGTGACCGTCGACCTGAACCTCGACTGGCAGCTGCGGCGGGAGCTGTTCGTCTACCTCAACGCCCAGAACCTGTTCGACCGCCCGGAGATCCTCGAGCGCCGCGGCTCCCTCACGCCCGACTACGCCCGCCGCTACCAGGAGATGACCCACGGGGTGCAACTGACCCTCGGGGTGAAGGGTTCGTTCTGAGCTCGTCCGGTCCGCTCCGCGCTTGACCACGGGGCGGCCCCGCCGCCCCGTGGATGATGCTCCGGCTCCGCTTGCCCCGCCCCGCCCGCCTCCTCGGCCTGCTCCTCGTCCTCTCGGGCGTCGCGGTCGCCGCCGCCCCCGCGGAGCTCCGCCCGGGAATCGAACCCCTCGGGCGCTACGACGTGGCCCGGCTCCAACGCATCCTCCGGGAGGAGGTCCCGGCCGCCGTGGGCGCCCAGGTCGACTACCCGGAGCCGCGTTACCCGGTCCGGCTCTTCCGGGTCACCTACCCCTCGGTCATTCCGGAGAAGGGCAACCGGCCGACGATCGCCACCGGCCTCGTCGCGATCCCCGAGGGCCTCAACGGCCGCCTGCCCGTCCTGTCCTACCAGCACGGGACGGTCTTCGGGAAGCAGGAGGTCCCCTCGTTCCCGGAGGAGTCCTTCGAGACGCGGCTGATGCTCGCCCTGTTCGCGGCGCGGGGCTACGTGGTCACCGGCGCCGATTACTTCGGGATGGGGCTCTCCACCGAGAAGGACAGCTATATCGTCCTCGGCAGCCAGACCCAGGCCTGCCTCGACCTCCGGCGGCCCGCCGAGGAACTGCTGGCGCGCGAGGGCATCACCCCGGGGGAGCACTTCCTGGGCGGCTGGTCCCAGGGCGGGGTGGTCACGATGGCCCTGCTGGAGCGGCTCGAGCAGGCCGGCCTGCCGGTGCGGGCCGTGGGGACGGCCGCGGCCCAGTGCGACGGGTACGTGATGACGAGCGGCTTCCTGAACTTTCCCCGCCCGATCGAGGCGTGGTGGGTGACGACGATGTTCATCCTCACCGCGTTCTCGTTCGAGGAATACTACGATATCCCCGGCCTCGCGCAGGGGTTGTTCACGCCGGAAATGTACCCGCTCGCGCGCGGCGTCTACCTGAAGGATGGCTCGGTGAAGCTGGCGGATTTCCCGCGCGACCTGCGCAAGCTGATCCGCCCGGAATTCTTTGATCCCGCCCGCTACCGCAGTTCCGCGTACGGCCGCCTCGCCGCCGCGATGCAGCCCTACCGCTGGGTGATCCGCACCCCCGTGCGGATGTACTACGGCGAAGTCGACGAATGCCTCACCGTCGGCCTCGCGCGGCTGCCGATGGAGTACCAGCGCGCGATCGGCAACGACCGCGTGACCGCGATCTCGGCCGGCCCCGACGCGAACCACCGCATCACCTACGCCCGCGCGGCGAAGGAGTGGCTCGCCTGGTTCGAGGAGCAGCGGACCCGCTGAGGGCGGGGCGGAAATCAGGGCGCGGTTCCGACTCGCGCGGGCTTTACGCGCGGGGGAACTCGCGTTTCCCTTCTTCCGTCGCCCCGCCCGCCCCGTGATTTCCGCCGCCCCTGCCCTCGCGTCCCGCGCCCGCCTGCTGCTCGCCGCCCTCACGGCGAGCTGCGCCGCCGCGGCCGAGGTCGACTTCAACCGTGACGTCCGGCCGATCCTCTCCGACAAGTGCTTCCATTGCCACGGCCCCGATGAGCAGGGCCGCAAGGCCAAGCTCCGCCTCGACACCCGCGACGGCGCTCTCCGCGAGCGCGACGGCCAGCGCGTGATCACCCCGGGCCGCGGCGCGGAAAGCGAACTGCTCCTGCGCGTCCTCAGCCCGCACGCGGACGAGGTGATGCCCCCGCCCGAGTCCAAACTGGGCCGCCTCACGGCCGCCGAGGCGGATATCCTCCGCCGCTGGATCGACGCCGGCGCCCCCTACCAGGAGCACTGGGCCTTCGTGCCGCCCGCGGCCCCCGCCCTGCCCCCGCCGGCCCTCCGCCCCGGTCCCGCCCCGCGCAACGGCATCGACCAACTCGTGTTCGCCGCGCTGGGTCGCCGGAACCTCGCCCCCCAGCCCGAAGCGGACCGCGCCACCCTGCTGCGCCGCGTCACCTTCGACCTCACCGGGCTGCCGCCCTCCCCCGCGGAACTCGCCGCGTTCCTCGCCGACCCCGCGCCCGACGCCTACGCGCGCGCCGTCGACCGCCTCCTCGCCTCCCCGCGCTACGGCGAGCGGATGGCCGCCGACTGGCTCGACCTCGCCCGCTACGCCGACAGCTTCGGCTTCCAGGTCGACCGCGAGTGGGCGATGTGGCCGTGGCGTGACTGGGTCATCGGCGCCTTCAACCGCAACCTGCCCTGGGACCAGTTCGTGACCTGGCAGCTCGCCGGCGACCTCCTGCCCGGCGCCACGGAGGAACAGCGCCTCGCCACCGCCTTCAACCGCCTCAATCCGCAGGAGAGCGAGGGCGGCTCGGTCGAGGAGGAGTACCGCGTCAACTACGTCAACGACCGCACCGCCACCTTCGGCACCGCCTTCCTCGGCCTGACCCTCGACTGCGCGCGCTGCCACGACCACAAGTTCGACCCGATCACGCAGAAGGACTACTACCAGCTCTTCGCGTTCTTCGACGACATCGATGAGGCCGGGCTGTATTCCTTCTTCACGCCGTCGATGCCGACGCCCGCGATGTGGCTGCAGGATGACCAGGAAAAGGCGACCTACGCCGCGGCCGGCGCGGCCGTCGCTGAGGCGGAACAGGCGCTTGCCGCGGTGGCGGCCCGCCGGCGCGACGCCTTCGCCGCCTGGCTCGCCGCTCACCCGGACGGTGCCGGCCTCCCCGGGGAGCTCGCCCGCTTTGACTTCGAGCAGCGTCTTGACGCGCCGCCCGAGACGGGCGCCAAGGCACCCGTGACCAAGGCGATGGAGGCCGCAAAACTCGGGCACTTCGCCAGCGCGATCGACGGGCAGCACGCCGCCACCACCCCGGCGGAGAACCGCTCGGTGCCGGGCTACCAGGGCCAGGGCCTCCGCCTCTCCGGCGACCACCCCGTCAACACCACCCTCGGCAACTTCTCGCGGCACGAGCCGTTTTCCGTCGCGCTCCGGCTGCAGGCCCCGGCGGCGCGGGACCGGGCCGTCCTCATGCACCGCTCGCGCGCGTGGACCGACGCCGCCAGCCGCGGCTACGAGCTGCTGATGAGCGACGGCCGGCTGCAGTGGTCGCTGATCCATTTCTGGCCGGGCGACGCCATCGCCGTGCGCACCCGGGATCCGCTGCCGCTCGGCCGCTGGGTGCACGTGACGGTGACCAGCGACGGCTCGAGCCGCGCCGCCGGCCTCCGGGTCTACGTCGACGGGGTGGCGGCACCCCTCGAGGTCGTCCGCGACCACCTCACGCGCAACATCACCGGCGGCGGCGGGGACACGATCACGCTGGGGGAACGGTTCCGCGACCGCGGCTTCCAGGGCGGCCTGGTGGACGAATTGCGCATCTTCGACCGCGCGCTGAACGCGCTCGAGGTGGCGGAGGTCGCGGCGCCGGGCGCCCTCGCGCGGGCCGGGCGCGCCCCGGGCGCGGGCGAGGACGCCGCGCTCTACGCCCACTACCTCGCGGCGCACGATCCCGCGTACCGCGCGGCGGCGGAAGCGCTGCAGGCCGCCCGCGCCCGCCAGACCCGCCTCGCCGAGCAGGCCCGGGAAATCATGGTGATGCGCGAACTGCCCGCGCCGAAGGCCGCCTACATCCTCCGCCGCGGCGAGTACGACCAGCGCGGCGAGGAGGTCCGCGCCGACACGCCCCACTTCCTGCCCCCGCTGCCCGCGGGCGCGCCCCGCAACCGGCTGGGCCTGGCGCAATGGCTCACCGACCCGCGGCATCCCCTGATGGCGCGCGTCACGGTGAACCGCTTCTGGCAGGCCCTGTTCGGCCGCGGGCTGGTGAAGACCGCCGAGGACTTCGGCCTGCAGGGGGAGCGCCCCCTGCACCCCGAATTGCTCGACTGGCTCGCCACCGAGTTCGTCCGGGGCGGCTGGGACGTGAAGGCGCTGCTGCGCACGATCGTCCTCTCGCACACGTACCGCCAGCGCAGCGCCGCGCCCCCCGGGCTCGCGGCCGACGACCCGGAGAACACCTTCCTCGCCCGCGGCCCGGGACATCGGCTCCCGGCCGAGATGATCCGCGATCAGGCCCTCGCGGTGAGCGGCCTGCTGGTCGAGCGCCTCGGCGGGCCACCGGTGCACCCGTACGATCTGCCCGAATCGTTCAAGCCGGCGCCGGCCGGGAAGGGCGACGAGCTCTTCCGCCGCAGCCTCTACACCTTCTGGCGGCGCAACGGGCCGGCCCCAGTGCTGGAGGCCTTCGACGTCCCGAAGCGCGTGGTGTGCGTGGCGCGCCGCGACACCACCAACACCGCGCTGCACGCCTTCGTCCTCCTCAACGGCACCCAGTTCGTCGAGGCGGCGCGCGTCCTCGCCGAGGACCTGCTGCGCGCGACCGCGGGGCGGCCCGAGGCGTTGCCGGCCCTCGCGTTCCGCCGCGTGCTCGGCCGCGATCCGGACGCCGTGGAGACCGGCATTCTGCTCCGGCTGCACCGCGAGCAGAGGGCGCACTACACCCGGGAGCCGGGCGACGCCGACTGTTACCTGACCCACGGCTCGCGCCCGGCTGATCCCACGCTCCCGCCCATCGAGGTGGCCGCCGCCGCCACGCTGGTGAACACCCTGATGAACCACGACCTGTTCGTGCAGAAACGATGAGCCTCCCCGATCCCGTTCCCCTCTGCACCGGGCCCGAGCCCTGGCTCCGGCTGAGCCGCCGCGAATGCCTCAACCGCCTCGGCCTGGGCCTCGGCGGCCTCGCCCTCGCGCAACTCCTCGCGCGCCCCGCCGGCGCGGCCCCCACCGCCGGAACGACGCCGGGGGGCGGACCGCATTTCGCCCCGAAGGCCAAGCGCATCATCTACCTGTTCCAGTCCGGCGGGCCCTCGCAGCTCGACCTGTTCGACGCCAAGCCGCTCCTCAACCAGCGCCACGGCGAGCAGTTGCCCGACTCCGTCCGCGGCAGCCAGCGCCTCACCGGGATGTCGGGCAACCAGAGCTCGATCCCCATCGCCGGCTCGCCCTTCGCCTTCCAGCGCCACGGCCGCAGCGGCAACGCCTTCAGCGAACTGCTCCCTTACACCGCGAAGGTCGCGGATGAGCTGTGCGTGATCCGCTCCCTGCACACGGAGGCGATCAACCACGGGCCCGGCGTGACCTTCATGCAGACCGGGGCGCAGATCCCCGGCCGGCCCAGCTTCGGCGCCTGGCTCGACTACGGCCTCGGCAGCACCAACGACAACCTGCCCTCCTTCGTCGTCCTCCTCACCAAGGACAAGAAGGGCCAGCCGCTGATGTCGCACCTCTGGGGCGCCGGCTTCCTGCCCGCGAAGCACCAGGGGGTGCGGTTCCGCTCCGGCGGCGACCCCGTGCTTTACCTGGGCAATCCCGCCGGCGTCTCAGCCGCCAACCGGCGCCTCGCCCTCGACCGCCTGCGCGAGCTCCACGAGCACCAGTTCGCCGGCACCCCGGACGCCGAGATCGGCGCCCGCATCGCCAACTACGAGCTCGCCTTCCGGATGCAAAGCAGCGTCCCCGAGGTCACGGACCTCCGCGGCGAGCCCGACGCGGTGGTCGACGCCTACGGCCCCGACGCGCGGACGCCGGGCACCTTCGCCGCCAACTGCCTCCTCGCCCGCCGGCTCGCCGAGCGCGGGGTCCGCTTCATCCAGTTGTACCACCAGGATTGGGACCACCACGCCGGCCTGCCCGGCGGGATCCGCCGCGAGTGCCTGCAGACCGACCAACCCAGCGCGGCCCTCATCGCCGACCTGAGGCAGCGCGGAATGCTCGACGACACCCTTGTCATCTGGGGCGGGGAGTTCGGCCGCACCAATTACTGTCAGGGCCCGATGACCGCGACCAACTTCGGCCGCGACCACCACCCCCGCTGCTTCTCGGTCTGGCTCGCCGGCGGCGGCGTGAAGGCCGGGATCACCCACGGCGAGACCGACGAGTACGGCTACAACGTCGTCCGCGATCCGGTGCACATCCACGACCTGCACGCGACCCTGCTGCACCTCTGCGGCGTCGACCACGAGCAGCTGACGTACAAGTTCCAGGGCCGCCGCTACCGCCTCACCGACGTGCACGGGCACGTCGTGAAGGGGATTCTGGCCTGAGCCGCGGCGGGGCCGGAGCGGGGCGCGGGCGAGTCTGAAACGCGCCCGCCGTAAACCCCGGAATCGGGGCTTCGCGGCGCTGGCAGGCGGACGTGGCGCGGCCATAAACCCCGCCTGATGCCGAATACGTTAACATCCACAGAATACTGCTCATCTAAGTCTTGGGTTGCTTTATCCGATTATCAGACTCAGGGTCGCGCGATGAGGACTCTTTCCGTGACGGACGCCGCGCGTAACTTTTCGGACCTGATCAACCGGGTGCATTTCCGGGGGGAAAGCGCGCTCCTGCTGAAGGGGGGTCGGCCGATGGTGCGGGTGGTTCCGGCCCGCGCGCTCCGCACCGGCCGGGAACTGGCGGTGCTTTGGCCGCGGCTCCCGCGGCTGAGCCCGGCCGAGGCCGAGGCGATGGCCCGGGACCTCGCTGACGCCCGGGCCGCCCTGCTCCCGATCCCGCCGCTGCAATGGGATTGATCCTCGACACGTCGGTGCTGATCGCGGCGGAGCGGGCGCGCCTGGACCTGCCCCGGCTCTTCGCGGCGCACGCGGAGGAACCCTTCGCGCTGGCCGCGATCACGGCCTCGGAGCTGCTCCACGGCGTCGAGCGGGCGGAGCCGGGTCCCCGGCGCCGGGAGCGCAGCGCCTTCGTGGAGGCCGCGTTGGCGGAATTGGACGTGATCGACTTCGATCTGCCGGTCGCCCGCCGCCACGCGGGCCTGTGGGCGGAACTGGAGCGCCTCGGCCGGCGGATCGGACCGCACGACCTGCAGATCGCCGCTACGGCCCTGCACCTGGATTACGGGCTGGTCACGCTCAACCCGGCCGAATTTCGCCAGGTGCCCGGGCTCCGGCTCGAGGATGCGGCCGCCTTCCGCCGCGATCCCGCCTGATCGGCACGTCGCGGACGGACTCGCCGCTTACGGCCGGCCCGGTTCGAGGCCGAGGGCCCAGAGGATGCCCCCGCGCAGGTGTTCCTGGAAAAGCCGCGTGGCCTCGGGGGATTGCGCCGGGCGCCACGCTCGCCGCGATCAACTCCTAGGTTGTGCCCAACGCCCTGCGCACCAGCATGGATCGAGCGACGACGGAGCGGGATTCCCCGCCGCCGAAGTCAGCCGCCAAACCCCAACTCCCCATGCGTCACGTCACGCGAGCCTGCTCCTTCGCGACGGCCCTCGCCGCCTCGGCCGTCTCCGCCACCGAAGCTCCCCGCGCCCCCCGGGAAGCCCCGATCGGGCTCTCGCCCTTCATCGTGAGCACGCAGGCCGAGACCGGCTATGCGGCCACCAACACCCTCGACGGCTCCCGCCTCAACACCGCGCTGCGCGACACGCCCGCCGCCATCAGCGTGTTCACGAGGGATTTCCTCGACGACATCGGCGCCACCACGATGGAGGAGATCCTCCGCTACGACATCGGCGCCGAAATCAGCAAGGGGGACGCCGAGCCGGGCGGAGCCGGCGCCCAGGCGAACATGTTCGGCGATCAGGGGCTGACCTACCGCTCGCGCGGCCTGGTCGGCGGCACCTCGATCAACGGCTTTCAGACGGCGGTCGAGTCGAACACCTACAACGTCGAGCGCGTCGGCGCGACCCGCGGGCCCAACGCCATCCTCTTCGGCACCGGCGCCCCCGGCGGCGTCCTCAATTTCCGCACGCGCGCGCCGTCGCTGTCGCGCAACACCGCGAACCTCGAGCTGAAGGTCGCCGGCGAGAGCACGAAGCGCGCGGCCGTCGACATCAACCGCGTGCTGTGGAAGGATCGGCTCGGGCTCCGCATCATGGGCGTGCACGACCGCAAGGGCTCGGCCCAGCCGCACCAGTACCAGGATTTTAACGGGATCACGCTCGCGGCGAACTACCGCTTCCGCCGCGACACCGAGCTGAGCGTCTCCTACGCGCGCGAACACAATGAGGGCGTCTCGGGGCGCGACTGGAACCACGTGGACGGCCTCACGCGTTTCGCCAGCGCGCTCGACGCCGGGCTGATCCGGTGGAACCAGGGGCTCGAGCGGTACGAGAACGCCTCCGGCACCGCGCTCGTCGCCGCCACCTCCGGCACGGGCAACGTCAGCAATCGCACGGTGCTCGTCTACGGCCCCGACCTTTCCGTCCCCGCGCGGCTCTGGGAGGGCGCCTCGTCGGCCGTCAACCGGATCACGCTCTCCACCAACGCCAGCCGCTTCAATTTCAACTCCGACCAGCCCATCATCGACGAACGCTACGAGCGCTACGGCTCCGTCACGCCGTCCGGCTCGGGTGAGTTCGCCGGCGTGAGCACCGACAACCTCACGGCGATCCTCAATCACCGCTGGTTCTCCCGGCTCTTCATGGAGCTCGCCTACAACCTCAACCACCGCCGCAGCGACACCACGCTCGGCCAGAGCCCGACCATCGCCGCCGATCTCAACTACCGGCTGCCCGACGGCAGCCTCAACCCGTACTTCCTCGGCACCGGCCATTACTACGCGCAGCAGAACTTCCTCCGCCTCAAGCGCATCATCGACAACGAGACGCTCCGCGCCTCCTTCTCCTACGACCACGATTTCGGCGCGCGCGGGGGCCAGCACCGCCTCGCCGTGATGGCCGAGCGCAACCGCAACCACAATTCCCGGCTCCGCCAGCGCGAGGTCTGGGCCGGCCGCCCCTACAACCCCGCCGCCGAAAACGCCGCCAACCAGGTCTTCCGGCGCCGCTACTTCCGGATCGGCGGCCCGGCGGCGGATTACACCTCGGGCTTCCAGCCCGGCAACCCCACCAATCTGGAGACGTACGGCTCAGGCTTCGCGAACATCGGCCGGCTCACCACCGACTGGGTGGCGGTCAACGCCCTCGACTTCGACGACCGCCTCACGACCGACACCCTCATGGCCGTCATGCAGAATTATCTCCTCGACCGCCGCCTCGTCACCACCGCCGGCGTGCGCGACGACGCCATCAGCGCGGTCGGCCCCCGCACCCTGCGCGATCCGGACAGCGGCAGATTCCGCTTCGCCACGGCGGCGGACCAGGCGACCTTCACCCCGCTCCGGCGGGACTGGTTCACCCGGGACCGGACGACCGGGATCCGGAAGACCGCCGGGGCCGTGCTGCACGTCACGCGCAGCCTCTCGCTCATCGCCAACTACGCCACCGGCCTCGGCCTCCAGGAGCGCAACCGCTCCTCGCTCCCCGAGGATCGCACGCCGCCGCCCACCCGGGGCGAGAGCCTCGACTACGGCATCGCCTTCAGCTTCCTCGACAACCGCCTCAGCGGCTCGCTCAAGCACTACGACTCCAAGAGCCGCGGGGAGCGCATCCAGGGCGGCGCCGCGGTGTTCGTGAATCCGAACAACGACGTGATGACGTCGTTCGATTACTATTTCCGCCAGGCCAACCTCGGCAACCTCGGCGCGGGCGCCCCGATTTCGAGCGTGAGCGACCTCACCTCCATCTACCTCAGCTCCGCCGACTCCTACCTCTCCGACCAGCTCAGCCGGGGCTACGAGTTCGAGGCCACCGCCAACCTCACGCGCAACTGGACGATGCGCGTCACCTACTCCTACACGGACCGCGTCGTGGCCAACACGTTCTTCGAGGCTGTCCCGTGGTGGGCTGACCGCGTCGCGCTCTGGAAGAGCCTCGACGCGCTCTACGTCCAGCGCACGGGCCGCCCCTCGGTCCTCAGCCAGCCGCTGTTCACCGCGGCGCAGGCCTTCGGCACCGGCACGGTCGGTCAGCGGATCGCGGAGTCCGACACGCTGCTCGCCGCGAGCCGCCTCTCCGACGAGCGGGGCTACGGCAACCGCCCGCACAAGGCCAACCTCTGGACGCGCTACACCTTCTCGACCGGCAAGCTCAAGGGCCTCGCGGTCGGCGGCGGCTGGCGCTTCCAAAGCGCCAACCTCGCGGGCGTCGATGTCGCCTCCAACCGCATGCTCTGGGGCAACCCGCGCTCGGTGGGCGATCTCTTCCTGCAATACCGCACCCGGGGCTTCGCGGGCCGGTGGACCAATACGGCTGCGGTCACCTACCAGCTCAACGTGACCAACGTCCTCGACGACCGCACCATCAACGCCACCAAGCTCGACCTCGACACGGTGAGCGGCGTGCAATTCTACCGCCGCGCCTTCCGGGAGGCCCCGCGCGTCTTCGCGCTCTCGGTGCGGACGGAATTGTGAGCGCGGCGGCGACGCCGG
>JBMTAG010000037.1:0-31380 GCA_049428505.1 Opitutaceae bacterium | reverse complement strand
AATCACTTTCTGGGCGTCAATCAACGGCACCGACGTGCCGAGGTCCGCGAGCAGGCGGTTCACCGCCTGCGGAGTCTGGGCGGTCTGGTCCTCCAGCACGTAGGTGGCGTGGTTCGGATAACCCAGGAGCCGCGCCCGCTCGGCCCGCAGCCGCGCCAGGCGTGCGACCACCGCGAGGTTGTCGAACTCGCCCCCGCGGCTGCCCCGCGCCAGCGAGGCCTGGTGGATGCGCTCGCGCAGGGCGCGGTTCCGCAGCGAGGCGAGCACCGGCTGACCGCTGGTGTTGAGCAGCCGCAGCGCCCACGCGCCCGGACGCCCCTCGGCGCGGGCCAGCTCCGCCGCCGCCGCGACCTCCGCGGGCGTGAGGCCGTCGAGCTCCTCCGCGCGATCCACCCAGACCAGGGAGGCGTTGACCTCCTTGAGCACGTTCTGGGTGAAGGTGGTCTGCAGGCTGGAGATTTCCGCGTTCAGCCCCCGCAGGCGCGCCTTCTCCGGCTCCGCCAGCCGCGCGCCCGCGCGGACCAGGTCGGCGTGGCTCTTTTCCAGTAGTCGCAGCGATTCCGGATCGAGCCCGAGCTGCGCCCGGTCCGTGAACAGGCGGTCCACCCGCGCGAACAGCCGCGGATCCAGCCGGATCGCATCCGCGTGGGCCGCCAGCTTCGGCGCCAGCTGGCGCTCGAGGGCCCGGGTGCGGTCGTTGCCGTGCGCTCCCGCGAGGTTGAAGAACACGCTGCGCGCCCGGGCGAGCGTGACCCCGCTCTGCTCCAGCGCCACGAGGGTGTTCGCGAAGGTCGGCGCCGCCGCGGCGGAGACGATCGCCTCCACTTCGCGCCGCTGCTCGGCCATCCCCTGCTCGAAGGCCGCGGCGTAATGCTCGTCCCGGATCCGGTCGAACGGCGGGTAGGCGTAGTCCAGCGGACTGGGCGCGAGGAGCGGATTCTCAGGCGGGGCGGAGGCGGCCGGGGCGATCACGGGAAGCAGCAGGGCAGTGAGGAACGGTGCGCGGAGCATCGGGGATGAAACGCGCAACTCAAGGCCGGGGGCGCATTTCTCGCGGCGGAAAAAGCCGCCGCCTCGCGCCCGGATCTGCTTCCCGGAAAAGTGCGCAGCGAGGAGGGGTAAAAGCCGCCAAATGGGTGTTTAACCCCATGGGTTCGTTGACAATTGTTACGTAGAAGGCCGAGGAAGTTTTGACAGAAGTTCCATCGTCCCGCGTAGGACTACGGGCACCCGAACTGTCGGCTTGGTCAGGTCAGAGCCGCGGAGCTGCCGGTTAGGGCGCTTTTACCCCGATGAACTTCCGCTTGCCCCTCCTGCTCCTCGCGTCGCTGCCGACGGTTGCGCCGTCGTGGGCCGTGGCCGCGCCAACCGCCGCCCAGAATTACGAGAAGCACTGCGCCAGCTGCCACGGGACCGACGGCAAGGGCCAGACGCGCCTCGGGCGGAAGTCGGGGGCCAAGAACCTCACGGACAAGGCCGGGGCCGGCAAACTCACCGACGCCGAGCTCTTCCGCACCATCCAGGCCGGCCGTCGCGATGACCAAGGCCGCGAGCGGATGGAGGGCTTCGGCAACGACCTTTCCGCCGCCGAGATCACCGCCCTCGTCGCCTACGTCCGCCGCTTTACCCAGTAACCGCCGCCCTTACCCCATGGCCTTCCGTTTCCGTCGCCCCTCCAACGCGCTGCTCTTCGGCCTCGTCGCCGGGTGGTCCGCGCTGCTCGTTTCCTGCGTCATCACCCAGCGCTCGATCCTGATGCCGCCCCAGATCGCGGGCGCCACGTTCGTCGGCTCCGACAGCTGCGTGAAATGCCACGCCAACATCACCTCGGGCTTCCACGACGCCACGCACGCCCGGCTTGAACTCAAGGGCGACGACGGGAAGCCGAAGAACGTTTCCTGCGAGTCCTGCCACGGCGGCGGCAGCCTCCACGTGCGCGCCGGCACGCGCGAGACCATCCTCAACCCGAAGGTCTCCCCGGACTCCTGCCTGCAGTGCCATCCGAACACGCGGGCGGAGTTCAACCTGCCGCACACCCACCCGGTGCTGTCCGGCAAGATCGCCTGCACGCACTGCCACGACCCGCACCAGGGCGAGGCGCTCAAGGACGGCGGGGCGCGCGCGCTGGTCGCCCAGACCAACGCCACCTGCGCGAAGTGCCACCCGGCGCAGTCGGGCCACCACACGTTCACCCACGAAGCGATGCGCGAGGGCTGCGTCAGCTGCCACTCCCCGCACGGCTCGGTGAACGACAAGATGCTCAAGGCGCGCGGCAACGCCCTCTGCTACCAGTGCCACTTCCAGAACCAGACCGCGGACACCGCCATCATCCACGGCGGCGTCAACCACGCCGGGAACGTCATCCGCGGCACCTGCTGGTCGGCGGGCTGCCACGAGGCGGTCCACGGTTCCAACGTCAACTCGTCCCTCCGCTACTGATGCACTCCCCAGCCTTCACCTTCCGCGGGGAGCGCGCCCGCCTCGCCCGGCGTCTCGCGGCCGCGCTTGCCCTGCTGGCGGCCGCGCCCGCGGCCTCCGCCCCGCCCCCCCCCGCGGGCGCGGCTACGGCGGGCTCGAGCAGTACACGCTCACCCGCACCGACGACACGTCGCTCTTCCGCTTCGAGGCCCGCGCGATGCCGGGCGACGGCGACTACCGCCTGCTCGGCCGCTTCGAGAAGTACGATGCGTTCTACCTCGAGGCGAACTTCCGCCAGTTCCGCATCTTCTACGACGGCTCCGGCGGCCGCCTCGTCCCCCGCAACCTCTCGTTCTCCTGGTTCGACGAGGCCCTCGAACTGGACCGCAGCTACCTCTCGATCGAGCTCGGCACGCTCGGCGAAAACCGCCCGCAGTTCCGCCTCCGCTACGACCGCAACACCCGCGAGGGCGCCAAGAACTCGATCCGCTGGGGCGATTCCAACCTCGCCGGCGCCCCGTTCTCCCCCCGCGCCTTCATCCCGTCCTACCTGCTGGTGGACGAGGTCCGCGACATCGTCACCGCCGAGGTCAGCCGCCGCACGGAGCAGGAGGCCTGGAAGGTCGCCGGCCGCTACGAGCGGAGCCGGGTCAACAACCGCCATGTCGGCCGCCGCCGCATCCAGGAACCGCAGGACCGCACCGTCACCACCTACGAGGGCTCCGACAGCGAGCTCTTCTCCGGCCACGCCACCTATGAGCGGGTGCTGGACGAGCAGCTGCGCCTCGCCGCGGGCGGCCTGTCCACGACCATCGATACCAACCTGAGCGGCAGCAAGATCTACGGGGCCGGCCCCGACGCCACGTATTCCCCCACCTTCGCCGCCCGCCAGCAGGGCGATGTCGGGTACTACGGGCTGATCGGCGACACCCGCCTCCGCCAGTACGTGGGGAACCTCAACCTCGTCTACACCCCCGACAAATATTGGACGATCCTCCCGGCGATCCGCTACGAGCACCTCCGGGTCGAGGCGGGCGAGAGCCACACCGACACCAACTTCGCCGGGGCCGCCCTCGCGGCGACGCAGAACCTGATCGAGGCCAGCAGCCGCGACGCGTGGAACGAGGTGACCGAGGACATCGAGTTCCGCTACCGCCGCACTGCCGACTGGAACTTCAGCGCGCGCGCCCAGTGGAACCAGGGCGAGGGCAGCCTGCTCGAGCAGAGCATCTTGCTCCCCGCCGCCTCCCCGGTCATCGACCGCGACTCCGATTACGAGCGCCGCGGCGCCCGCTACACGGCCGCCGTCTCCTGGTACCCGCGCCCCGGACTCACCTTCGGCGCCCAGTACAATTACCGCCTCAAGCTCGCCGATTACCGCGCCCGCCGCGACCGCACTTCCAACGCGACGACCGCGAACGACCGTTACCCGCACTTCATCGTCGACCAGGACATCGCCAGCCAGGACGTCAGCCTCCGCGCCTCCTGGCGGCCCACGACCAGCCTCAGCCTCGTCTCCCGCTACGCGCACCAGCGGGCCACGATCACGTCCACCTTCGATAATCTCCCCGAGATCCGCGGCGGCCGCCTCGTGCGCCACGTCGTCACGCAGACCGCGACCTGGAACGCCTCCACGCGGCTCTACCTCACGGGTGCGTTCAACGTCACCTACGACCAGCTCTGGGTGCCGTCCAACCGCTACCTGGTGATCGCGGACAACAACCACACCAGCGCCTCCCTCGGCGCGGGCTACGTGCTGGGCAAGGTGACCGACCTGTTCATCGACACCTCGTATTTCCGGGCCGACAATTACACGGACAATCCGGACTTCACGCTCCCGCTCAACGCCGGCCACCTGATGCAGTCCTCATACGTCACCTGGGTCCGGCGCCACACCGACCGCCTCGTCTACACCCTCCGCTACGGCTACGTGACCAATCGGGACGGCACCTTCGCCGGGTTGAAGGACTTCGACGCCCACGTGGTCTACGGGCGCGTGCAGTACAAGTTCTGACGCCATCCCTCCGCCTGATCCGCCGGTCCGGCGGGGCATCGCTCAGGGGGCCCGGCCATCCCCGGGGTCCGCGCCGCCGCCGGTCCGGGTGAACTCAATCTCCCAGCGCGACACCCCTTTCAGGTAAAAGCGGGCGAACTTTCCCGCTTCGGTGTCGGTGCCACGCGGGCCGTACCCGAGCACCTGCGGGTAGAAATCCGTCCAACTCGGGATGTCCTCGGTCGCGAGCAGCACCTGCGGCTGCTTCCACGCCTCCGGCCGGCTCAGGTCCCGGGAGTACGAGACGTAGACCCCCTGCTGCGACCAACCGGGTTCGCCCTGCGCGCGATTGAGGAGCATCACGAACGCGTTCAGATAGGTGTTCCAATGGACCGCGGGCCCCCAGAAGCAGTCCGGGTCGCGATTCGCCCAGCCGCGGTGGGCCGGGAAGATCGGGGTGACACGCCCGCCCATCCCGGGCTCCTGCCATTCACCGTCGTAATACTTGAAAACCTTGCCCTCCGGATTGAAGCGGTCCGCATACGCCATCCGCGCCACACACACGCCGTGGGTCTCTTCCGGACCGGCGTAATTCGTGAAGAAGAAGTAGAAATGGTTCCGCTCCCGATCGAGCACGACCGAGAAGTCCCCGTGGCCTCCGATGAAGAAGCCGTTCGCCGCGAAGGGATCCGCGGGGTCTCCCGCATCGAGGATCAGCCCCAGATCGTGCACGCTGCGGCCCTGATCGACCGAGACGAGCGCGCCGATCTTGGGTTCCGTCAGCATGGAATCCTCGATCAGCCCGGCGGGTTCGTGGTGATACCAGCCGAGCAGAATGCCGTCGGGATCCATCCAGGCCCCCTCCACCCACGTCGGGTGGTGCCGCATCCCGGTCGTGTCGACCTCGATCGTGGTCCAAGGATAAAATTGCCCCCCGGAGCGACTCAACTTCAATGGCCAGCCGATTGAGGTGAAAAGATGCAACTGCCCGTCCCACCAGAACGCGGGGCTGTTGCCGTCCGCCTCCGCCGGCAGCTCCACATCGTCCACCCAGTGCAAGTGGGCCTCCTGGGCGCACAATGGGACGGCAAGCGCGAGCGCAAGGCCTAGACTGCAGCCAGACGAGAGCCGGGTAAGAAAGCTGACAAGGCGGACAGGCACAGTGACTGTCAGAAATGTCAGGAGTGGCCCAATCGCAAATTAATTCGCTCTAGATCGCAACCTGCCGGCGTCTGCGACGCCAAGGCCATGGGCTTGCGGTTGCGGTCTGTGCGATAGGACCGGGGATGCGGTTGCGGGATCAGGCTTTCCTCCCCGCCCGGCGCCCCTCAACCTGCGGTCAACCCCATGAAGCCCCCCGTGTTCCTCTGCTGGCTGGCCTGGCTCTGCCTGTTGCCCCTGCTCTCCGCTGCCGCGTCCGCCCCGGTCGGCTCGGTCTCCGGGCGGGTTTTCCACCCCGCGCGCGGTGAGTACATCGCCAGCGCCGAGGTACGCGTCGAGGGGGCGGACCTGCTGGCGGTCACGGAACAGGATGGCTCCTACCGGCTCTCCGCCGTGCCCGCCGGCTCCCGCACGCTGGTGGTCTCCTACACCGGGCTGCCGCCGGCCCGCGCCACCGTCGAGGTCCCGGCGGGCGGCGTGGTCACGCGCGACTTCGAGCTGGTGCCCACCGGTGCCACCGCCGGGACCGTGCAGCGGATGGACGCGCTCGTGGTCCGCTCGGAGCGCGAGGGCAACGCCAAGGCCATCATGGAGCAGCGCCGCTCCATGAACCTCACCAACAGCCTCTCCTCGGATTTCTTCGGGGACGTCGCCGAGGGCAGCGTGGGCGAGTTCCTCAAGAATGTCCCGGGGGTGGATGTCGACTACGTGGGGCCGGACGCCCGGGGCCCCCGCCTCCGGGGCCTCGATCCGCAGTACGTGGGCGTCAGCGTCGACGGGATGCGGATGGCGAGCGCCGATGGCTCCCAGGGTACCGGCGGCGGCGCGCGCTCCTTCAGCTTCGACCAGGTCTCGGTCAACAGTGTCGACCGCATCGAAATCAATTACACGACGAGCGCGGACCAGGACGCGGATGCTCCCGCAGGCACGATCAACCTCAAGACCAAGCGCGCCTTCGAGCGCCGCGGGCGCCGGATCGCCTGGCAGGTGCACCTGATGGCCAACGGCGACCACTTCACGCCGGCGCGCGACTATGGCCCGGGAGACTCCCGCACGCACAAGTTCCGCCCGGGCGGCATCCTGGAGTACTCGGATGTGCTCCTTGGCGGCCGCCTCGGCTTCGTCCTCAACGTCAGTGAGTCCAGCCAGTACGTGGTCCAGAGCCGGGTTGACCACACCTACAACGCGGCCGCCACCGCCGCGGATCCCCGCCCGCGGGTCATCACCGGGCTCACGTTCACCAGCAACCCGCGCTTCACCGAGCGCTTCACGCCCTCGCTCACCCTCGACCTGAAGGCTGCCCCGGGCCTCGTCCTGTCGCTCAGCGCGATGTACAACCACTTCGACGCGTACATCGACTCCCGCGTCCTTACCTTCACCACGGCGGGGCGGTCGGTCATCACGGGCGATGGCCTGAACCATTTCAGCGTGATCAACGGCGGCGCGACCCTGGGCCTGAGCACCAATCATGCGCACAAGTTCGCCCGCACGCGCACCGTCACGCCGCGCTTTGAGTTCCGGCGCGGCGCCTGGCTGGTGGATGGCGCCCTGCATTACAGCATCTCCACGAACCAGTACGTGGCCTTGCCCCGGGTCGGCCCGCAGACGTTGCCGGTGGCCGGCCTCACCGGGCTCTCCCTCGACCTCCGCCGTTCCTCGGTCCGCGACGTGGACTGGCAGGTGACGCAGACGGGCGGCCGCGACTTCGCGGACCCTGCGAACTTCATCAATCCCCGGATCGGCGACGACATGCGTTTCGCGGAAGGGGAGATCCAGCAGGGGAACCTCAATGTCCGCTGGACTCCCGCGGGGGCGCTCCCGGCCTGGTTCAAGGTCGGCGTCAAGGCGACGGAGCGGTACCACCGCTTCCGCAATCCCAACTCCTTCCTGACCTGGCGCTATGACGGCCCGGGTGGCGGCCCGACCGGCAGCTTCGCCTCGATCGCTTACCCGCAGAACGCGTGGCAGCTGGAGAACGGCGTGCGCATCGCCTCCCTCTCGGGCGGCATCCCCGTGTTCGCGAACCGCACCGAGTTGGGGCGCCGGTTCCGCGAGTCGCCCGAGCAGTTCACGCCGCTGGCGACGCCGGCGAACTTCTACACCGCCTTCATCGACAATCCCAGCTATGTGAAGGAGACGCTGCGCTCCGCCTACGCGCTCGCCAACGCCCGGGTCCGCGGGCTCCAGCTGCAGGCCGGGTTGCGCGGCGAGGACACCGGGTTCGCCAGCCGCGAGTTCGATGCCCGCAGCGCCGCGGAGGTGCGCGCGGCCGGTTTCACGGTCACTCCCGCCAACGGCCGCGCCACCACCATCCCCGGCCTGACCTACCAGTACATGAGCCGGCCGAAGGTCACGCGCCGCAGCGGTTACGCGAACCTCTTCCCCTCCGCCTCCGCCAAGTACTCCTTCACCGAGAACCTGCAGGCCCACCTCGGCTACAGCGCGACCATCTCGCGCCCGGCGATCGGCAACCTCGGGGGCGTTTGGGTCTTCAACGAGACCAACGAGACCGTCAGCGTCCCCAATCCGGATCTCCGCCCGGAACGTTCCCGTAATCTCTCGGGCCGTCTCGCCACCTACTTCGAGCCGGTCGGCAGCGCCGCCCTGACCCTGTTCCAGAACGAGATCACGGACAGCGTGACCACGGCTGAATTCCCCGCCGCCGCCTTTGGCTACGAGGACGATCCCGCCTACGGTTCCTACCGGTTCCTCTCGGTCGGCAACCGCCCGGGCAAGACGCGGGTGCGCGGGATGACCTGGGAGTACAGTCAGGCGCTGTCGTTTCTGCCCGGAGCCTGGGCCGGCCTGAACGTGGCCGCCAACTACACCCGCACGTACGCGTCGGTCCCGCGCGCCGCGATGGTGCCGCATATGGCTGGGGCGACGCTCAGTTACCGGTGGCGGCGGCTCGCGTTCGGCGCCAGCGGCAAGTGGACCGACCACACTCCGATGACCTCCGCGGGCACGATCACTTACCGGAAGCAGCGCACCATGATCGACCTCAACGGCAGCTGGCAGGCCGGCGCACGGCTCGGCCTGTTCTTCCAGGTCCGGAACTTGTTCAATGTGGCGGAGTACCGCTATCAGGTGGATCCGTCCTACGTGCTCTCGAACATGGTGGTCGGGACCTTTTATACCTTCGGGGTGAAGGGGACGTTCTGACGAAGTAGCGGGTAGCGAGTAGCCAGGAGCGAGGAACCCGTGGGTTGCGGGGAGGGAGTGCCGCGGGCGAACGCGGCGTCGGGGTCGCGGGGCTGCCGGAGCAGGACAAGCGGCTGCTCAGGAAAGGGTTGCAGCGCGATGGGCGCGTCGATGGGGGCGTGGTCGCGTCCCTCGGGCCCGGCGAGGGCGGGGCTCGGTGGCGGGGCTCGACCGCTCAAGGATCCTCATACCAGAGAGATGCATGGTGTGTCCCATGCTTTCGCCTGCCTTCTTCGTGCGATGATCCTTCGGTCATCCTTCGGTGATCCTTCGGTTATAGCGGGGTAAAAACGGGCATTTACCTCTGAAATACCGAAGGACAACCGAAGAATAACCGAAGGATTCAGCTAGGATGCAGGCCGGACCCCCGCAGCGGAAGTCCACCGTCCACCGCCTCACCGATCACCGTCGTACCAGCGCCTCAGGCAAACAGCTCCCGCACGGGGCGGCCCTTGCCGTCTTCCGTCACGTAGAACGGCCGGCCCTCGATGCTGAACTCGGTCTGCGGACTGATGCCCATCGCGGTCATGATGGTGGCGTGCAGGTCCCGCACGGTCACCGGGTCCTTGATCGCCAGCAGCGGCCGCTCGTCGGCGGTCCGACCGTGGACGTACCCGCGCTTGGTGCCCCCACCGAAGAGGACCACACTGGTGCCACCGGTGAAGTGCCGGTGGAGGCCGTAGTGCGCCATCTCCCCCAAGGTATCGACCTTGAAGGTCGCCTGATCGTTGGCGGTGGAACCCGGGCGGCCCTCCATCATCGCGTCGCGGCTGAACTCGCTCGCCACGATGACCAGGGTCCGCTCCAGCAACCCGCGCGCCTCCAGATCCCGGACGAGGGTCGCGATGGGCCGGTCGATCTCCCGGTGCAGGCGCGCGACGGTTTCGTGGCCGTCCTTGTGGGTGTCCCAATGGAGGAAGGGCACGTACTCGGTGGTCACCTCGACGAAGCGCGCCCCGGCCTCGACCAGCCGGCGGGCGAGCAGGCAGCCACGTCCGAACCGGCCGGTGTCGTACTGGGCCTGCACCTCCGGGGACTCCCGGGTCAGGTCGAAGGCCTCCCGTTCCTGGCTGCTGAGCAGGCGGTAGGCGTTGTCCATGCTGCGCAGGAGGGACTGCCGCTGGTAATCGCTCATCCGGTCGCGGTCGGGATTGGCATCCACGAGCTGGCGGAACAGGCGGTCGCGGTTGGCGAAGCGCCCGGCGTCCATCCCCGGCGGCGGCCGCACGGAGACGGCGGCCTCCTCGGGAAACGGGAGGTTCAAGGGGCCGAACTCCGCGCCGAAGAAGCCCGCGGTGGTGAAGGCCTTCAGCTCCTCACTCTCGCCGACCCCCTCGAGCCGCTGGCCGATGTTGATGAAGGCGGGCATCACCGGGTTGCGCGGGCCGAGCACCTTGGCCATCCACGCGCCGAGATGCGGGCAGGCGACGGTCTGGGGCGGCACGTAACCGGTGTGCCAATGGTACTGATGCCGCGAATGCAGGATGCTGCCCAGATCCGGCTGCACCGCGCTGCGGAGGAGGGTGGCGCGGTCCATCACCTGCGCAATGTGCTCGAGCCCCTGGCAGATCTTCAGTCCATCCACCACGGTGTCGATCGCCGGGAAGGTGCTGAGCATCCGCGCGACCTCGAGGCCCTTTTCGAAGGGCAGGTAACGCTTCGGGTCAAAGGTGTCCGGCGCGGCCATCCCGCCGGCCATCCAGAGCAAGATGCAGGCGTCCGCCTTCGCCGGCGGATGCGCCACGGGGGCGCTGTTCGCCCGGACGGCCTGCGGCATCCCGGTGGACCACGCGGCCGCACTGGCGGCGGCCAGCTGCTTCAGGAAATCGCGGCGGACGATCGCGGGCGGAGCCTGGGGATCGAGCAAGGGATGCATCGGGAAAACGGAGAGCGGCCTTAATGAACGTAAAGGAACTCGGGCTGCATCAGGAGGGCCCACAGCAGGTCCGCGATGCCGGGGGCGGTCGGCAGGGGCCCGAGGAGCTCCGCCGCGGCGCGCCGTTCCCCGGGCGACGGCGGGCGGGCCAAGGTGCGCAGGTACAGGTGGGTGATGAGGGCGGCGGGATCGGGCCAGGGCTGGGCGGCGAGCCGGGCGGCTCCCTGCTCCAGCGCGCGGGTGAGCGTCTGGCCGTTGGCCAGGTCGAGGGCCTCGAGGGTGGTGAGTTCCTCGGGCCGCATGGAGACGATCTGATCGCGGTTGGGGCGGCCGAGGGAGCGCATCAGGAAGTCACTCTTCACGAGCGCGGCGCGGACCATCCGGCCGGCGGGGCCGCGGCCCTGGGCCAGCAGGGCCGGTCCCTGGCGCTCGAGGGTCTGGGCCCGCGCGGGCGCCGCCGCGACCACGGCCGCGGGCTGGACGTTCTTCGGCAAGGCCCCGAGCCGGCCTTCCCGGCCCGCGTTGCCGCCAGGGCTGAATTGCCACGCCGCATCGCTGTGGAGCGTGGACACGGTGCCGTCGGCGAGGCGGACCTCGGCCTGGAAATAAACCCCGGCCGCGGGACCCGGGCCGGCGTGCCGGGCGATCACCACCACCTGATTGCTGCCGGCCTTCAGCTTGTCGTGCAGGGGGATCGCGGCGACGTGCTCCCCTCGGTCGCTGCCGGTGATCCGCCGGCCGTTCAGATAGAGGGTGAACCCGTCCCCGCCCGTGACGATCGCGGCGCCGCGGACGGGTTCCGCGGCGAGCTTCCAGTCGGTGCGCAGGAGGCCGTTCGCGCCGTCGGGCTTGGCCTTGGCGGAGGGAGCCGGCGGGCCCCAGATCCATTCGCCGGTGAGGGCGATGCCGGCGGCGGCCGAGGCGTCGGGCAGGCCGCGAAACACCGGGGCGTCCATCTTCTGCGGAGCCGTCCCGGTGAGCTGCCACACGGCGTCCACGAACTGTTCCGCGGTGAGGCGCTTGGCGCGGGGGCCCGAGAAGACCGGCGCGTTCGCGTCCCCGCGGAGGACCTCGCTGCGCGCCTGGTAGATCTGCGAGGTGGCGAGGTGGGCGAGGGTCCGCTTCACGTCGTAGCCCGTCTGTTGGAAGTGGTTGGCGAGGGCGTCGAGCAGGTCGGCGCTCCACGGTTCGCTCTGCATCGCGTCGAGCGGATGGACGATCCCGCGGCCCATCAGGCGGTGCCAGAGGCGGTTGACCAGGGTGCGCGGGAAGCGGCCGTTCTCGGGATGGGTCATCAGGGCGGCGAGCTGGCGGAGGCGATCGGCGCGCGGGGCTTCCGGGTCGACGTTGCCCAGTTCCGGGAAGAGCCAGGCCGGCCGGGCGGTGCGGCCCAGCGGCTGGTCGCAGCGGTTCACCTCGAGCGGCTTTTCCGCGTAGATGGCGGCCAGGCCGTAGGCCTCATCGAGCTTCCAGCGGTCGACGAAGCTGTCGTGGCAGGAGGCGCACTTCAGGTTGAGGCCGAGGAACGACTGTCCGACGCTCTGGGCGAACTGGATCTCGACCGTCTGGCCGGCGCTGACTTCGCCGCGCCACTTGATCCCGTCGCTGAAGCCGCGGCTCTCGTCGCCGGGCGGGGCGATCAGTTCGCGGGCGAACTGGTCGAAGGGCTTGTTGGTCAGGAGCGCCTCGTGCAGCCACTGGCTGATTTGCCGGCGGCCGCCCGTGATGAAGCCGGTGCCGCCATAGTCGTTCCGGAGCAGGTCATTCCAGAAGGTGAGCCAGTGCTCGGCGTAATCGGTGTCCCGCGCGAGCAGGGCGTGCACGAGGCGCGTGCGTTTGTCGGGGGCGGGGTCCTGCACGAAGGCCTCGACCTCGTCGGGGCTGGGCAGCAGGCCGATCAAGTCGAGGTGGGCGCGACGGAGAAAGGTGGCGTCGCTCGCGGGCGGGGGCCGCGGCAGGTTATGCTTCGCCAGGTAGGCATCGACGAGCCGGTCGACCGGATGGTCGCGGCCGGCGACGGGCGGCGGCAGGGTCACGGCGCGGGGCTTCAGCGGCGGCTCGTAGGCCGGGGCCTTGAAGGCGAAGCCGGGTTCCCACGGCAGGCCCTCGGCGATCCATTGCCGGAGCAGCGAGACCTCCGCCGCGGACAGGCCATCGCCCTTGGGCGGCATCCGCTCGTCGCGATCCGTGCTGGCGACCAGCTGGAGCAGGAGGCTCTGCTCCGGTTTTCCGGGGGCGACGACGGGGCCGTTCTCGCTGCCGTGGAGGAGGGCGGAGCGGTCGTTCAGCGAGAAGCCGCCCTTGAGCTTGTCCCCGGTGTGGCACTCGCCGCAGTGCTTGCGGAGGAGGGGCACGATCTGGTGGTTGAAGTCGACCGCGGCGGAAAGCGGGGCGACCCAACCGAGCAGGAGGAGACAAGGGGAGAGCTTCACGGGGGACGTCGGCGGGGAGCGCGGAGTGCAGGAACGTTGCTAGGCGAGGAGGCCCCGCAGGGCAATCGCGGGGAGGCCGAAGTGGAAGGGAACGCGGAACTTTCCGCCGGCGGTCCCGCGGGCCGCGCGTCGGGGCTTACGGCCGTTCCTGGTATTCGGAGCTGAGGGTCAGGTCGCCGTGGCGGGCGTTGAGGAACCACGCGGTGGTGCCGGCCGGCAGCGGGGCGGTGGCGGTCCAGGTCGCGCCGGTCCGCGCCAGCGTCGCGGGGGCTTCCCGCCAGGTGCGCCGGCCGGTGAAGCCGCGGTCGGTGGTGCTCACCAGCACCGCCCGCTCAAGCGGATGATCGGAGCGGAACTCCACGCTTGCCCGGCCGCCCTCCTCCCGGGCCGCGACCTGTCCGCCCCACGGCCGGCCCGTGCGGACCACGGATTCGGCGAAGGCGTACCCCTCGGGCGCGTTCCAGCCGGGCGGATGGCCGTGCCGCAGGCTCGGGATCAGGCTGATCATCCGCGGCCCCGGCGCCGCCCGGTACGACGCGGCTTGGCAATCCAGCGGGAAATGGTTGTCCCCGGGCAACGTCAGCCACAGCACCGGCAGGCGCGCGCGGTCCAGCCGCACCATCGGATCCCACGCCTCGCGGTAAAGCCGCAGGCCGCCGAGCGCCGTCCCCCAGTGGTTTTCCGCATCATACAGGTGGCCGCAGCCGTAGATCGGGATCGCGAAGGCGAAGCGCGGATCGATCCCGATCACGGTCGCCGTGATCACCCCGCCCCACGAGATGCCCGACACGCCGATCCGCGCCGGATCCACCCCCGGCTGTGCGCCGAGCAGCGCCCGGGCCCGGATCGTGGCGCCGACCGCGTGGTACATGAACTGGTCCTCGAGGGGCTCCGCGGCGTCAGCGTAGATGCCGTTGCGCGCCGGGCCGCCCTGCGGGTGCCGGCGCCAGCCCGAGGCCCCCTTGGGCGCGTCCGGGACCCGCTCATCCGTCTGCCCCTCGACCGCGATGGAGAGGGCGGCGAAGCCCCGCTCGTTCCACTTGGCGACCCATTCGCGGAACGCGGTGCCGCCGCCCCCGTGGACCAGCACCACGCCGGGCACCGGGCGCGCACCCGCCTCGGGCAGGCCCAGCCACGCGTACACCCGCGTCTCGCGTCCGCGCCACGGCAGCCCCGTGAAATAAACCGCCCGCCGTGGTCCGTCCGCCGGCACGCCCTCCGCGGGCACCATCGCCGGGGGCGTGGTCAGCTCCGCCAGCGCGAGGATGCGCGTGCGGGCCTCCGCCGGATCGGGCGCCGGTGCGGCGGCCCGGGCGAGGGCAGCGAGGAGGAACAGGCCAAGGGCGGGCGAAAGGAGCGGGCGCGACATCGGGGTGCGCTGATCCTTCACCCGCGGTCGCCCGGGCGGCCAGTCCGGAATCGCCTGCCCGCCGGTTGACCCGGGCCCGGCCGGCCGCTTGAGTCGGGGCGCCCCGATGGATGCCACCCCTGCGCCGCCGCGCCGGTCCGCGTTCCTGCTCGACTGGGTCGAGCGGGCCGGCAACCGGCTGCCGAATCCCCTCACCCTGTTCGTCCTCCTCGCGGTGGCCACCGTGCTCGCCTCCGCGCTGGCGGCCGGCCTCGGCTGGACGGTGGCGCACCCGAAGGACGGCTCGATGGTGTCCGCGGTGAGCCTCCTGAACGCGGCCGGCATCCGCCGGATGTTCACCGAGGCGCTGCGCAACTTCACCGGGTTCGCGCCCTTGGGGCTGGTGCTGGTCTCGATGATCGGCATCGGCGTGGCGGAGGCGACGGGCCTGGTGGGGGTGCTGCTCCGCGCCTTCGTGACCAGTTTGCCCCGCCGCTGGTTGACGGCGGCGGTCGTGTTCGCGGCCATCAACGCGAACCTCGCGGCCGATGCGGGCATCATCCTGCTGCCGCCGCTGGCGGGGTTGCTCTTCGCCGCCGCCGGCCGGCATCCCCTCGCGGGCATCACGGCCGCATTCGCGGGGGTGAGCGGCGGCTACAGTGCAAACCTGCTGCCGTCGACGATCGACGTGCTGCTGGCCGGCTTCACCCAGGAGGCGCTCGACGCCTCGCGCCTGCTGCCCGGCTATCGCGTGCAGCTGCTGGGCAACTGGTACTTCCTCGTCGTTGCGACGCCCCTGCTCACCCTCGCCGCGACCTGGGTGACCGAGCGGATCGTCGAGCCGCGGCTGGGGCCGTGGCGGGGCGAGGTGGCCGCGGCGCCCGCGCCGCTCACGGCGGCGGAGCGCCGGGGCCTGCGTTGGGCGGGGGTCGCGTTCCTGGCCACGGCGGCGTTTGCCCTGGCGCTGATCCTGCCGCCCGGCGCGCCCCTGCGAGATCCGGCGGCCACCTCGGCCGTCGAGCGCCTGCGGCCGTTCCTTGATTCGATGGTGCTCTGGGTGCTGCTCGCCTTCCTGGTTCCGGGCCTGGCCTATGGGGCGGCGACGGGCCGGGTCCGCAACGACCACGATGTGGCCCGGCTCACCGGCGATACCCTCGCGACGATGGGTTCGTACATCGTCCTGGCCTTCGTCGCGGCGCAGTTCCTGAGCTATTTCGCGTGGTCCAACCTGGGCGCCCTGCTCGCGATCTCCGGGGCCGGGTTCCTGCGCGGGATCGGCCTGGAGGGCGCACCCCTCCTGACCGGTTTCGTGCTGCTGTCCGCGTTCGTGAACCTGTTCATCAGCTCCGCCTCCGCCAAGTGGGCCCTGATGGCGCCGATCTTCGTGCCGATGTTCGTTCTCCTGGGTTATTCGCCGGAGGCGACGCAGGCGGTGTTCCGCGTCGGCGACTCGTGCACCAACATCATCACGCCGGTGTTCGTCTACCTGCCGTTCGTCCAGGCGTGCATGCAGCGCCACGACCCGCGCGTCGGACTGGGGTCAGTGGTGTCGTTGATGGTGCCCTACACACTGACCTTCCTGCCGCTGTGGACGCTGCTGCTGCTGATTTTCCTCTGGGCGGGCTGGCCCATCGGTCCGGGCGTGGGGCTGGCGCTCAGCCCCTGAGCGGCACGGCGGGGTGGCGAGGGATGCCCTGCCCGAGGCGGAAAGCGGGGGAAAGGCGAAATGACCTTGTCTCGGCCCGTGGATGTCCGACACCCGGTGGTAGGGTTTCCGCCATGCCCTTTCCTTCCTCCATGCCTGCTGCCATTCCGGTCGACCGGACGCTGCTGCGAGCGCGGGCGGCGGGGTGGAGGGTGGAGCCCGTGCGCCGATGAGCGGGCCGGAGCGCATCTTTCTGGGCTGGGAGCGGCCGTTGGCGGAGGCGGTCGCCGACCGGCTCCTCGCCGCGGTGCCCCGGCGCGACGGCATTTTGGATCTGGGCGGCCACCTGGTGCTGGTGCCCTCGGCCTTCGCGAGCCGGATGGTCCAAGAGGCGCTGGCACGTCAGGCGGGAGCACTGCTCCTGCCGCAGATCGCCACGCCGAGCCGCTTTCTCTCCGGCGCCGGGGTGGAGCGGGCAGACCCCGACCTGGCCGAGCCGGAGGACGTGGCGGGTCGGGAGGTGATGGCGCTGGCTTGGGTGGCGGTGCTGACGGACCCCGGTTTCAACCGCGCGGAGTACCCGGCCCTGTTCCAGCGGGATCGCGCCGGGCCGATGACGCCTGCCGGCGCCTTGGCGTTCGCCCAGGACCTGCTGCAGCTGCAGGATGAACTCGGCTTGGCGGCGGAGGGGCTGGGCTTCGCGGAAACGGCCCGGCACGCCGCCTGGCGCCGGCCTGAATTGCAGGCGGCGGGTGGTCAGGGCGCGCGCTGGGAGCAATTGGCGCGCCTCGAGGAGCGCTATCTCGCGCAACTGGAACGACTGGGGCTGGTCGATCACAACCGGCACCGGCGGAAGGTGGCGTTATCGGACGCGCTGCCGGCGGGCTGCGAGGCGATCTGGCTGGCGGGCGTGCTCGATCCTCCACCCCTGCTGGAGTCGGCCCTCAACGCCCGGGGAGGCCGGGTCGCCCTGCGCGTCCTGATCGGGGCGGATCCGGCGGAAGCCGGGGCCTTTGACGCGTGGGGGCGGCCGGACGCCGACGCGTGGGCGCAGCCCCGCGGGTCGCCGTGGCCGGACTTCGCGGAGACGGTGCACGTGGTGCAGAAGCCGGAGGACGGCCTGGAGTGCCTGGGCCGGCTGGTGCGGCGGTGCCACAGCCGGCGGCAGGAAGATGGGGCATCGACCCTGGAGGTGGTGGGGCGGCTGGCGGTGGTGCCGTGTGATCGCGAGGCCTACCCGGCCCTGATCACGCGGGAACTGCACGCGCTGGAGCGCGGTCCGGGGGGCGAGCCGCGGATCAATACGGCCAATCCCCTGGGGCGGCGCCATCAGGAGCACGGCATCCACCACGCGATGGCGGCCCTGCTGGACCTGGCGGATGAGCCGACCTTCCGGAACCTGCGCCGGTGCGTGAATCACCCGGTGGTCGCGGGGCGGCTCCGCTTGACCGAGCTCGGCGTGGCGGCGGCGGGCGGCGGGCGGCAGCCGATCAGCTGGCATCGCCTCCAGCAGCTCCTGGACGCGGTGAGTGCGGTGCATGCGCCGCAGCCCTTGGACGAAACCCTGGCCTTCGCGCGGGGGGTGCGGGTGGACGAGGGGCTGGACTCGCGGCAGCGCGGGCAAAACGAGCGGATCCGCGAGGCCGCGGATGCCCTTGAGACTGCGTGGCGGGCGGCGGCTGAGTTGCGGGAGCTGGACTGGCGGACGCTCGGGGAGCGGGCCTTGGCGCTGGCGCAGCCGGGCCGCGGGGCGGGTCTGGCGGCGGAGGAGTGGCTTTTTGCGACCGATGTGTCGGAGGCCATCGAGGCGGCGCTCGACGGGCTGGAGCCGGGGCGGCCGGAGGCGACGGCCCTGAGCGCGCGGGACGTGGTGCGCTTGGCGTTGCGGGCGGCAGGGGCGCGCTCGTTCCGCGGGGACATCGATCGGGAGGCGGTGAACCTGCCGGGCTGGATGGAGATCCCGTGGGAGCCGGTACCGCATCTGGTGCTCTTCGGGCTGACCGACGATCTCGTGCCGGGCGTGCGTCACGCGCATCCGTTCCTGCCGGCGACCTTGCGGATGGCGCTGGGATTGGGGTCGCCGGCCCAACAGTTCGCCCAGGCCGCCTGCGCGCTGGAGCGGGTGCGGCGCCAGCGGGCCCAGGGCGGGCGGGTGGACGTGATCGTGCCCCGCTGCAATGCGCAGGGGGATGGGCTGCGGCCTTCCCGCCTCCTGATGCTGAGCCCGGAGCGGGACGGCGACACCTTGCTGGGTACGGACCGGCAACGGGGCCGGCTGGATGTCCTGCTGGAGGAGATCCGCGCCGTGCGGCCGGAGCCGGTGTGGGAAATCCCGCCGCCGCACCGGCTGGACGCGACGTTGCAGTTGCCGGCCGACGCCGCCAAGGCGGAGGCGCAACTCAAGCGCCTGCGGGGCAGCATCAGCGCGACGCAGTTCAAGGCTTACCTCGAGAATCCGGCGGACTTTTGGCTGAAGGTCGCGCTGGGGATGTCCGAGACGACCCACGACGCGCTCGAGCTGGATGCGGCGGGATTCGGCACGCTGATGCACGCGGCGGTGGAGGCGTTCGGCCGGGATCCGGACACGCGGGACCTGATGGACGGCGAGGCGATCGCCCGGGCGCTGGAGGCGAAACTCGAGGGGTATTTCCGCGAGCGGTTCGGCCGGGTGCCGGGCGGGTCGTTGCTGCTGCAGCGCGAGACGGCGCGGGCGCGGTTGCGGGCGTTCGCCGGAGCGCAGGCGGAGCTGAGGGCCAAAGGGTGGTCGATTGTGGAGGTGGAGGGAAAGCTGCCCGAGATCGAGATCGCGCCGGGGTTCACGCTGCGGGGGCGTTTCGACCGGCTGGATGCGAATCGCGACCGGACCCGCTTTCGGGTTTACGATTACAAGTCCTTCGCGCGCGCGCAGCATCCCAGGGCAAGGCATTGCGGTGGGTCCGCGGCGGTCGGCGAGGTGGGCTACTTCGAGGTCGCGAAAGCCACGAAGTCGGGAAAGACGACCGTGCAGGGGAGTCGTTGGAAGGACCTGCAACTGCCGGCCTACGACTGGGCGCTGACCGCGGGTCGCCCGGAGGTGGGCCAAGGCGAATTGGAGGTCGGCTACCTGTGCCTGTCGGGGGAGGCGAATCCGGAGGTGGCGCAGGTCTGGAGCGACTTTGCGGGGACCTACCGCACCGCCGCGCGCGGCTGCATGCGGGAGATTGCGGAGCGACTGGCGCGGGGTGGACCGGAGTGGTTCCAGCCGGCGGCGGAGGCGGCGCAATACCCGGTGCTGGAGCACTTGGCGGGGCGGCGGCCGGAGACGGTGTTGAACCTTCAGACGCTCGGCGCGACCGAGACGGCCCGCGCATGACCACGGACCCTAAAGGATTGAATTTCGCCATCCTGGCGTCCGCCGGCACCGGCAAGACCTACCAGTTGTCGGTGCGGCTGGCGCGGCTGTTGCTGTTGGGAAAGCGGCCGGAGGAGATCGTCGCGCTGACCTTCACCCGGGCAGCGGCGGGCGAGTTCTACCTGCGGGTGTTGGAGCGGCTTAAGGAGGGGGCGACGGACGACGCCAAACGGCGGGCGATTTGCGGGCAGCATCCCCCGGGAGCGCCGAGTCCGGTGGATCAGGACAATCCGTTGGTGCTCAACCCGGACGAGTACCCGGCGGAGGCCTTTGCGGCCAAGTTGCGGGAGCTCGTGCAGGCTTCGGACCGGCTCCTGCTCAGCACGCTGGACAGCTTCTTCGTGCGCCTGGTCAACCAGTTCGCGCTGGAACTGGGTCTGGAGACGAGCCGGCCGGTGACCGTCCCGGAGCAGGACGCGCCTGCGTTGGCGGAGGGGGCGATGCGGACGATGCTCGGGGAGTTGGAGGCGCAAGGCCAACTGGACCAGCTCGGCGGGCAACTGAACGACTACGCGGACGGGCAGGCGACGGGCAACCCGACCGCGACCCTGCTGGAGCTGGCGCGGTCGTACCACGAGTTCCTGACGCTGGCCCGCGACGAGGCCCGCTGGGGTGACCCCGCCTCCATCTGGCCGGGGGAGAGCCGCCCGGCTTGGTTAAAGCTGGAGGACCAGGCGTTGCCGGATCCGGCCGACGTGGCCGCCGTCGTGGCCAAGTTAAGCACCTACCCGGAGGCCAAGGGGGGCGGGACCAAGTGGCGCGATCAATTGGTCGGGAAATTTGCGGAGGTTGCCCAAGTGAGCCGGATGGCGGAACTGGCCCCGGCCAAGCTCGCATCCTTCCTGGAGCAATACGCTCCGGTGCTGGACGAGACGCGGACGGAACTGGAGATCAGCTATTACAAGCAGGAGGTCCGGCTGGATGCGGCCGAGGTGGCGGCGGCTCGGCGGGTCGTGCAGGCCCTGATCAGTCTGGCTGTGCGCACCGCGATGCGGCGAACGAAGGCGCTGCATGCCTGTCTGACAGGGTTTGAACGGGCCTACGATGCGGGGGTCCGCCGCCAGGGGCGTCTGAGTTTCGCGGATTATGCGGTCCTGCTCAACGAATGGCTGGCGCCGTTGGGAAAGCGCGAGGACGTGGCGGCGGCGCTGGACGACATCCACTTCCGCCTGGATGCGAAGGTGAAGCACTGGCTGCTGGACGAGTTTCAGGACACCAGTACCCCGCAGTACGACGTCCTGCGCCGGAACCTGGACGAGATCGTGGGGACGGCGGGGGAGGAGCGGAGCGTGTTCGTGGTCGGCGATCCCAAGCAGTCGCTGTACGAGTGGCGTCAAGGAAACCGCGAGTTGCTGCATCGCGTGGAGGTGATGATCCAGGCGAACGGCGTGAGTGCCGAGATCAACGAGACGCGGCGCTGCTCCCCGGCGGTGCTGACGATGGTCAACGCATTGCTGGAGAACCTCGCCGGTCGGGGCCTGGGGCGCTTCTTCTCGCCGTGGGCGGCGAACGACTGGGATCGGGTCTTCCGGGAGCAGCGGGCACACGCCAAGGCGCCCGTGGGGGGGCGGTCGGAGTGGGTGCGGCTGGGCAAGCCTGCGGACGACGAAGGGGAGGAGAACCAGGGCGGCGATGCGGGGGAGGGCGGGGCGGGGATGCCGGAGCGCCACGCGAGTTGGATTGCCGGGGATTTGGAACGCAGCGGGGTGCTGGCCGCCGCCCGCCCGGGGCTGCCGCGGGGTTTGCGCCCGGGGATCACCTGCGCGGTGCTGGTCTCCAGCAACGATCAGGCGAGGAAGATCGCCGAGACCCTCCGCCGGCGCGGCATCGAGGCCACGGATGAGGCGGCCGTGGCCGTGGTGCGGGACAATCCCGTGACGGCTGGCTTGTTCGCGTTGCTGGAAGTCACCGCTCACCCGGAGAACGCCCTGGCCCGCGGGCTCGCGTGGATGTCGCCCACGGCCCGCCGGCTGGTGGCGGACGCGCACGGCAACCCGGATTGGAGCCGGTTGGCGCGCGGGCTCGCCGAGCGCTTCGCGGCGCGGGGGGCGGAGGCCGTCGTGGACTGGCTGGTCGGGTCGGTCGCGACCGCGGAGGTGAATGCCTTTGTGGAGAAGCGGCTCCGGCAGTTCCGGGCCGTGGCGGCGGACTACGACGCGACTGGCCGGAGGGATCTGGCGGACTTCCTGGCGTATGCTGACGGGACGCGCCGGCGGGACCAGGCGATGGCCAATTCCGTCCAAGTCATCACCATTCACCGCTCGAAGGGGCTCGAGTACGGGATGGTCTACATGCCCTGCCTGAACGACTCGCATCACCGGATGGCGGACTTGCGCGGCGGGTTGCTCTACCTGACGCCGGCGATGGCGGAGAAGCGCGCCGGGGGAGCGCCGGGCAGCATTTACGACGAGAGCCTGTTCCGGCCCGCCTGGATTCTGGCGGGGATGAATCGGGCGCTCGCGGAGCACGTGCCCGTCCTGCGGGAGTCGATCGAGGCGCTCCGCGCCGAGTCGGCCTACGGCAGTCTCTGTCGGCTCTATGTCGGCATGACCCGGGCCAAGGTCCGGTTGGTGATGATCTCGGACCGGCTCGCCCCGGAAAAACGGAAGGAGGGCAAGGCGACGCATTTCGAGAGCGAGGCCAACGAGGGCAGCCACGACTTCGCGTGCTTCCTGGAGTCGAGTCTGGCGCGGACCACGCGCGGCTGGCGCAACCCGGCGTCGCCCGACAACGCGTCCGCGGCGGAGGTGGTGTGGGCGGATGGTTCGATGCCGGACGACCTGAGTTGGACGAAGGCGTTCGAGGAGAAGCCCGCCGATCGGGCGGCCGAGGAGGAAGCGATGAAGCCGGCGGCGCCCGGCTGGCGCGACTTTGCCGCAGCGGTGCGGCCCCGGCGCCGGCAGCCGTCGGCCCATGCGGCGACCGGGGAGGCGCCTTGGGCGCCGCAGACCTCCGAGCTGCGCGGCAAGGCATTCGGCACTTACCTGCACGGGTTGTTCGCCCGGCTGGGGCGCGATGCGGACGCTTTTCTGCGCGAACTCGACGGCCTGGCGGCGCCGGCCGGGCAGGAGGCGGTCCACGCGCAGGCGCTCGAGCGGATTCGGGCCTGCCTGCGGGATCCCCGGATCCGCCACGCCCTGGTCGGCGATTTGGCGGGCAAGGTGCTGTGGGTCGAGCGCAAGGCGGCGATTCACCAGGCGTTGCCGGACGGGGCCACGGAGATTGTCCCGGCCGTGTTTGACCGGGTTTGTATTACCCCGGGGCGGAGTGCCGTCATCCTTGATTACAAGACCGTGCGGGGCGGGACGGAGGCGGAGCTCCGCGAGCGCTATGCGGGGCAGATGACGGCCTACCGCGACGCCGTGGCGAAGCTGACGGGCCTCCCGGCCGAGGCCATCCGGTGCCAGCTGATCGGCATCTGGACGGAAGGGGCGCGCGTGGCGGTGGTGGACGTGTTTTGAGCGGTACGTCGATCGTTAACGGCGGGCCGTCCTGGGGATCGGTGGGCGAGTGGGCTTTGTCCGGCCAATCTGCGGCGGCCGAGCCGAGCGGAGGAGGGCCACAAAAGGCACAAAGGGCGTTGGGCGCGGACCAAGCTACAGGTGGCGTCCATCGACGCCGCGGAGGGTTCAGGGCGAGCGACTCGGAGGGGACAGCTCTGGACCAAGGCTGCGGGCCTGCTTACCCCCTCGTCGAAACCGGCCTTGACGGCCGCGGCGGCCGGCGGTGTCGATCAGGCATGGCTGATCCCCTCCCGCGGCGCGCGCCGGCGTTGAGCCTCCTGCTCGGGGCCGTGCTTGGGTTGGCTGGGTGCCAGCGGAATCCGGCGGCGGTGCTGACCGCGGACGCGGGCGCGGGCATCTACCGGGCGAAATGCGCGGACTGCCACGGCCCCAAAGGCGAGGGCGTAGAGGGCAAGTACGGCTCGGCACTGACCGGCGACTGGTCCCTCGCCCGCCTCACGCGCTACACCGCGCTCAACATGCCCGACGACGCGCCGGAGACCCTTTCGCCCGCGGAGGCGCAGGCGGTCTCGGCCTACATTTTCGAGGCCTTCTATTCCCCGGCGGCGCAGGCGCGGCTCAATCCTCCCCGGCGCCAGCTCCAGCACCTGACCAACGCGCAATACGCGATCTCGGTCGCGGACCTCCTGGGGGGACTGGCGGCCGCGTCCGCCGCGCCGACCCCACCCGCCCCGGCCACCGGGGGGCTTTCCGCCGTCTACTACCCCGTGGCGCAGCGGGGGCGGTTCGACGCCGCCAAGGCAGGCCACCGGGGGGTCGATCCGGGGGTCGACTTCGCGTTCACCCCGGGTTCGCCGGCCCTCGCGCGCGCCGGTGCGGCGGAGTTCTCGGTGCAATGGCGCGGCTCGCTGCTGGCGGAGGAGACCGGCGAGCACGAATTCATCGTCCGAACCCCCAACACGGTCCGTTTCTGGATCAACGCCGAGCCGGGCTTGGTCGCCGACGCCAGCCTCGACGTGAACGTGTCCAACCCGACGCGGCCCGACCACCGCGTGACCGTGCGGCTGCTGGCGGGCCGGCGTTATCCCGTGGCCATCGATTATTGGGCGTTGCCGGAGAAGCCCGGCGCGCCGCCGCCGGCGATCGCCCTGCGCTGGAAGCCCCCGCGGGGCACGGAGCGGCCGGTGCCCGCGCGCCTGCTTTCGCCGGCGCCGGCGCGGCCCACGTTCGTGGTCACCACACGTTTTCCGCCCGACGACGGCAGCCACGGCTACGAGCGGGGACTTTCCGTCTCCGCGGAGTGGGACGAGGCGACGACGCGCGCCGCGTTCGAGGTCGCCGCGCATGTCGGGCGGCGGATCGACCGCCTGGCAGGCACGCGGCCGGGCGAGGCGGGCCGGGCGGGACGGATCGAGGCCCTGGCGGCGCGATTCCTGGCGGGAGCCTTCCGCCGGCCGCTCACCGCGGAGGAGCGCGAGGCGCACGTCGCGGCGGCGTTCCGTGGCGCCCCGGATCCGGAGACGGGGTTGCGGCGGGTGGTGCTGTTCGCCCTCAAGTCGCCGCGTTTCCTGTATCCCGACCTGCCCGCGCCCGAGGCGCCCGGAGCGCGGGTGGCGGGGCGCCTGGCGCTCAGCCTGTGGGACTCGGTGCCTGACGCAGCGCTGGCGGCCGCGGCGGCCGGAGGAGGCCTGACGACGCGGGAGCAGGTGGCGGCGCAGGCGACCCGGATGCTGGGCGACCCGCGGGCGCGCGCGAAACTGAGGGGGTTTTTCGAGCACTGGCTGCAGCTGCGCTTCGTGGAGAGCCTGCCGCCCGACCCCGCGCATTTCCCCGGCTTCACGCCCGAATTGGCGGAGGACCTGCGGACCTCCCTGCGGCTCTTCCTGGACGACATCGCGTGGGATGGCACGGGCGACTTCCGGGAGCTTCTCCGCGCGGGCCACGTGTTCGCCAACGCGCGCGTGGCCGGGTACTACGGCTGGCCGGCGCCGGCCGGCGACGGCTTCGCGCGGGTGGCCGCGCCGCCCGGCGAGCGCAGCGGCGTCCTGACGCATCCTTACCTGCTTGCGGCGCTCTCCCACCCGCGGTCGAGCTCGCCGATCCTGCGCGGGGTGTTCCTCACCCGGGGCATCGTCGGCCGTTCCCTCCGCTCGCCGCAGGTCGCCGTGGCCTTCAACGACGCGGAGTTTGCGCCCGGGATGACGATGCGGGAGAAGGTGGAGAAGCTGACGCGGGCCGAGAACTGCCAGGGCTGCCACGCCGTCATCAATCCGCTCGGGTTCAGCCTCGAATGGTACGACGCGACGGGGCGTTTCCGCCGGGAGGCGGATGGCCGGCCGGTCGACGCGGCGAGCGACTACGTGGCGGATGATGGCCGGGCGGTGCGGTTCGGCGGCGCGCGGGACGTGGCCGAGTTCGCGCTGGCGCACCCGCCCTCGCTCGAGGCGTTCGTCGAGCAGCTGTTCCACCACCTCGTGAAGCAGCCGGCGATCGCGCACGGTCCGGGGGTCCTGGCGGACCTGCGCGATTCCTGGGTCGCTTCCGGCCACGATCTCCGTCAATTGATGGTCCGGATTTCCACCCTCGCCGCCCTCCACGGTCTGGAACCCCCGCCCCTCGCCGCCCGATGAACCCCATCCTCCGCCGCTCTTTCCTCCGTCGCGCCGGCCTGCCGGCGGCGTTGTGGCCCCTGATCCACGGCTTGCCGAGCCTCGGCCTCGCGGCGCCCGCGCGCCCGCGCCAGCGGCTGGTGATCGTCTTTTCCCCGAACGGCACCATTCCCACGGAGTTCTGGCCGGACCGGCCGGGGACCGACTTCGGGCTCAAGCGGATCCTCGAGCCCCTCGCGCCGCACCGGGATCGCCTGCTCACGGTGCGCGGCGTCTCGAACCGGGTCCGCGGCGACGGCGATGGCCATATGCGCGGGATGAGTTGCCTGCTGACGGGCATCGAGCTCCTGCCGGGCAACATCCAGGGCGGGGGCAAGTCGATCCCGGCGGGGTGGGCGGGCGGCATCTCCATCGACCAGGAAATCCGCAACTTCCTGCAGAGCCGGGCCGAGACGCGCACCCGCTTCGGTTCGCTGGAGTTTGGCGTGGGCGTGCAGGACCGGGCCGATCCGTGGACGCGGATGTCCTATGCGGGGCCGGGCCAGCCGGTCGCGCCCACGTCCGACCCGTACCAGATGTTCGAGAAGCTTTATGGCGGGATGCGCGACCGCGCGCACCTGCGGAGCGTGCTCGACCCGCTGCAGGCCGACCTCGCGAAGGTGCGCCGGATGGTCAGCCCCGAGGACCGCCGGGTGCTGGAGGAGCACGAGACGCTCCTGCGCCGGCTGGAGCGCGAGACCGCCGATGGGGCCGGGGTGGCGCTGCGCGCCGGCCCGCCGACCCTCGAGGCCGGGGTGGCGGATCAGAACGACAACGTCCCCCGCCTGAGCCGGATGCAGGTCGACCTGATGGTAAACTGCTTCGTCAACGACATGGCGCGCGTCGCCACCCTGCAGTACACCAAGTCGGTCGGCAGCGCGCGGATGAACTGGCTGTCCATTTCCGACGGCCATCACGCGCTGTCCCATGAGCCTGACACGGACGCGGCCGCGCAGGAGAAGCTGATCCGCATCAACACGTGGTTCGCGGGCGAGGTGCGGTACCTGGCCGACCGGCTGGCGGCGACGCCGGAACCAGGCGGGGAGGGTTCGCTGCTGGACCATACCCTGATCGTGTGGACGAACGAGCTGGGCAAGGGCAACAGCCACACCCTGGACAACATCCCGTTCGTGCTGCTGGGCGGCGGGGCCGGGTTCCGGATGGGCCGGGCGCTGGAGTTCGACAAGGTGCCGCACAATCGCCTGCTGCTGTCGCTGGCGCACGGCTTCGGCCACCGGATTCCGACCTTCGGCAAGCCCGAGTTCTGCTCGGCCGGCCCGCTCGCGCTCGGCTGATCCGGTCCGATGAGGCTCCTCGGCCCGGTGCTTTGCGCTGCCCTGCTCGGCCTGACGGCCGCGCCCGCCGCCAACCCGCCGGTGGTCCGGTGGACCGTCCACGACGCGCCCGACTACCGCTACGAAGCCTTGCGGGACGTGCGGACCACCCTCCTGCTCCGCGCCACGCCCGAGAGCGGGACGTTCAACCTCCACGGCTACCTCGCCTACCACCGGGGCGTGCTCTTTGCCTGCTGGGACTCGCAGGCGCGGGACGAGAACACCTCCGGCCAGCACGGCGTGTTTCGCTTCTCCACGGACGGCGGCGCCACGTGGTCGGCGCAGCGCCCGCTTTTTCCCCCGCTGGCCGACAACGTGCCGGCCTCCGCGACCCTTCAGCCCAACCCCTTCCAGACCGCGCAGGGCTTTGCCGAGATCAACGGCCGGCTCTACGCCGTGACCTGCGTCGACCGTGCCCTCCAGGCCCCGGTGCTCCGGTTCAACGAGGTTTCCCGCGCGCGCCTCGGTTTCCTCGCCCGCGAGGTGCAGGCGGACGGCTCGCTCGGCCCCGTCTTCTGGCTCGAGACCCCGCCGCCCGCCCCGGAACCCGGCTATCCCGCCCACCCGTCCGGGGATCCGGCGCTCGTGGCGGCGATCCGGCACCACTTCGCCCAGCCGGCGCACCTGCCGCAGTTGCTGTTCGGGCCCCGGGAGCACCCGGACTCGGCGGACGCGCACCGGATGACGGAGCCGACGCCGCCGTGGCGGCTCGACGACGGCACCTGGGTGCGCCTGTACCGTGACCAGGGTACGATCCACGCGCGCACCCGGGCCGAGATCGAGGAGTCCCGGCCCCGGCGTCATTACGCGGCGTTCTCCATGGACGACGGGCGCACGTGGACGGTGCCGACCCGGACCAACTTCCCGGATTCCGGTGCGCGGGCGAACGCCGGGCGGCTGCCCGATGGCCAGTATTACGTGATCAACAATCCGCTCCCGATCCCGGCGCGCCAGGGTGGCCGCGCGCTGCTCGCGATTTCGCTTTCGCGGGACGGGCTCGTGTTCGACCGGATGGCGGTCCTGCGTTTCCTCGCGCCGCCGCAGCGCCACGAGGGCGCCGCCAAGGGCGCGAACGGCTTCCAGTACCCGCACAGCGTCATCGTCGGGGAGCACCTCTGGGTGATCTATTCCATCAACAAGGAGGACATGGAGGTGGCGCGCGTCTCGCTGGCGGAGCTGCAGGCCTTCGGATCCGGTGCGTCCGCGGCGCCGGCGGCGACGCGCCGGACGAAGAAGGCCAAGGCCCGGTGAGGCGCGGCGCTAGCCGGCGGCCAGCGCGACGGCGAGTGGGGCGCGGAGGGTCCAGGCGCCGGTGCGGATCCAGTTCGTGCGGACCAGGCGTGCGACGGCGGCGGGGTCGGGAGCGACGGCGAGCCGCCGGTGCAGGGGCACCTGGATCCACGCGGTCGAGGCCCAGATGACGCCGAGCAGCGCCAAGGCCACCCAGGCGGCCGGGCCGCCGCGCACCGCGAGGGTCAGGGCGAGGGCGAGTTCCGCGAGCATCACCGGTCCGACGACCCAGCCTGTGCGCCGGGCGTGCTCCCGGGCGTAGGCGGCGGCGTCGGTCGTGCCGAGGCGGCGGAGGAGCGGGTAGTGGACGATCTGCACGAACCAGATGAGCCCGGCCATGAAGAGGGTCGCGGCCGCGTGGGCGGGGGCGAGCAGGGCGGAGGCGTCCATTTTCCGGACAGGTCGCCCGGCCCGGGCCCGGCGTCAAGGCGTGGGCCGGGCGGGGGCCTGGGTCGGAGGGAGCGGGCGCGTTTTCCCGGCAGGCTGACGCCCCGCTATTTCCGGAAACCGAGCGGAAACTCGTCCCACGTGCGGCCGTCGAGCCGGCGTTCGGGGCGGCGATGGTCGGGGCCGACCTGCTTCAGGAAAAACGGAATGCCCCGGGCCTGAGCCCAGTCGCGCACCGCCCGCGCCCAGTCGAGCGGCATTGGCCGCGGCCCGTCCGCGCCCGTCTCGCTGCCCAGCACCACCCACGACACGTCCGGAAACGCCGTCAGGTCCACCGGGCCCAGCATCGGCTCGATCATCACCAGCCGGTGGCCGCGAAGCCGCATTAGGTGCGGCAGCCGCTCGTCGGCCAGCGCCTGGTTCTCCACGGACACGCCGCACGCGAGGTGCGAGGGCACGCCCGCGGGGTATCGGGCCAAGAGGAAATCCGCCAGCCGGCGGGCGCGCTTGGTCCAGAGCACATACTTGGTCTCGTCCGGCTCCCGGCCGCGGTCCGCCCGCCGCCGGTTCCGCTCGGCGCGTTCGCCGGCCACCTGGTCGACCACGTCGAGGACCCGGTGGATGACGGCGTCCGGCACGGCGTCCCAGAACAGGTCGCCGTGCTGCACCACCCCGACGAGGCCCCGCTTCGGCCGGAGTTGGGCCGGATCCAGCCGGGTGTCGAGGACCGCGGGCACGCCCTCGACGAGGCCGGCGGGCAGGTTGCCGAGCCGCTTTTGCCAAGGCATCACGCCGTCCAACCACCAGCAGTGCCGGCAGCCCGCCGAGAAGCGCGCGCAGCCGACCACCGGGTTCCAGTCGCAGGTGAGGATATCTCCGGCATTATGTTTGGCCATAAGGGTGATGGGGCGGAGCCGCGGGTTCAGAAGGCGTCGCCGAGTTCCGCGAGGAAGAATTCGAGCTGGTCCGCGCGGTAGCCGCCCGCGGCGGCGATCCGGTGGAGCAGGCGTACGTAGTCCGGGTAGCGCCGCGCCGCCGTGGGCCCGGCCAACTCCCTGAGCTCCGCCAGTTCCGTCCAGCGGTGGCCGCCGCAGACGCGGCGGATGCGGGCGTCGAGGATCAGGGCGGGGCGGCCGTCGAGCTCGTGCCCGAGGAAATGCGCCAGCCGCGAGGTGGCGGCGAGGCCCGCGAGGCCGGCGGCGGCGAGGCGGCGGGAATACTCCTCCCACGACGGGGCCGGGGGGAGGGCGGCCGCGGTGATGGCGGGCAAGCGCGCCAGCCACGGGTGGGCGCCCGGCCGGAGGCGCCCGCTGAGCAGGGCGCCGAAGACCCGGAGCTCGGGCGCGGCGTCGGGCTGGCGGAGCCAGCCGCGGGGGGTCCGGATGGCGGTCCGGCCGGCGAACATCGCGTCGTGCAGCCCGACCTGACCCGCCCGCGCGCAGGGTTCCCGCCACGGCTGGGCCGCGACCTCGGTGGAGTGGTCGTCGACCGGCAGCGTGGCGATGAGACGCTGGAGGGGTGGGTGGGCAAGGTACGGCATCGGCGCGGCGAGAGTTTCGCAGGTGATCCCGGTCAATGGCGGGCCGGGGTCGGCGGCGGCCGGAAAAAACCGCGGCGGGCGGGTTCGCGCTTGCGCACCGTCGCATCTTGGACATCGGGCTGTCTGACACCCTTCTTCCCGATGCCCCTTCGCCCCCGTTCCGCCGTTCCCGTCGCCGCCGGCGCCCGCCGGAGCGGTCCCGCGCTGCCTGGCCACAGTCCGAACCGGCCCGCCCTCGCGCGGATGCTGGAGATCCACCAGGTCCTCTGCCAGGGCGCGGCGCCCGGCCAGCGCCTGAATTGCGCGACGCTCGCCGCGCGGCTCGGCTTCAGTGCCAAGACGGTCCACCGCGACCTGACCTACATGCGCGACCAGCTCGGGCTGCCGGTCGAGTACGATGCGCAGGAGAAGTCCTATTCCTATCCCGGTCCGGACGTGCCGTTCCCCGCCGGGCACAACCTGAGCCAGGAGGAACGCATCGCGCTGTCGGTGGCGCGGCAGGCGCTGGCGGTATTCCGCGGGGTCAACTTCGCGGACCAGCTGGCGAGCGCCCACGACAAGCTTTTCGGCGGGTTGCTGACGGAGCACGGGCTAAGCCTCGAGGGCAACCTGGGGGAGTATCTGAGCGTCCGCACCCCGGGCGCCGGCGTCGCGGACCCGAAGGTGTTCAAGGCGGTCGTCACCGCCCTGCTGCAGCGGCGGGAGTTGCAGGCGCTTTACCAGGCCAAGGGGCGGCCGGCCGCGACACCCCGGCGCCTCGCGCCCTACCACCTGGCCTGCGTGGATGCCCGTTGGGTGCTGGTGGCGCGGGACCTGGAGAAGGACGCCGTCCAGACCTACATCCTGGCGCGCCTGAGCGGGCCGCGGATCGCGGCGGCGACCATCGCGCGGCCGGTGAAGTTCGACGTGGCCAGCCACCTCGGCACCTCCTTCGGGGTGTGGACCGGGCGCGGCGAGATCGTGGTGCGGCTGCGGCTCAATGCGGACGCGGCCCATCACGTGCGGGAGCGCCACTGGCACGCGACGCAGCAGGTCACCGAGCGCCCGGCCGGCGAGGCGGAGGTCAGCTTCCGGTTGAGCGACCTGCACGACGTGACGCGCTGGGTGTTGGGCTTCGGGGGGGACTGCCTGGTGGTCGAGCCGCCGGAGCTGCGCGCCGCGGTCGTCGCCGAGGCCCGCGCGATGATGGACGGCAGCCGCTTCCGCGGGGCGTAAGCCCGTTCCCGGGACGGATTCTCCTTGAGCGCCGCGG
>JBMTAG010000036.1:0-31990 GCA_049428505.1 Opitutaceae bacterium | reverse complement strand
CGGACCCGACCTTTCCCGACAGGCTTATTCCCCGCCGTCTCCTCGGAGCCGGGTTGTCCGGGTTCCGGACCTGACCCCTTGGCAGCGGATGGAATTCGTTTGCGGCCGGCGCCCCCGGCGGAGACCTCCCCAGGCGCCGGCGACTGCAACCCACTGCCATTCCCGCGGTCTTAACGCCCCACTACCCGAACCATGAAGCTATCCCTGATTCTCCTCCTGGTCACCGCCGCCGCCAGCCCCGCCGCCGCCGCCGATTCGGCGCCCGTGCTCGTCTCGCGCACCGGCGGCGCGGGCGGCACCTGGGCCGATCTCGCGGAGCTGGAGGCCGCCGCCGCCAAGGGAGAACCGCGCGCCCTAGCCCATCTCGGCGAGTTGCTGGTCCGCGGTGACGGCGTGCCCAAGGACGAGGCGCGCGGGCTCGCGCTGCTGGAGCGCGCGGCCCGGCAGGGGCAGGGCGGGGCCGCCTTCCGGCTGGGGATGCTCCTGACGCGGGGCGAAGGGGGGGCCGCCCGCGATCCGGGCCGCGCCCTGGCCTACTTCCGCGCCGCCGCCGCCGCCGGCGAGGCCGAGGCCTTCTTCAACCTCGGGGCTGCCCACGCCAACGGCACCGGCGTGCGCCGCAACTACGCCGAGGCGCTCGGCTGGCTGATCGTCGCCCGGGAACGTGGCGTCCACGCCGAGGCCGAGCGGCAGCTGCGCGAACAGATCAAGGCGTACCCGCGTTGGATCGAGACCGGCGAACGGCGCGCGCGGGAGATCGCCGCGGAATTCAAGGACCGCGCCCCCGCCGACTTTCTCCCGCCGGCCGCGCCGCTTGACCGCGTCTTCGACGCGCTGCGCCCCGCCGCACCTTAAGCCGGCCTATTTCCTTCAACCGGGTGGTCGCCCCAAAGCGCTCCGGCTCGCGTCATCGAGGGGATGAGCATGATGACCGACGATTCCGTCGGCGGAACAGCGGACCCCACAGTGCTTAAGGCCGGAGTGTAGCCACAAAAGGCACAAAGGGCTCCGGGCCCGGATCAGGCTCAAGGTGGCGTCCATCGACGCCGCGGAGGGTTCAGGGCGAGCGCCTCGGAGGAGAGGGCTCCGGACCAAGGCACAAGGTCTTCGGGCCCAGCTGCGCGGTCGGAAGCGCTTCGGCTCGAACCCCCGCCTCGGTGGCTCCCGCACCTTGGCCCCGCGGCGTCTAGGGACGCCACGCACGGCCTCGACCGCGACTCGCACCCTTTTGCGCCTTTTGTGGCCCTGCTCCGGAGCCGGACGCATGCCGCTGGCTGGGATGCCCCGCGGCTCACCCGCCACTTGCATGAGTCCGGCTGGATCCTTCGCCGCGCCCACCCGCAGCGCGTCGCACGCTTTGCCGGTTGCGGGTCCCGGGCAACCCGCGTTCCCTGCCCTCCCGTCGCCGATGCCACCGCCCGAACTTCCGCCCCCCGCGAGCCCCGGCCGCCCGCCGGTCTTTGTCGCCCGGGCCCTCACCCGCGTCTACGGCGACGGCGAAGCCGAGGTGCACGCCCTCGACGGCATCGACCTCGACCTCCACGCGGGCGAGCTGGTCGTCCTTCTCGGCGCCTCCGGCAGCGGCAAATCGACCCTGCTCAACCAGCTCGGCGGGCTCGATCAGCCCACGGCCGGGACGCTGCATTACCTCGGCGAGGACCTCGGCACCTGCGACGAGGCCGCGCTCACCCGCTTCCGCCGCACCGCCGTCGGCTTCGTCTTCCAGTCCTACAACCTGATCCCGAGCCTCACCGCCCGCGAAAACGTCGCCCTCATCACCGAGATCTGCACCAACCCGATGCGCCCCGAGGAGGCCCTCGCGCTGGTGGGCCTCGGGGACCGGATGGACCACTTCCCCGCCCAACTCTCCGGCGGCGAACAGCAGCGCGTCGCCATCGCCCGCGCCATCGCCAAGCGACCCGCGGTCCTCCTCTGCGACGAGCCCACCGGTGCCCTCGACCTCCGCACCGGAATGACCGTGCTCGAGGCCATCGAGCGCATCAACCGCGAGCTCGGCACCCTCACCGTCATCATCACCCACAACGCGGTCATCGCCGGGATGGCCGACCGCGTCCTGACGCTCTCGGACGGCCGGATCGTGGGCGGGCGGGCCAACGAACGCCGCGCCGCCGTGCGTTCGCTCGCCTGGTAGGACCCCGCCCAAATGGGGATGCTCGACCGCAAACTCCTGCGCGACCTCCGCGCGGTGAAGTCCCAGGCCCTCGCCGTGGCGCTGGTGATGTCGTGCGGGCTGGCGATGATGATCATGACGCGGTCGCTGATGCTCTCGCTCGGGACGACGCGGGATGATTACTACCGGGCGCACCGTTTCGCGGAGGTGTTCGCGCGGCTGAAGCGCGCGCCGGACGCGGTGCAGGCGGAGCTGGCCGCGATCCCCGGCGTGGCGACGGTGCAGACCAGCATCGCGATCCAGGTGAGCCTCGACGTGCCGGGGCTGGCGGAGCCGGCGGTGGGCCTGCTCAACTCGCTCCCCGAACGCGGCGAGGCGGTGCTGAACCGCCTGCACGTGCGCCACGGGCGCCTTCCGGCCGGAGGGACCGCGGTCGGTGAGCTGGCGGTCGGCGAAGCGTTTGCCGAGGCCCACGGCCTGCGGCCGGGCGACGGCCTCGCGGCGGTGCTGAACGGCGCGCGCCAGTCCTTCCGCCTCACCGGCATCGTGCTCTCGCCGGAATTCGTGTTCGAGGCCCCGCCCGGCGCGGCCCTGCCCGACAACCGCACCTACGGCGTCTTCTGGATGCCCTACCGCGAGCTCGCGACGGCCTTCCAGATGTACGGCGCCTTCAACGCCGTCGCCCTCACCCTCGCCCCCGGCGCGCGGGAACGGGAGGTCATCGCCGCCGTCGACCGCGTGCTCGCCCCCTACGGCGGCCGCGGCGCCCACGGCCGCACCGACCACCCGTCGGACCGGCGCGTCGACGACGAGCTGCGGGTGCTGCAGGGGCTCTCGGTGGCCTTCCCACTCGTGTTCCTCGGGGTGGCCGCGTTCATGACCCACTCGGTGATGAGCCGCCAGGTGGCGCTGCAGCGGGAGCAGATCGCGATGCTCAAGGCCTGCGGGTTCAGCAACCGCCAGGTGGGCGCGCACTACCTCCGCTTCGCCCTCGCGATCGTGACCGTGGGCGTGGGCCTCGGGGCCCTCGGCGGGATCGCCCTCGGCGGCGCCCTCGTCGACATGTACCACCTGTTCTTCCGCTTCCCGCGGCTCGAGTTCCTCGTCGACACGCGGGTGCTGGCCGCCGCGGCCATCGTCAGCGCCCTCGCCGCCCTCCTCGGGGTGGCGGGGGCCGTGCGCCGCGCGGTCCGACTCCCCCCGGCGGAGGCGATGCGCCCCGAAGCGCCCGCGCGCTTCGGCCCCTCGCTGGTCGAGCGCCTCGGCCTCGGCCGCTGGTGCGGCACCCCGCTCCGGATGGCGCTGCGCAACCTCGAGCGCCGCCCCGGCCGCAGCGCCCTCACCTGCCTCGCCCTCGCCCTCGCGACCGGGATTTTGATCGTGCCGAACTCGTTCCGCGACGGCATCGCCCACGTGATCGACTTCCAGTGGGACGTGATCCAGCGGCAGACGGTCACCCTGTCCCTCGCGGAACCCCAGGCCGCGCGCGCCCTCGCCGACTTCCGCCACCTGCCCGGCGCCGTCTGGGCCGAGCCCTTCCGCTTCGTGCCCATCGAACTCCGCGCCGGCCCCGTCACCCGGCGGCTCCTGCTCCAGGGCCTGCCCGCCGAGGGCACGCTGAGCCGCGTGATCGACGCCCGCTCCCGGCAGCTGCGCCTGCCGGAACACGGGATCATCCTCTCCGCCAAGCTCGCCGAGGTCCTCGGCGTGCGCCCCGGCGACGAGGTCATCGCCCGCGTCCTCGAGGGACGCGCCCGCGAGGTGGCCGTGCCGGTCGCCGCCCTCGCCGAGGACTTCGCGGGCACGGCCGCCTACATCGAGCGGCACGCGCTCAACCGGCTCCTGCTCGAGGGCGACCGCATCAGCGGGGCCCACGTCGTCGTCGACCGCGCCCGCTGGGGCGAGTTCGTGGCCGCGGTCAAGGCCACGCCGCGCCTCGCCGGCTGCGTGATCAAGGACGCGCTGCGCGACGGATTCCGCCGCACCACCGCGGAGAGCATCGGGCTGCTCCAGCGGATCTACCTGGTGTTCGCCACGATCGTCGCGGCCGGGATCATCTACAACAGCGCCCGCATCTCCCTCTCCGAACGCGCCCGGGAGCTCGCCACCCTGCGCGTGCTCGGGTTCACCCGCCGCGAGGTCGCCGGGGTGCTCGTCGGGGAACTCGTGGTGCTGACCCTCGCCGCCCTGCCGCTCGGGCTCCTCCTCGGCTCCGGCCTGGCCCGCGCGATCCTCACGACCGTCAACACCGAGACGGTGCGCCTGCCGCTCATCCTCACGCCGGCGAACTACGCCTTCGCGGTGCTGGTGGTCGCCACCGCCTCCATCGCCTCCGCCCTCCTCGCCGCCCGCAAGGTCGCCGGGCTCAACCTCGCCGCCGCCCTGAAGGCGATTGATTAACCGCCCACCCGCTCCTTCTTCTCCCGTGCCGCCGATGCCCTCCCCCACTCGCCCAGCCCCCGCCCGCCCCTCCACCGGGCGCCGCGCGCTGCCCTGGATCGGGCTCGCCGTCCTCGCCGGGCTCATCACCGCCGGACTCTGGCCCCGCCCCCTGCCCGTCGAGGCGGCCACCGTCACCCGCGGTCCCCTCGTGGTCACGGTGGATGACGAGGGGATGACGCGCGTCCGCCACCGCCACGTGGTCACCAGCCCGGTCGGCGGCCTGCTCCGCCGCATCGACTGGAAGGCCGGCGCCGAGGTCACCGCCGGGCAGACGGTGCTCGCCGTGATCGAGGCCGCAGCCGGTGACTTCCTGGATTCCCGCCTGCAGGCGCAGGCCGAGGCCCGCGTCCGCGCCGCCGGCGCCGCGCGCGAGGCCGCCCTCGCGCAGCGCGACCGGGCCGCCGCCGCGGCCCGCCTCGCGACGACCGAGCTGGAACGGTCCCGCCGGCTCCGCGCGGACCGCGTGATCTCCGCGCAGGAGCTGGACGCCGTGCAGCTCCGCGCCGAAGCCGCCACGCAGGACCTCCGTGCCGCGGAGTTCGCGGGGCAGGTCGCCGCCTTCGAGCTGCAGCAGGCCGAGGCCGTCGCCGCCCGCGGCACCCCCGGGGCCCCGCCCGCCCCGCTGGTCATCACCGCCCCCGTCAGCGGCCGCCTCCTCCGCGTGTTCCAGGAGAGCTCCCGCGTCGTTCCCGCCGGGTTTCCGCTGCTCGAGGTGGGCGATCCCACCGACCTGGAGGTGCGCATCGAGGTGCTCTCGCGCGACGGCGTGGCCGTGCGGCCCGGCGCCCGTGTCATCCTCGAACAATGGGGCGGCCCGGAGCCGCTCGCCGCCCGCGTCCGCCTCGTCGAACCCTCCGCCTTCACCAAGATCTCCGCCCTCGGCGTGGAGGAGCAGCGCGTCTACGTGATCGCGGACCTGAGCGATCCGCCGGAGCGGCGGCCCACCCTGGGCGACAGCTACCGCGTCGAGGCGCGCATCGTGGTCTGGGAAGGCCCGGCCGTCCTGCAGGTGCCGGCCGGAGCGCTCTTCCGGCGCCAGGGCGCGACGCAGGCCTACGTGGTCGCGGACGGACGCGCACGGCTGCGGACGATCACGGCGGGCCGGAGCAACGGCCTGCGGACCGAGGTCGTCGACGGCCTGCGCGAGGGCGAGCCGGTGATCGTGTATCCGGGCGACCAGGTCGCCGAGGGTCGGACGGTGCGGACCCTCGCGGTGGGCGCACCCTGAAGCGCGCCGATACCGGCGGGGTGGCGACCGGCGGGCCGGTGCCACCCCGGGGTACGGGCCGCTCAGGTCACCTTGACCTCGAGCGACTTCGGCTTCGCGGCGGGGACCTTGGGCAGATGCACCCGCAGCACCCCTTCGACGAATTCCGCCTTCACGTCGGTCGCCGTGGCGTCCTCGGGCAGCGAGAAGCTGCGCTCGAAGGCCCCGTAGGCGCGCTCGACGCGGTGGAAGCGGCGGCCCTTCTTCTCCTCCTCGAGCTTGCGCTCGCCGGAGATGGTGAGGACGCCGTTCTCCACGGTCACCTTCACCTCCTCCTTCTTCATCTCGGGCAGCTCGGCCTTGATCAGGTACTCCTTGTCGTCCTCGGTGATGTCCACCGCGGGCGACCAGTCGGCCAGGGCCAGCGATTCCCCTCCGTCGCCCCAACCGGCGCGGGCGGGGGCGCGGTTGAAGAACGTGGACAGGCGGTTGTGCATGTCCTCGAGCTCCCGGAACGGATCCCAGCGTGTCAGCATGGTCATGATATGTGTGCTCCTATGATGCCGGGCCGGAAAAGGACCCGTCACCCCCGGCCCGGCCGGGAGGCGGACGGGGCGCCGCGAAAGGGCGGCGTCTCTCCCGCAATTAAGCGCTCCGCAGGTCCGGCGCAACCGGCGGGGCGGATTCCGCGGTGGGGGTGCCGAGCTCCTCGCGCACGTGGTAGCGCTGGCGCGCGCGCACCACCTGGTAGGTGCGGCCGACGTATTCCCCGATCAGGCCGATGCCGACCATCGTGACGCTGATGAGGAAGAACAGGATGCCGAAGAGCGTGAACAGCCCGCCCTCCTCGGGGCCGAGGAAGATGCGGCGCCCGGCCAGGATGAGCACGAGCAGGAAGCTGCCGGCGGCGCTGCAGAGCGCGAACATCGTGAAGATCTGCAGCGGGGCCAGGGAGAAGCCGGTGATGAGGTCGAAGTTCAACCGCACCAGCCGGTAGAACGAGTAGTTGGAAACCCCCGCGTGGCGCTCCTCGTGCCGCACGCCGACCTCCGCCGGCCGCGCGGCAAAGCTGTAGGCGAGCGCCGGGATGAAGGTGTTGATCGCCCCGCTGCGCACGATCGCCTCCACGATGCCGCGCCGGTACGCCCGCAGCATGCACCCCTGGTCGGTCATCCGGATGCTGGTGGTCCGCTCGCGCACGAAGTTGACCACCCGCGAGGCCCAGGTGCGGAACCACGAGTCCTGCCGGTCCAGCCGGTAGCCGCCGACGTAGTCGTGGCCGGCGTCGATCCGCTCCAGCAGCCGCGGGATTTCCTCCGGCGGATTCTGCAGGTCGGCGTCGAGCGTCACCACCACCGTGCCGCGCACCCGCTCGAACGCCGCCATGATCGCCATGTGCTGGCCGTAGTTGGCGTTGAAATCGATGACGCGCGTGACGTCCGGCCGGGCCGCGTGCTGCGCGCGCAGGAGCGCCAGCGAGCCGTCCGCGCTGCCGTCGTTGGTGAAGAGCACCTCGTACGTCCGGCCCAGGGCATCGAGCACCGGGTACAGCCGCGCGAAGAGCACGGGGAGGTTGAGCTCCTCGTTGTAGACGGGGATGACGACGGAGAGCTCGGGAGCGGAGGCGGCGGCGGGCACGGCGACGGCGGGGTTCAGCGGCGGTGGGCGCGCAGGATCTTGGTCAGCTCCGCCGCGACGCGTTCCACGTCGGCGTCGGTCATCGTCGGGAACAGCGGGAGCGTGAGCAGGGAGCGCCCGAGCCGCTCCGCGAGCGGGAAATCCCCCGCCTTCCAGCCGAGCCGCCGGTAGACGGCGAACAGGTGGATCGCGGGGTAGTGCACGCCCGAGCCGATCCCAACCGCCTGCAGGGCCGCCATCACGCCGGCACGGTCCACGGTCAGGCGCGCCAGCGGCAGCTCCACCTGGAACATGTGCCAGTTGGTCTGGGTGAAATCCGCCGGCGGCAGGCCGAGGCCGAGGTCGCGCAACTCGGGCGTATCCAGCAGCTCCAGGTAACGGCGGGCGAGGGCGCGCCGCCGCCCGTTGAACTCCTCCAGCCGCGGCAGCTGCCCGAGGCCCACGCGGGCCGCGACGTCGGTGAGGTTGAATTTCCCGCCAACGACCTCCACCTCCATCCCGTCGAGGCCGCTCCGCACCACGCCCTGCAGCCGGTACTGCTCGGCGAGCTTCGCCTCGCGCTCGTCGTTGAGCACCAGCGCGCCGCCCTCGATGGTCGTGACGTTCTTGTTGGGGTGGAAGCTGAAGGAGACGAAGTCGCCCGCCGCCCCGACCGCGCGCCCCGCCCACGTGCTGCCGAGCGACTGCGCCGCGTCCTCGATCACCCGCAGGCGGTGCCGCGCCGCGAGGGCGTGCAGGCGGTCGCGGTCCACCGGCAGGCCCGCGAGGTCCACCGGCAGCAGGGCGCGCGTCGCGGGCGTGACGGCCGCCGCGGCACGATCCAGGTCGATCAGCCGCGTGACCGGGTCGACATCGACGAACACCGGCCGGGCCCCCACGGCCAAAATCACGTTGCTGGTGGCAACCCACGACAGCGGCGTGGTGATGACCTCGTCGCCGGGGCCGATTCCCGCGAGGCGGAGCGCGACCTCCATCGTGCAGGTGCCCGAGTTGAACGCGCGCACCGGGCGCCCGCCGCACCGGGCCGAGAGCTGCGCCTCGAACTCGCGCACCTTCGGCCCCGAGGTGATCCAGCCGGAGCGCAGCACGTCCGCGACGCCGGCGATGGTCTCCTCGTCGATGGTCGGGCGGGTGAGGGGCAGGAAGGGGGCGGCCATTTCAGGGCTGGTTGCTGATGAGCGCGTGCACGGGCGTGGCCGCGAGCGTATGGTAGGTCAGGCCGCCGGCGGCAAACGCGGACTGCGGATGGTCGAGCTCGCGGCGGCGGATCACGACCCAGACGCGGCCGGGGCCGGCCCAGCGACGCCGCAGTTCCGCCTCGTCGATGAAACGCCGGGCGCGCTCCGCGGGGTCGAGGAACTGCACCTGCAGCTCGTCGACGTAGCTGACCAGGCCGACCTCGCGGCCGGAGTAGTACACGAAGTCGTGGTAAAAGGCCCAGTAGTGAAAGACCTCGTCGGCGGGCCGCACCAAGGCGCGGGCCGCCACCGCGAGGTCGCGCGTCCCCGCCCGCTGGAAAACCGGCGCGGCCAGGATGACGGAGCCCAGGAACAGGACCGTGACGCCCCCGAGCGTGCCCACGCCCGCCGCCACTCCCCGGCGCGCCGCCGCCCACACGATTGCCGCCGCGCCCAAACCCAGGCCGGCCGCGAGGGTCAGGGCCAGCGGCGCGAGCCCCGCGACCTGCGTGGCACCCCGCACCAGCCCGGGGCGGAAGGCGAGGACCACCAGCGCGACCGCGAGCAGGAGGTAGCCGGCGGCCCCGACCCGGAGCCCGGGGCGAAGCGGGGCGGGGTCCCCCGCCTCCCAGCGGCGGGCCAGCCAACCGCCCACCAGCACGGCCAGCGCAGGGTAGACGGGCAGGATGTAGGGGATGAGTTTCGAGCGGGAGAGGGAGAAGAAGAGGACGATGAACGCGACCCAGAGGACGAGGAACCAGCCTACGGCGTGCTCCCGCCGCCGCGCCCAGCCGCCGGCCAGGGCGGCCCGCACCGCCGGGAAGAGGAACCCGACCCAGGGGAACAGCCCCGCGAGGAGCACCGCCCCGAAGAACCACCACGGCTCCCCGCGGAGGTGCGTGTCGGTGGTGAACCGTTCCCAATGCTCGCGGATGAAGTAGAACCGGGCCCAGCCGTCGTGGCGCTGCGCGGCCAGCAGGTGCCACGGCGCGGCGATCAGGAGGAAGAGGGCGGCCCCGGAGGGCAGGTGCAGGGGACGCAGGCGGCGCCACTCCCCGAGCAGCAATAACCAGAGGAACATCACCGCACCGGGCAGGAGGAAGCCGATCAGGCCCTTGGCCAGCGTGGCGAGGGCCGCGGCGGCGTAGAGCGCGAGGAACAGGGCCCGCCGGCGCGGACCCGGCGGCTCGTGCACGCCGGCGAGGAAGCAGACCAGCGCGGCCGCCATCAGCATCGCCACCGGCATGTCCAGCAGCAGCACCCGCGAGAGCGTGAAGTGGAGCAGGCACGTCGCCAGCACCGCCGCCGCGCACCAACCCGCCCGCCGCCCGTACAGGCGCCGGGCCGCCGCGTACGCGAGCAGCACGCCCCCGAGGCCGAACAGCGCGGGCGTCAGCCGCGCGGCAAATTCCCCGGGGCCGAACAGCACCCGGCTCAGGCCCACCGTCCAGTAGACCAGCGGCGGCTTCTCGAAGTAGGGGATGCCGTTGAGGTGCGGCACCACCCAGTCGTCGCGCGCCAACATCTCCCGCGGGATCTCGGCGTAGCGCGACTCGTCCGGGTTCGCGAGGGGCAGCCGCCCCAGCAGGAGGAGGTTCAGCGCCCCGGCCAGCAGGGCCAGCAGCAGGAGGTCGCGCGCCCAAGAGGGGGCCGGCGCAGCAGGGGCGGAGTCGGCAGGAGGCGGCATCGCAGCAGCCCGCGGAGACTCGGGGCGCCCCGCGGGCCGCGCCACCCTTTTCTCGTGAATTCGCCGTTCAGGTTCCCGCGCCACCCCACCCCTCCGCCGCGGGGGTGACCACCGCGAATTTGCTCGCGCCCCGCACCGCCCTCCATCCCATCGCGGGATGGCGGTCGCCCGGCCCTTCACGTTCCTCTGCGGCGCCGACGATTTCCTCGTCGGCCGCCTGGCGCGCGAACGCTTCGAAGCCCTCGCCCGCGCAGTGCCCGATGAGTTCGCCCGCGAGGTCGTCAACGGCTTCGCCGGCAACGTCGGCGAGGTCGAGTCGGCGGTGAACCGGTTCCGCGAGGCCGTCCAGACCGTCGCGATGTTCGGCGGGCGACGCCTGATCTGGCTCAAGGACGTCAACTTCCTCGCCGACAGCGTGACGGGCCGCGCGGAGGGAACCCTGCACGCGGTCGAGGACCTGCAGCAGGTGCTGGCGGCGGTGAACCCGGAGGAGACGCTGGTGCTGGTGAGCGCGAGCCCGGTGGACCGGCGCCGGTCATTCCCGAAGTGGTGCGAGAAGCAGGCCGACTTCACGCTGGTGGGCGGGGACGGCGAGGCCGGGGGGGAGGCGCTCGCCGCGGTGGCGCGGGCGGAGGCACAGGGTCTCGGGACGCGTTTCGAAGACGGCGCGGTGGAACTGCTGCTCGCCAAGGTGGGCGCGAACACGCGCCTGCTGGTGGAGGAGGTGCACAAGCTGGCCGCGTACGCCGGCGAGGGCGAGGCGATCGCCGAGGCGCACGTCGCGGAACTCACCCCGAACGCGGCGGAGGGCGATTTCTTCGAATCGGCCGAGGCCTTCTTCAGCGGGGACCTCCGCTGGACGCTCGCCGCGCTCGGGCGGCATTTCTTCGCCGGCGGCGACGCCCGGCCCGTGATCTCGGCCCTGCAAAACCGCAACCGCATCCTGCTGCAGGTGCGCGCGCTGCTCGACGCCGGCGAGGTACGCCTCGGACCCCGCGGCCTCGACGGGATGCCCCGCGCCGCCGCCGCGTTCGGCCGCCACTTCACCGGCGCCACCGAGAAAAGCTCCTTCAACCTCTTCAGCCAGAACCCCTGGTACGTGGGGAAACTCGCCGGCGGCGCACGCCTGCCCTCCCTGCGCCGCCTGATCGACAACCAGCGGGAGTTCCTCCACGCCTTCGCCGAGATCATCCGCCGGCCCGACGAGCAGGAGGCCGTGCTCCGCGACCTCGCGGTCCGCTGCCTGCCCGAGTCCGCCGCCCCGGCCCAACGCTCCTCCGTCCCGTCTTGAAAGCTCCCCCCGCTCCCCCGACCGCCGCCGCCGCGGCCATCCCGAACGTGCTCGCCGAGCGCTACGCGTCGCCCGCGATGCGCGACCTGTGGTCCCAACACGGCCGCGTCGGCCTCGAACGCGCGTTCTGGATCGCGGTGATGAAGGCCCAGCGCGACCTCGGCGTGCCCATCCCGTCGGAAGCGATCCGCGACTACGAACGCGTCCGCGACCAGATCGACCTCGAGTCCATCGCCGCCCGCGAGCGGGTGACGCTCCACGACGTCAAGGCGCGGCTCGAGGAGTTCTCCGGCCTCGCCCAGCGGCAGTTCATCCACCTCGGGCTCACCAGCCGCGACCTCACGGAGAACGTCGAGCAGCTTCAGGTGCACCGCGCGCTGCAGCTGGTGCGCTTCAAGGCCGCCGCCGCCCTGCTCGCCCTCGGCCGCCAGGCTGAGGCGCACCGCGACCTGATGATCACGGGCCGCACCCACAACGTGCCCGCCCAGCCGACCACCCTCGGGAAACGGCTGGCGATGTTCGGGCAGGAGCTGCTGCTCGCCTTCACCCGCCTCGATGAACTGATCGAGCGCTACCCGGTCCGCGGTCTCAAGGGCGCCGTCGGCACCCAGCTCGACCAGCTCACGCTGCTCGGCGGGGACACCGGGAAGGTGGACCAATTGGAAGCGCGCGTCCTCCGCCACCTCGGGTTCCGCGCCGCGCTCGAGAACGTCGGCCAGGTCTATCCCCGGAGCCTCGACTTCGAGGTCGTCACCACCCTCCACCAGGTGGCGGCCGCGGCGGCGAGCGCCGCCACCACGCTGCGGCTGATGGCCGGCGCGGGGCTGCTCACCGAGGGGTTCCAGCCGGGCCAGGTCGGCTCCTCCGCGATGCCCCACAAGGTCAACGCGCGGAACTGCGAGCGCATCTGCGGCTTCTCGACGATCCTCGGCGGCCACGTCGCGATGACCGCCGCCCTCGCCGGCCACCAGTGGAACGAGGGGGACGTCTCCTGCTCGGTCGTCCGCCGGGTGGCGTTGCCCGACGCGTGCTTTGCGGTCGACGGCGCCCTGGAGACGTACCTCACGGTGCTGCGGCAGCTGCAGGTCTTCCCCGCCGCGGTCGCGGCCGAGAACGAGCGCAACCTGCCGTTCCTCGCCACCACCACGATCCTGATGGAGGCGGTGAAGGGCGGGGCGGGCCGCGAGACGGCCCACGAGGCGATCAAGGAGCACGCGCTGGCCGCGGCCCACGCCCTCCGCACCGGCGAGGGCGAGGCGGACCTCTTCGCCCGGCTGGCGGGCGACCGCCGCATCGGCCTCGGCAAACGCGCCCTGCAGGCGATCCTCGCGGACAACGCCCGCTTTGTCGGCGCCGCCCCGCACCAGGTCGACGCCTTCCTCGGTGAGGTGCGCCCGCTCGCGCGCCGCTTCAAGGGCGCCGCCGAGTACGAGCCGGGCCGGCTGCTCTGAGCGGCCCGGCGGGCGACGGCCGCCCGCGGCGGCGGGGCGGGGAAATCGGTTCGACGCTCCACGGGTTCCGTGGTGGGGTCGGGCCCTCCCCCACCCCGCCGATGCGCCTCCTGTTCCGCCTGCTCGCCCGCCTCGCCCTGCTCCTGCCCGCCCTCGCGGCCGCCGCGACGCCCCGGCCCCCGAACATCGTCCTGATCCTCGCCGACGACCAGGGTTACCCGGATCTCGGCATCATCGGGAGCAAGCCGATCCTCACCCCGCACCTCGACCGCCTCGCCCGCGAGGGCGTGCGCGGGACAAGTTTCTATGTGACCTGGCCCGCGTGTACCCCCTCGCGCGGCAGCCTCCTCACCGGCCGCTACCCGCAGCGCCACGGGCTCTACGACATGGTCCGCAACGACCTCGTGAACTACGGTCACCGCTTCACGCCCGACGAGTACGCGGTCTCCCCCGAGATGACCCTCGGCCTCGACCCGCGCGAGCTCACCCTCGGCAATCTCCTGCAGGGCGCCGGTTACAAGACCGCCGTCTTCGGCAAGTGGGACATGGGCCAGGCCCGCCGCTACCTGCCGCTGCAGCGCGGCTTCGACGAGTTTTACGGGCACGGCAACAACGGCATCGATTACTACACCCACGAGCGCTACGGCATCCCCTCGATGTTCCGCGGGAACCAGCGGACCAAGGAAGACGTGGGCCAGTACGCGACCGACCTGTTCCGCCGCGAGGCCGTCCGCTTCATCCGCGCCCACCGCGACCGGCCGTTCTTCGTCTACCTCCCCTTCAACGCCCCCCACAGCGCCTCCAGCCTCGACAAGCCCGGCGTGCAGGCCCCGGCGGAATTCATCCGGCGCTACCCCGACCTCGACCCCAAGGCGCGCCTCACCGCCTACTACGCGGCCGTCACCTCGATGGACGACGCCATCGGCGAGGTGCTCCGGACGCTCGGGGAAATCGGCCAGGACCGGAACACGCTCGTGCTGTTCGCCTCGGATAACGGCGGCTCGGGCAACGGCGGCAACGCGCCCCTGCGGGGCCAGAAGTCGACGATGTGGGAGGGCGGCCTGCGCGTGCCCTTCGTCGCCTGGTGGCCCGGGCGCCTGCCGGCGGGCGTCGTCACCGACGAGTTCCTCACCACGCTCGAAATTTTCCCGACCCTCGCCGCCGTGGCCGGCGCCCGCCTGCCGGCGGGCGTGGAGCTGGACGGCTTTGACCTGCTGCCCGTGCTGCGGGGCGAGCGGAAATCGCCGCGGACGGAGATGTTCTGGGAGCGCCGGTCCGACCGCGCCGCGCGGGTGGGGCAATGGAAGTGGGTGTCCACGCCGAAGGGCGGCGGCCTGTTCGACCTGAGCCGCGACCTCGGCGAGAAGGAGGACCTTTCCGCCAAGCATCCGGAGGTGGCCCAGCGCCTCGCCGCCGCCTTCGCCGCCTGGAAGGCGCGGATGGACGCCGCTGAGCCCCGCGGGCCGTTTCGGGATTACTGAGTCCGCCCCCGGCGGATTACACTTGGCCGGGAGCCCGGTTCCGGACTCGCTCCGGTGCTCACCTTGAGGCCTCCGCTCCGCACCCTGTTCGCCGGCCTGCTCCTCGTCGCCCTCGTCCTGGCCGTCTACTTCCCCGCCCTGTCCGGGGAACCGGTCTGGGACGATGCCGCGCACCTGACCCGTCCCGATCTGCGCGGCACCGACGGGCTCGCGCGAATCTGGTTCGAGCTCGGCGCCACCCAGCAGTATTACCCGGTGCTCCATTCCGCCTTTTGGCTCCAGCATCGGCTCTGGGGCGAGGCGGTGCTCGGCTACCACGCGGTCAACGTGCTCCTCCACGCGGCGGGGGCGCTGCTGTTCGTGGCGCTGCTGCGCCGGCTGGCGGTGCCCGGGGCCTGGCTCGCGGGCCTCCTCTTCGCGCTCCACCCCGTCCACGTGGAATCCGTGGCCTGGATGACCGAGCTGAAGAACACCCTCTCGCTCTGCTTCCTCCTGCTCGCCGCCCACGGTTACCTGCGCTACCGGGACGCCCCTTCCTTCCGGCGCTACGCCCTTGCCACGGCCGCCTTTGTCCTCGCCCTGCTGAGCAAAACCGTGACCGCCACCCTGCCGGCCGCGCTGCTGGTAATCCTGTGGTGGCGGGACGGATCCCTGCGCCGGCGCGACGTCGTCCCGCTGGTGCCGTGGCTGGTGCTGGGCATCGGCGCGGGCCTGCTCACGGCGTGGGTGGAGCGGGTCCTGCTGGGGGCGGACGGCGCGGCGTACGCCCTGAGCTTCGGGCAGCGCCTGGTGCTGGCGGGGCGGGTGCCGTGGTTCTACCTCGGCAAGCTGCTCTGGCCGGCGGAGTTGGTCTTCATCTACCCGCGCTGGACCCCGGATCCGCGGGGGGTGATCTGGATCCTCGGCGTCGTGGCCACCTTGGCGGCCTTGGGGCTGGCGTGGGCGGTGCGCGCGCGAACCCGCACCCCGTTGGCGGTGGCCCTCCTCTTCGGTGGCACGCTGTTCCCCGTGCTCGGCTTCCTGAACGTTTATCCGTTCCTCTATTCGTTCGTCGCCGACCACTTTCAATACGCGGCGAGCCTTGCCCCGATCGCCCTCGGCGCCGCCCTCGCCCACCGCGCCCTGGTCCGCTGGCCGCGCGCCGGCCGGACCGGGGCCGCGGTGGTCCTCGCCGTCCTGGCCACGCTCACGGCGAGGCAAGCCGGGCTTTACCGGACCAGCGCCGGTTTGTACGCGCACGTGCTCGCGCACCACCCCGCCTGCTGGATGGCGCACAACAACCTCGGCCTGCTCCGCCAGGCCGCCGGGCAAACGGCGGACGCCGAACGCCATTTCCGGGCCGCGGTGGAACTGCGCCCCGACTGGGCGGGCGCCGTGGGCAACCTGGGCGAACTCCTGCGCCAGACCGGACGGATCGCGGAGGCCGAGGCCACCCTGCGGCGGGCGGCCGACCTCGACCCGGCCGGCGTGCAGGCCCGGCACAACCTCGCCACCCTCCTCCGCGAAACCGGCCGGTCGGCGGAAGCCCGGTCGTGGGCGTTTGCCGTAGTCCAGCGCCAACCCGGGCTCGCTTCCGGCTGGGTGGGCTTGGCGGCCGTGCACGCCGCGCTGGGGGATTTCGGAGCCGCGGTCCGGCACCTGCGCCACGCCCGCGCCCTGGATCCGGACCTCCCGGAGGCGGATATCAACCTGACGGCGGCGCTCGCCGCGGCCGGACGCTCGGCGGAGGCCGTGGCCCACGGCCGCGGCTCGACCACGCGACACCCACGTTCGGCGGCCGCATGGAACCAGTGGGGCAATGCGTTGATGGCGGCGCGCGAGGCCCGCGACGCGGCGTCAGCCTATGAGCAGGCGATCCAACTCGATCCGGCGCACGCGGAGGCGCGGCATAACCTGGCCGTGGCTCTCCATGCGGGCGGGCGCAGCCGGGAGGCGCTGGACGCCGCGGCCCAGGCCTTGCGGCTGCGGCCCGACGTGCCGGAAACGCACCTCCTGATGGCGCTGGCGGCGCGCGAGCTCGGGGATCCGGCCGCGGCGCAGGTCCATTGGGAGCATGCGCGGAAATTGCGGCCGTCCCTGCCGGCGGAACTGCCCCGCTAGGACGGCGAATCCCATCTTACCTGGCGGACTACGAGGGATCCGCGAGGTGGGCGCGGAGGCCGGCGGCGGGAGGTCCGGCGGACGGGGCCAGGCCGTTGCCCGTTCCCTTCCGGGCGGCGGCCCCGCCGCCCGACGGGGCGCAAGGCGAAGGAGTGTGATGACCTACGATCCCAAGCCTCCCGAGTCGCGCCTCCCGTACAGGGCGCACCGTGCAACGGCCTGACCCCGTCGGGTCGGTCCGCGATCGAACTCTACGACCACACGGTAGATCCCGGCGAAACCCGCAACCTGGCGCGCGATCCCGCGCAGCGCCCCGTGGTCGCGGCGCTCACGGAGCGGCTGCGGGCCCTGGCCGGCCGCTGAAGGATCCAGCCGCGGGCACCTACCGATACCGTTCAAACAGCCGCCCCAGCGTCACGCGGGCGGCCCGGGCCGCCGCATCTTCGTCCGCCGGCCCCCGCGGGCGGGCCTGGTCGGGATCCGCCTCGAGGTCGAAGAGGCGGCCGTCCTCGTAGAGCTTGAAGCGCTTGTCCACGGCCCAGCGCTCCAGCGCGAAGCGCTCCTTGTCCACCCCCGGTTTCGGATCGTGGTGGAAGAACGCCCACTCGCGCGGCGCCCCCCGTTCACCGCGCAACTGCGGCAGAAAACTCCGGCCGTCCGTCGCGGGATCGGCCCGCACGCCCGCGGCGTCGAGCAGCGTGGCGTGGAGGTCCACCGAGTCGATGATATCGTCGGAAACCCGGCCCGCCGCGATCGTGCCGGGCCAGTTCGCGATCAACGGGACGCGCACGCCGGATTCGAGGCTGAGCCCCTTGCCGCCGCTGACCCGGCGCCCGCGGAACTCCGAAACAACCGCCTGGTGGGTCCCGTTGTCGCTCAGGAAAATGATGAGCGTCCGCTCGCGCAGGCCGAGCGCCTCCAACTCCGCGACCAGCCGTCCGACGAGCTGGTCGGCATAGGCCACCATGTCCCCGAAATATTTCGTGCGGCCCGCCTTTTTCTTCATGGCGACCACCGCGTCGGGATAATCCTTGTCCGTCTCGACGTGCCGCTTCGCCGGCTCGCGCCAGTCTGGGCTGTCCGGGGTCGGGACGAACGGATCGTGGGTCAGCACCATTGGATAGTAGAGAAAGAAGGGCCGGTCGCGGTGCCGCCGGAAGAACGCCTGCGCGTAATCGACAAACAGGTCCGGTCCGTAAGCCCCCGCGATGGCGCGGCGCAGCGTGCCGTTGTCGTAGATCGTCGGATCCGCGTAGCGGGAGCCCTTGTCCTCCGTGTGCCCGGCGTGCCACAGGAAGAATTCGTCGAAGCCGCTCATCTCCGCGGGCTGCCCCTGGCCCCGCCACGCGGGCATCGTGGGCGGATCGTAGCTGAAGAGCTGCCATTTGCCGACGATGCCGGTCCGATAGCCGGCGCCGCGCAATTCATGCGCCAAGGTCCGCTCCTGCGGGTCCATCACACCGAAGGCGCGCCAGTTCCGGAAGCTGTACTTGCCGGTCATGACCTGCAGGCGGGTCGGCGCGCACAGGGGCAGCACGTAGCCGCGATCAAAGCGCAGGCCGGTCGCCGCCAGGCCGTCGAGGTGCGGCGTGGGATACGAAGTGCCGCCGTAGGTGCCCAAGGTCTCCCGGCCGAGGTCATCGGCGAGGATGAAGACCAGGTTGGGGCGCGCGGCCGCCGGCGCAGCGCTGAGCACGAGCAGGGCGGCGATCGGAATCCGTAGCATATCCAGAAACCCTGCCGCCTGAGCGGCAGGCAGGGCGATCAATTCCAGTGCTTCGCGCGGACCTGCATCAGTTCGGGATACTTCTCGTCGGTGTCGCCGATTTCCTGTTTTACGCGGAGCAGCTCGGCCTTGAGCTGACGCACGGTGGCGGCGTGCGCGGGATCGGCGTAGACGTTTTTCGTCTCCTCCGGATCGCGACGCAGGTCGTAGAGTTCCCAGCCGGGCGTGGTCGGGGTGGGCAGCGCACCCCTGGCGTCGAGCGGCAGACCGTAGAAGAAGATCAACTTGTAGTCCGCGGTGCGGAGGCCGTAGTGCGCCGGGTTGTCATGGTGCGCTAGGTGCATCCAGTAGCGGTAGTAGGTGGCGGTGCGCCAGTCGGCCGGCACCGGACGGCCCTCGAGCATCGCGCGGAAGCTGCGGCCCGGCATGTCGGCGGGCGCGGACACTCCGGCCAGATCGAGCAGGGTGGGCGCGAAGTCGGTGTTGTTGATCAGCGCATCGGAGACGGTGCCGGGCCGCACGCCGCGCGGGTAGTGCACGATGAAGGGCATGCGCAGCGACGGTTCATACATCCAGCGCTTGTCGATATAGTCGTGCTGGCCGAGCATGAACCCCTGGTCCGACGTATAGAGGATGATGGTGTCTTCGAGGTCGCCGCTTGTCTTCAGGTGCTCGAGCAGGCGGGCGATGCTGTCGTCGACGCCGCGGACACAACGCAGGTATTTTTTCAGGTAACGCTGGTAGGCGGTGCGCTGGTAGACGTCGTCGGGCAGGCTGCGGTCCACGAACATGTGGTCGCCCATGTTGCGGCGGGTGTTCCGTTTTCCGACGGACGTTCCCTGCCCGGTCGTGGCGGCGGAGCCGGCATTGGGCACCGCGTGCAGACTTGCCGGCTCGGGAATCGTGTCGTGCTCGTAGAGGAAGTCGTAGCGCTCGGCGTTCTCGAAGTTGTCGTGCGGGGACTTGAAGTGGTGCATCAGGAAGAATGGCCGGGAGCGGTCGCGCTGCTTGAGCCATTCGATCGAGAGGCGGGTGACCGCGTCGTCGACGTGCACCGAATCGTAGCCTTCGAAGCGGAATTCGTTCTTCGGCCACGGGCCGCGTCCCTTGCGCTGGAAGACCGGGTTGAAATACCACCCCTGCCCGGGAAGGACGCAGTAGTAGTCGAAGGCCGCCGGCTCCTCGCCGAGGTGCCACTTGCCGATCATCGCGGTCTGGTAGCCGACGGCACCAATGAGGCGCGGCAGCGTCTGCTGCGCGGCCGGGATGCGGCCGTCGAGGGTCTTTACCCCGTGGACGTGCGAGTATTGGCCGGTGAGCAGCGTCGCGCGGCTCGGCGTGCAGATGGAATTCGTGCAGAAGACATTCGTGAAGCGCGCGCCGTCCCGCGCCAAGCGGTCGAGCGTCGGCGTCGGGTCGAGTTTCGCCAGGATGCCACCGTAGGCCCCGATCGCCTCGGCGGCGTGGTCGTCGGACATGATCCAGAGGATGTTGGGACGCGCGGGCGTCGTGGCGCGGACCGAGGCCGCCAGCGCGATCGCGGCGACTACGCGGCGCACCACCGGGGCGGGGACAATCGATTTCATGGGGAGCGGGAAGGGAGCGGGGCACAGCCGCGGCCGAGGTGAAGAGCCGGCCGGCCGGTCAGAACTCGAACGTGTTGGTCACCATCCAGGTCTGTGGACTGCCGCGGTGCCAGTAAGTCGTGATCGGCGTCGTGGGCGCGGCGCTCGTGGCGCTCTTGCGGATAGTGTAGGGCTCCACGCCGCCGATGTCCTGCACATTCAACTGCGCGCGCCAGTTGAGCCGGTCATTCCAGAGCCTGCGCTGGTAGCTGACGTGCGCCCCGACGCGCAGGAGCGTGCTACCCCAAAACACGCGGTTGGGATCCGGCACGAAGTTGGTGCCGACGCGCTGCAGCGCGAAGCCGTTTGCCGGTTTATCCTGCCACGTCGCGTTCGCGCCGAAGCCCAGGCCCCTCAGCGCGCCGCTGGTGATGGAGTAGTTCGTGAAGCCGTTGACGCGGTAGGCACGCTCGTTGGTGGTGACGGAGCCCTGCTGCGCGGTGGCGGCGAGGTAGGAGAAGTTCATCGTGTTGAACACGTCCTGGACCGTGCGCGCGCCTCCGGGGATGAGATCGTTCGGGCGCGCGAGCCACTGGCTGCGGAACTGCTCGATCAGCTTGCCGGTGAGCGGGGCGATGTTCGAGGTCTCGGTCTTGAAGTGATCGACCGAGAATGAAGCGCGCCAGTTGCGGGTCAGGTTGGCGGTCAGCTGGAATTCCCAACCCCTCGAGCGGACATCCTTCGTCTCGCGAACGTTGGAGACATTGATGTAGTTCGCGTACTTCACCGGATCGAGGTATTCGAAGAGGCTGCTGAGCTCGCCGAAGAGGATGGAGCGCTCGTTGGGGTTGTTGAGGTTGTAGGCGTCGAACAGGCTGAAGACGCCGGAGATTTTCCCACCGAAGAGGCCAAACTTCAGGCCGTAGTCCTCGGACTCGCCCGTCGCGTTGGGCGCCGCCGAACCGTCCACCAGCTTGGTGAAGACACCCGACGAGAAGGCATCCGAGTAGTTGTAATAAGGTGAGAGGTAGTCGACGAAGCCCTTGTTGCGGAGCGCGTGGAAGACGAGGGAGTAGTTCTTGGTCCGCGGGGAGAGCGCCGACTGGGCGGTGTCCCGGACCATCGTGATCCGGCGGGCGGGGATGACCACGCCCGCGGGCTGGCTGGGATCCTGCGTCGGCAGGCCGGAGTCGCGCGTGAAGCTGTCCTCGCGGATGCCACCGGTCGCGATGATGCGGTCGTTCCAGAATCGTCCCTGCCAGACCGCGAGCAGCGAGTCCGTGGTCTCGTCGAACGCCTGGCCCGAGCCGGCGACGGGCAGCCACTTCGCCCTCACGCCGGGGACCTTGTTGGCCTCCGCCTCGAAGCCCTGGGAGTTGGTCGGCCCGCTGAACGTGCGGGCCTGCGGATCGACGTACGTGATAAACCGGACCCAGTTCTGCTGGGTCGCCTCCTGCAACGCGGCGGGGTAGCCGGCGAGCGGCGTCGTGTTGAGCAGGCGACGCTGGTCCCAGAAATGGGTTTGGTTCTGCTGTTCATACATGAACACGACGTCGTGCTTGCCCAGCCAGCGAAGGCGGCTTCCCTCGCGGAAATTGTGATTCACCGTCGCGGTGACGCGGTGATTCTTCGCGTAGCGATCCTGAAACAGCGTGAAGGCCGGGCCGAGATCCACGTAGAAGCGGCCGGCATTGGGGTTTGGCGTGACGCCGTCCTGGAGCGTGCGCGAGCCGTCGATCAGGAGCCGCTGCTGGTTGGCGTTGATGAACTCATACGTCATGAACTCGTAGTTGTAGGCGTATTCGAAGCTGAGCTTGCGGTGGGGCTGGTAGCGGACGTTGCCCTGGATGTTATAGCCGTCGAAGTCCTGCGTCGCGGCCTCGCCGAGCGGGTAGAAGTCGAGCGGCACGATGCCGGCCGGGAGCGAGACATTGCTGAAGCCGGCGATGTTCACGTTGGCGCCGACGATCTTGCCGCGCCAATTCTGCAGCGTGGGGCCCGCGCCGGCGCTGCCAAACACGACCGAAGTGGTGTTCTGGTTGCGGTAGCCGTTGTTCTGATAGTAGGCGGGCAGGCCCGTGGCGTTGGTCTGCAGCCGGTTCGACGCGGAGACAATCGCCAGCGCGGACGGCGTCGTGCCGGCCGCCGCCGCGGCGTTGAGCACCGGAGAGACGCCGTCGTACGTCATGCCCGCCTCGGCGGCGGTGCGCAGCCAATTCATGCTCTCGTAGCGGGCATTGAAGGAGAGCTGGTCGTTGGCCCGGTAGGTGAGCGCGGCATAGGCGCGCTTCTGCTTCTGAAAGGTCGGCTCGATCCAGGACTTGGTGTCGTCGCGCAGCAGCGCGCCGTAGAGCGCGAGCTTCTTCGGGATGAGAATGCGGTTGTAGCTCAGCGCGTGCCGGAGACTGCCGAACTCATCGACGCGAAACTGGTAGCGTCCGCGGTTGTGAAAGGTGGCGTCCTGCGTCGTGCGGTTGACCATGCCGGCGACCCCGCCGCCCGCCCCGGTGGTGCCGAAGAGAATCGCGTTGGCGCCGCGCTGAAACTCGAAGCGCGCGGAGTTGTAGGTGTCCGAGGGCAGGTTGGTGCGGAAGCCGTTGCGGACGATGTTCTCGAACTGGATGCCGCGCACGCGGGTGTTGTCGCCGAAGAACAGCGCCTGGCCGTTGCCGTCGGCTTCCTGCACGTCGTTCTTTTCCGCGCCGGGGGTGAAGCGGAGGAGGTCGTTGGTGCTCGTGAGGGCGAGGTCCTCCCAGACTTCCGGCGTGATGATCGTCATCGTGCCGCCGATATCCTGGACGCTCGTGCTCAGGCGCGTGCCGGAAAGCGTGTTCTGCGCGGCATAGCCGCGATCGGTCGAGCTGTTGACCTCGAACGGAGTGAGCAGGATCGCGTCGCTGGCCCTCGGTGTGGAAGTCGGGGAGCTGGTTTGGGCCAGCGCGGCCGAAAGCCCGAAGGCGAGGAGCAAGGTGGCGGCGGCCAAGTGGCTCCGCGAGTGCTTTGATATGGGGTTCATTGGGGAGTGAAAATGCAGTGATCAGGTGGGGCGCGGCGGTGCATGCGCCGGCTACGGCCCGCGCCCTGGGCGAAGAAGCGTTCGGCATCCCGGAGGACCTCGGTCCGCTTCATGCCTTCGCCGTGGAGGTCGCGGCTGGGATCGCAGTCGAGGCGCCTGCGCCGCGTCTCCCGCATGCCGGCGTCCGTGAAGTGCGATAATCCCCCCGTGATGCCGCGGCCGGCACCTGCATCGGTGAACGCATCCGGCACATAGGGTCCGGTCGCCACCGGCATCAGGCTGGGATTCGCTGCCACGTCGAAATTCAGCCCCTCCGGGGCGTATTGGACGGCGTCGTTCTCCCTTCCGTGGCGAATCACGAGCGCGGCGATGCCGTCCCTGAACGGCAGCCGTGTCGTCTCAGGGCCCGAATCCGGCAAGGGATGCAACGGACGCTTGGTGAACGGTCCGAACGGCCGGTCGGCGGTCGCCAGGCCCTGGACGGGCACCTTCGCCGGCGCGCCGTTCCGGTCGGCCTTGTGGTAGCAATGAATCCTCCCGCGATAAACGGGCGGGCAGGAATCGTGCACCGAGAACTGGTCCCACGCTCCCGCCGCGCGGTTCGGCTTCATGATCCTCTGACCGGGGTCAGGGAGGAGGACCGTCGGCGATTTAGGTTGCGCGATGATCACCGGTCCAATTGCGCCTTGAGAATCGCCAAGTGCGCCCAGGCCGGGCGGGGCAGTTCGAGGTGCTGCTCCCACTTTGCTTCGGGCAACGCGTGCGTCTCACCGGTGTGCGGGTTGAACCACGAGAGTTTCACTCGATCGCCCGGATTTACGGGCAGCCGGCGCAGGTGAATGGCGGAGTTTTCCTTGGGCAGGTAGAAGAGGAAACGCGTCTTCCCGTCGGTCAGACAAAAGCCGCTGCTGCTGAACCGCTCCGCGGCGGGCTCGAGTTTCTCGAAGCCCGGCTCCGCGACGAAGGCCGCGAGATGGCGATAATAGTGGAGCTTTGGGCGGTCGGCCTCCGGCAGGGCGTCGGGATGATGGACCACGACGGACCAGGAGGTATCCTGCCAGTAGTGGGTCGGGTAGGCTCCGGCGAAGACACACTGGTAGGCACGCTCCAAGCAGACCTCGGCGGAGAGGTAGTCGCCCGTGAAGACATGGTAGGGGCCGCGCTCGTAGCCGCCGTGCTCGATGTTGAAGATGGGCTTTTGCGGATGCTTCGCCCGGACTTCCCTCATCGTGCCGTAGAGCTCGGTCGCCCACTGCTGAATCGAGATGAAGTCCACCTGCTCCGGATGCTTTGCGCAGTAGCCGTAGTCGTGCACCGTCACCAGCCGCCTGAAGCCGTCGAGCCGGCGCAGGCGCTCGATCCGATCGGTGATATAGCCCATGTCATTGTGTCCGTAGCCGGTCGCCTCCTTGGAAATGTCCCAGATGAGATTCGGATAGGCCTGGTAGCGCTTGACCACGTAGTCGAAATAGCGGTTGTCGGCCGCGCTGCGTGACTCGGGCCAGTTCACCTTTTTGTTCCAGACGTAGATCATGACATGCGCGACGATGCCGCGCTCATGAAGCGCTCCGATCACGCGGTCGAAGTGCCGGAAGAAGTCGATGTTGAGCGTGGAGAAGTCCGGCGCGGCGTTGGTGCCGCCGAAGGGCGAATAGCCCGGCCGCGCGTAGTCATACTCGGGCCGCAGCTTCGGGTCGGACGGCCACGTGACGTCATAGGCATACACGTTCATCACGACCTGGTTGAAGCCGTGCCGCGCGATGGTGTCGGCCAGCTCCCGGGTCTTGGGGATGCCGGCCCGGTTCTTCGCATCGAGCGCAAACAGCCAGTCGCATTCGAACGCGATCGGGAAGTAGCGCGTCCCATCGGCGTAGGCGAAGCGCTGCCGAGCGTGCGCCGCGATTCCCACCGGGCCGCGCTGTCCCGGAGCCGCGGGGGCCGCCCGGAAAATGCCGGTGCGGCCGGTGAGTTCGCGCACCGGCGAACGCGTCACGAACGTCCAATCCCCGGCCGCCGGCGGCGCGAAGCGCAGCACGAAGTCGCGACCGCCGTTGAAGAAGAGCGGCACGTCGAGCTTGGCGCCGCCCGGTCCATCGAACGCGGCGGTCGCCTCGATCTCGAACGGCGATGCCGGCTGCTCCGGACCGCGGAGCGTGACCTCGGCGACTTCCCACTGACGGGCCGCGATGCTCGCTCCGTCAACGAGGGGTGCTTGCGCGGCGGCCGTGCTGAGCGAGACGAGCGCCGCCGCCAGCCGGGCGAACCGCGATGCCAAGGTCCTGCTCATGCGATCAGTTCCTTGATCACCTGTCCGCCGAACTGGCTGAGCTGCTTGTAGCGGCCGCCGTGGTAGTAGGTGAGCTTGTTGTCGTCGAGGCCGAGGAGGTGGAGCAGCGTCACGTGCAGGTCGCGCAGCGGGTGGACGACATCGACCGCCTTGAGGCCAAGGTCGTCGGTCGCGCCGACAATCGCGCCTTTCTTCACGCCGCCGCCGGCGAACAGCATGGTCATCGCCTTGTTGTTGTGGCCGCGGCCGAGGGAATAGACGCCGCCGCGCTTGTTGTTGTCGGGCGTGCGGCCGAACTCGCCCGTCCAGATCACGAGTGTGTCGTCGAGCATGCCGCGCTGCTTCAGGTCGCGGATGAGCGCAGCCATCGGCTTGTCCACGCTCCGGATGCGCTCGGTGTGGGCGCGCTCGAGATAGTCGTGGCTGTCCCACCCGCCGCTGAAGATCTGCACGAAGCGGACGCCCTTCTCGACGAGGCGGCGGGCCAGCAGGCATTGGCGCCCGAAGGTCGCGGTGTCCTTGTCGTTCATGCCGTAGAGCTCGCGCGTCGCCTCGGTCTCGCCCTTGAGGTCGATCACGTCGGGCACCTCCATCTGCATCCGGTAGGCGAGTTCGTACGTGTCCATGCGCGCCGCGAGGTCGCGGTGTTCGGGATGCTGTTTGGCGTGCTGCTCGTTGAGGAAGGCCATCTCGTCGAGGAAGCGGCGCTGGTGCTCGCGCGATTTGAAAGGCTGCGAATTCAGATCGAGGATCGGCGAGCCCTCGGTGCGGAGGCGCGTGCCCTGAAAATTTGCCGGCAGGAAACCGTTGCTCCAGTTGCCCGCCCCGCCCTGCGGGAAGGCGAGCTCGGTCATCACGACATAGCCGGGCAGGTTCTGGTTCTGCGTGCCGAGGCCGTAGGTCGCCCACGCCCCGATCGCGGGATCGGCGCCGAGGCGGCTGCCAGTGTTGATATGGTAGAGCGCCTCGGGGTGGTTGAGCGACTCGGCCTGGCAACCGCGGTAGTTGCACAGCTCGTCGGCCACGTACGGGTCGGCGAGGTATTTCCACTGGTCGCACATCTCGATGCCCGACTGGCCGACCTTGCGGAAGCCAAACGGACTGCCGACGAAAAACTTGAAGCCCGTCTCCTGGCCCTCCTTCAGCTTCGACTCCGACTTGTGGAGCTTGCCGAGCATGGGCTTGGGATCGAACGTATCCATGTGGCCGGGACCGCCCTCCATGAAGAGCATGATCACGTTCTTCGCGCGGGCGGGAAACATCGGCGGCTTCGGCGCGAGGGGATTTGGCGCCGCGAGGCCTTCCTTCGCGAGCAGGTTGGTGAACGCCAGCGAGCCGAGGGTGGCGCCGAGTCCGTGGAAGAACTGGCGGCGCGTGAAGGCGTTCGAGACGGGACGGGAGCAGATCGGGTCCATGGCAATCCTTCAGTAGAGGTGGGTGAATTCGTGAGTGTTGAGGAGCGCCAGGCAGAGGTCGGCCAGCGCACGGGTCTCCGGGCTCACCTCGGCAGGCTTCGGATCCGGGACATAGTCTTCGAAGGCGGGTAGGATTTCCTCATACTCGAAAACCTTGCCGGAAAACTCCTCGACGAGTGAACGGGTGACGCGCGTTGGGTACTTCACGGGCTCCGGTTTCACGCCGCGGTGATAAGACTGCATCTGCCGCACATAGGCCGTCATGCGAGCGGCCTCCGCGTCGGTCGGCTCGCGTTGGAGCGCGAGCACGAAGGCGCGCGCGACCTGTCGCTCCAGCGTGGCGGCCTCCTGCTCGACGCGACGCGCAAACGCGATCGAGCGATCGGTCACGACGTCGCTGTTCATCATCGTGAACGCCTGCGGCGAGACCGCCGCGGAGTCGCGGGCGTCGCAGGATTCGTTCGGGTTGGGCTGGTTGAAGACCTCGAGGAACGGATCGGCCTGGCCGCGCACGCGGTAGGCGTAGATGCTCCGGCGGTTCCGCTGCTCCGGCGTGCGGGAAGGCTGATAGGCCGGTGCCAGCGAGAACTGGATCATGCGGGGCTGGAGCGCCACCTCGAGGTTGATCTCGGGCCTCGCCGGCAGTCCGCCCAAAGCGGGGTTCAGTTCGCCCGTGGTGAGCAGCATCGCGTCGCGGATCTCCTCGGCCGTGAGGCGGCGGTGCGGGAAGAAGGCCAGCAGCCGGTTGTTCGGATCGGCCTTGCGCAACGATTCGCTCTGCGGGTGCTGCGCGGATTGCCGGTAGGTTTCCGACATCATGATCAGCTTGTGCAGGCGCTTGAAGGTGCGCCCGTGCGCGACAAAATCAGTGGTCAGCCAGTCCAGCAGTTCCGGGTGGGTGGGCTTTGCCCCCTTGACGCCGAAATTGTTCGGCGTGCCGGCGAGGCCTTGGCCGAAGTGATACTGCCACACGCGGTTCACGATGGCCCGCGCGGCGAGCGGGTTGCGGGCGTCGGCCACCCATTGGGCGAAGCCGAGGCGGCGGTGAGTCAGGTCCTCGGGCAGCCCATGGGGATCGGCGGCACCGGCCCCGGCGACGGGCAGGGCGACCGCGCTGAGCACGCCGGGCGATACCTTCTCGCCGGGCGCCTCAAGGGAACCGCCAAGTAAGATGTGCGTCTCCGGCCGCCACGTGGCATCGATCGATTTCGGCAGGCGCAATTCACGCGCGCTCTTGAAGGTCCACTTCGGGTCTGGGCCGTCATAGACACTCTGCACCATCGGGGCATAGCGCTCGCGGGCGCGGCTCCAGATCCACTCGTCCTGCTCCCGGACCTTCAGCTGGCCCTCGTCGACGTGGTTGAGGCCGGCGTGCCGCGGCGGTTTTTGTTCGTCGGGCAGGTTTCGGCGTTGCTCCTCGTTCTTGTATTCGAGGCCGCGCTCGGCAAACCAAGCGCGCGCCGCGGTCTCGCGCTTCTCCACCAGCTTGTTTTTTTCGCCGGAGGCAAAGGCGAGCATCCGCTCCACGAACGCCCTGCCCTCCTCGAAGCCTTCGCGTCGTTCCCCGGGCAGCAGGCGCAGCGGGCGTTCCGCCATTTGCGTGCCGGAAAACGCCGCGTAGATCCGGTAATAGTCCCGCGTAGGCAGCGGATCGAACTTGTGGTCGTGGCACTTGAAGCAACGCAGGGTGGTGGCGAGGAACGTCTGGCCGACGTTGTTCACCAGATCGTCGCGGTAGAGCTGGCGCGCCTCCTCGTCCTTCACCATCGCGTTGTCCCAGGGACCGAGGCGCAGGTAGCCGCTGGCGATGATCTGCTCCGCCTCCTCCGGGGTGTAGTCGCCGCTGGCACGAACCGTTTTCAGGGCCGCCTCGTCGCCGCCGAGCCGCTGCCGCGCCGAGGCATCGGCCAGCTGGTCGCCGGCGAGCTGCTCGAGCACGAATTGGCCGTAGGGTTTGTCGCGATTGAACGAGCGGATGACGTAGTCGCGGTAGCGCCACATGTTGGATCGCTCGAAATCGTTGGCCATGCCGCCCGTGTCCGCGTAGCGCGTGACGTCGAGCCAGTGCTGGGCCCAGCGCTCGCCGTAATGAGGGCTGGCGAGCAGGCGGTCGATAAGCGCGGGCCACGCCGCCGCGGAATCCTGCTTCCACGCGGCGAGAAATGCCTCCGCCTCCTCCGGGGTCGGCGGCAGGCCGGTAAGATCGAACGTCGCGCGGCGGAGCAGCGTGCGCGGATCGGCCTGCGGCGCGGGCGCCACCTTGGCCGCGGCGAGATTCGCGCGCACGAAGGCATCGACGGGATGCGGCGCCTCCGCGGGCACCGCGGGCTTCCTCACCGGCTGGAAGGCCCACACGTCCTCCGGCTTGTAGCGGCGATACGTCCAGTCTTCCGCAAGACCGCCGCTGGTCGGGATGATCACGCCGTCCGCCGTCTGCGCGACGAGGCGTTCCGCAGCGCGGTGCCTTTTCTGTTCGTCCGCACCGGGCCACGGCGCGCCTGCCTCGATCCACGCGCGCACCAGTTCGATCTGGGCGGGAGTAAGGCGGTCGTTCTCCTTCGGCGGCATCTCCAGGTCCGGATCTTTCCAAGTGATCGCGACGAACATCTGGCTCTTCTCCGCGTGGCCGGGGACGAGCACGTCGGTCAGGCTTTCGCCGCCCCGGAGCAGGCCCTCGCGCGTGAGCATATTGAGCCCGCCCTTGATCTTCTTCGGATCCTCGCCGTGGCAGGCGAAGCACTTGCCCTGGAGCAGGGGCAGGACCTTGAGCGTGAACGCGCGCTCCGCCTCGCCGTCCGGCCGGGGGCTCGCGGCGGCCGCGCGGACGGACGGCGCGGCGAACGCGGCGCACGCGACGGCACCGCAGGCGATGAAGCGGAAAGCGTTACGGTTTTCCATGACGATAGAGTTCGGCGATTTCCGCCGGCGCCAGCGGGACGCCGAACAGGGCAAATTCGTCCATGCTGCCGTTGAGGTTGCGTACGGCGTAACGCGGCTCGGAGCGGTTCGGCAGATCCCAGTTGCCGATGGAGGCGGCCCCGATGCTCACGGTGTCGACCCGATACTCCGCGGGGATCGCCTCGCGGCTCAACGGCTGGCCGTTGAGGTAATGGGTCACGAAACCGGCGTCCGGATCGTAGACGGTGGCGAGCATGAGCCAGCGCCCGCTCAACGCGGTGTTCCAGAACGGCGGCGAGTAATAGATGTGCTTGTCCTTCTCCCCCCTCGACGCGTCCCAGGTGTCGCGTTTCTTCACCGAGAAAAACAGCCGGCCATCGTTCATGATCTGCCAGTGCGGCTCGTGCAGATCGTGGCCGTCCGTCAGGAACAGGGAATTATACCAGCGATCCAGGCTGTTGATCTTCACCCAGGCGACAAAGGTCAGCGCGTGGTAGACGCCGGGCACATTGAGACGGATCCGGCTGCCGGCGGGACTGAAGTCGAGCGCACTGCCCGCATTTCCCCAGCGATCGGACACTCGGGCGGCCGCGACGACGGCGCCTTCGGACAGGGCCGCTTTTCCGGCCACCGCCTCGTTGGCCACCCGACGGTCGGAGCCATCTGCCAGGCTCATCTGGAAGAGCGTGACCAACCGCGCATCGGCGCGCAGGGCGGTCATCTTTTCGGTCCAGAGACTGCGGCGGGCGGCGCGCGCGGCGGCCAATTTCTCCCCCATCTGCTCGGGGCCGACGAAGCCGCGGGCATCGGCCGTCAGCTTCGCGCCGACCCGCGCGTGGTCGAGCCGCAGCGCTTCACCCTGCTCGAGATGATGGACGGCGGCGGCGCGCGGATGCCATTCCACCTCGCCTTGCAGCACGTGCACCGACTGGTCTTCCCCGGCGAGATCGAGGGCGAACTCCGTCCCGAGATCCACGACCTTGCCCTTGGGCGTGTGGATCGTGAAGCCCCGCGCCGGTTCGGGCACCTGAGCGCGCACCTTGCCCTGGGTCACCCTCATCTCGAGCGGCGAGATGATCTCGAAGCGGGCCGCCCCTTCCACGACCACGCGGACCCCGCTGAAGAGTTCGATCTGGACCCAGCCCGCCGCCAGCGCGAGCGGCCCGGTGGGCACGAGCGCACCGTCCGTCAGGGGGTCGCTTTGCCACACGGCACCGGTCTGGCCGGACAGTACGGCGAAACCGCTTTCGCGTTGCTCGACCGGCAGCGGCGCAAGGGCGAGGCCCCGGCTCGCGGTGGACGGGGGTGCGTTGCGGTCCCGGAGTCCGAAGAAACCGGCGACCACCGCGGCCGCCAGACCCGCCAGCGCGAACGGCCAGTATCGCCGGTAAAGGCGGGGCTCCGGCCGGGCTGCGCGGGGTGCCTGGCCCTCCGCCTCCAGCAGGGTAGACAGTTGCAACCGCTCGTAGTATTCCCGGCGCGCGGCCGGATCGACCGAGAGTTCGGCCTCAAGGCGGAGAACATCCGCCTCCGGCAGATCGCCTTCCAGCAGGGCATCGATCAGCCGGTTACGTTCCTGGGGGCTCATGTGACTTCCTCCTTCTGTTGCAATTGACCACGAATGCAGGCCAGCAGGGCGTTGCGCAGGCGGTGTAGGGTGACCTTGAGCCCGCCCTCGCTCCGGCCGGTCCGCGCCGCATAGTCCGCCAGGGTGCCGCCGCCGGCGTAGCGGTGCAAAATCAGGTCGCGGTCTTTTCCCCGCAGGTTCGACAGACACTGCTTCAGCGCTTCGTGCCGCGCGGCGAGGTCGTCCGCCGGGCCGGCCAGTTCTTCGGCGAAGGTTTCCTCGAGCCGCTCGCTGAAGACCAGCCGGGCGTCCCGCGCCTGCCGCTTGCGGTAGTTGAGCACCTCGTAGCGGGCGACACGGAAGGCCCAGGCCCGAAAATTTGTCCCGAGCTCGAAGGCGTCGCGCTTGCGCCAGAGCGTGGCGTTGGCCTGCTGGGCGACGTCGCTGGCCGCCGGATCACCGGGCAGCAACGAGCGGACGTAAAGCCGCAGGGGGAGCTGCACTTCCGTCAACAGGGCCACGATCTGGAGTTCGCGATCGTCGTCGGGCATGGGAGCTGTTCATGCTAATGCCGAAAACGGGCAAAGGTTAGCGCACAATTTCACCGGATCGGATCCCGCCCGGGCGACCTCCTCCAGCAGCCTGCCCGGCTCCACGAGATCCGGCGGGGCGAACAACGAACGCGTGAACATCCGCTCCCCAGGGAGCGAGATGGCCTTCAGGTTGCACGGCATGATGCTGAGGTCGCCGGGGTCGTCGATCCGTCCGAGGGGCCGCTGCCGTCCGGCGAACGGGGCCAGGCCGTTGCCCGTTCCCTTCCGGGCGGCGGCCCCGCCGCCCGACGGGGCGCAAGGCGAAGGAGTGTGATGACCTACGATCCCAAGCCTCCCGAGTCGCGCCTCCCGTACAG
>JBMTAG010000035.1:0-34221 GCA_049428505.1 Opitutaceae bacterium | reverse complement strand
CGCCTCGAAGATCTCCGGCCGCGCGTGCACCCGGGCGAGGTCGCGCTCGTCCTCCGGGGCGGCATTCGTCGCCGAGCGCACGAGGTCCCCAAAATCGTAGAGCGCCAATCCCGGCATCACGGTGTCGAGATCGATGACGCAGAGTCCCGCGCCGGTGCGGTCGTCGATCAGGACGTTGTTCAGCTTGGTGTCGTTGTGGGTGACCCGTTCGGGCAACTCTCCCCGGGCGTGCAGATCGAGCAACCGGTCAACCAGCGGCTCACGCTCCCGCACGAACGCGAGCTCCGCCGCCACCCCCGCCACCCGGCCGTGCCGATCCTCGGCGGCGGCGCGAAGCAGGGCCTGGAACCGGCGCCGCGTATGGTGGAAGTCCGGGATCGTCTCCCGGAGGCGTTCGCCCGGCAGGTCGCCCAGCATCCGCTGGAACTCCCCGAACGCGCGGGCCGCCTCGCGGGCCATCTCCGGGCCACGGATGACGTCGTGCGAGGTGGCGTCCCCGATGAAGACGTAGCAGCGCCAGGCGCCGGTGGCGTCCCGCAGGAGGTTTTGGCCGGCTCGGGTCGGGATCAGCGACAGCACGCGACGCTGCGGGTCCGGCCACCCGGCGGCGAGCGCGCGCCGGCCGGCGTGGGCCGTGACCCGCGCGACGTTGGCCATCACCGCATCCACATCGCGGAAGACGTGTTCGTTGATGCGCTGGAGGATGTAGCGGGTCGCGACCCCCGCCTGCTCGAAAGTGACCGCAAAGGTGTCATTGATGTGCCCGTTGCCGTGAGGCGCCCCGCCGCAGTAGGTGCCGCCGAGCCGAAAGGCGGCGGCGACCGAGCGGAGGGCGGCGGCGTCGATGGTCGCGGTGGGCATCCGGGCCATCCAAGGCGCCGCGGCGGCCGGCGCAACACGTGTTTTCGGATCAGGCCGCGAGCGCGTGGCAGGCAAGGAACAGGTCCTCGTCGCCAAGGGCCTGAACGCGCGTCAGCTGAGACCGGATCGCCGGTTCCCAAAGCGAGGCGCGCAGGGGCGAGAGCAGGCGCGGCGGCAGGTCCGGCTCGGACACCTTGCGCAGGATGGCGAGCGTCTGGCGGCTGGCCGGCAGACCCAGCCATTGGAGCAGGCCAAAGGCGCCATCGCGTCCGTACACCGCTGAGATCTCGGCCCACGCGGCGGCACCTCCGCCCCGCAACTCCGGGTGCGCGGCCAGGAAGCCCGCCAGGACCGGCGTCTGGTGCAGTTCCGCGATGAGCTCCGGACACCGCAGCGTCACCAGGAGCGCCGCCATTCGTCCGTGGGTATACCGTTGCAGCAGTCCGCGGACCTCGGGCGGGAAGAACTCCAGGAACCGTCGCCACGCCGCCCCACCCACGGCGAGCGCCGCCGAGGCCAGCGCACCGGGTGAGGGGTCCTCGGACTCCCACCGGCCCGGAATCACTTCGCGGCAAAAGGCGGCCTCCGGCCAGGCGGAGACCCGGTGGCGGTAGCCATCGTGGATCCAGTGGAGGGAGGCGGGGGTGGTTTCGGGGCCGGAAGCGCGGCGGGAGGAGTGCATGCGATCACCTTAACACCCGGGTGGGACATAGCTTGTCCCAGCCGCGAAAACCTGTCCGGCTCCCCCGGTGCCCGCCGCGTACCACACCTCCCGCCCGCCGATGGAAAGGATGCTGCGGATTCACGAGGAGCTGCGCCGCGGTGCGTTCACGAACTGCACCAAGCTGGCCGCCGCCCTCGAGGTCTCCCGCAAGACCATCGTGCGCGACATTGCGTTCATGCGCGACCGGCTCGATCTCCCGGTCGAGTTCGACCCGCTGATCAACGCCTACCGCTACACCCATCCCGTCGCGGCCTTCCCCACGGTCAATGTGACCGAGGGCGAATTGCTCGCCCTCCTGGTCGCCCGCAAGGCCCTCGAACAGTACCGCGGGACGCCGTTCCACCGGCAGCTGGAGGCCTCCTTCGAAAAGCTCACCGGCGGCCTCAAGGATCGGATTTCCTTTTCGCCCGCCGATGAACTGCAGTCCGTCTCCTTCCGCAACACGGGCCTCGGCCGGGCGGACCTGACGGTGTTCAACGCCCTGAGCAGCGCCGTGCTGCGCCAGCGGACGGTGGAGTTCGACTACCGCAAATCCGGGGAATCCCGGGCGACGCGCCGCCGCGTCAACCCGTATCACCTCGCCCACCGCGAGAACCTCTGGTACCTCGTCGCCCACGATCCCGAGCGCGGCGCCCTCCGGACCTTTGCGCTGCCACGCATCGCGCACGTGGCGGTCCTCCACGCCCGCTTCACCCGCCCGGCCGACTTCTCTCCCGAGCGCTTCTTCGCCTCCGCGCTCGGGGTGCTCGGCGGGGGCGGCAATTTCCGCGTCGTCGTGCGTTTCTCCGCCGGGGTGGCGGACCGCGTCCGCGAACGGGAATGGCATGAGTCCCAGGAGCTCCTTCCCCTCCCGGACGGGGGCGTCGAACTCACGCTCCGGCTGGGGGCCCTGGCCGAGGTTGCGGGCTGGATCCTGTCCTGGGGCGGCGACGCCGAGGTGCTGCGCCCCCCCGAGCTGCGGCGGCGCCTCGGGGCGACCGCCGCGGTCCTTGGGCGGCGATATTCCGCGGATTCCGCGTGACCTTTCCCCACCTCGCTCGTCAGGGCCCTCCGCCGACACTCTGGTATTGCAGCGCGCACGCCAGTCGGCGTCCATCCTTCCAACGCCCGCCCCCTCCCCCATGGCCAAATCCAAAAGCTACACCGGTCTCGTGCTCGTATTCCTGCTGCTCGCCGCGGGCGGCGGGGGTGCCTGGTATTTCCTCGGCGCCAAGACCGAGAAGAAGGCGGAGTTCCAGACGGTAAAGGTGGCCCGCGGGGACATCGTCCAAACGGTCACTGCCACCGGCGACCTGCAGCCCGTGGTGACGGTCGACGTGGGCGCCCAGGTTTCCGGGCAGATCAAGGAGGTGATGGTGGACTACAACTCCAAGGTGAAGGCCGGCGACGTGCTGGCCCGCATCGACGAGTCCACGTTCATTCAGCGGCTGCGCCAGGCCGAGGCCGATCTCGAGTCGACCAAGGCCAACAACCAACTCATCAAGCTGAACGTCGAACGCACGACCGGGCTGCACCGGCAAAACCTCGTCTCCCAGGCGGAGCTCGACAACGTGCTGGCCCAGCTGGCCCAGTCCAACGCGCAGCTGCTCACCCGTGGGGCGGCGGTGGAGAACGCCAAGGTTGACCTTTCGCGCTGCGTCATCACCGCGCCGATCGACGGGATGATTCTCGACCGTCGCACCGACAAGGGTCGCACGGTCAACGCGAATATGAACGCGCCCGTGCTCTTCACCCTGGTCAATGACCTCACGAAGATGCAGATCAACGCCGCCGTGGCCGAGGCGGACATCGGCACGATTGCGGAGGGGCAGGAGGTGAAGTTCACCGTCGATGCCTTTCCCAACCGCAGCTTCCCCGGCAAGGTCCGGATGGTCCGCAACGCCGCCAGCGTCCAGCAGAGCGTCGTCTCCTACGCGACCATCATCGATGTCGCCAACGAGGACCTGCGACTGAAGCCCGGGATGACGGCCAACGTTTCCATCATTGTGCAGCAGCGCTCCACCGTCCTCCGGGTCGCCAACGGCGCCCTGCGCGTCCGCGTGCCGCAGGAACTTCTCGCCCCGGCGGCGCCCGGTGAACCGAAGGGCGGCGGCAAGGGCGGCAGCGCTCCGCAGACGCTGACCGACGAGGAGCAGATGACGGCCATCTTTGGCATCATCCGCGCCGTGGGCTGGGAACGCGGCACGCCGCCCTCCCCGGAGCAGATCGAGAAGGCGAAGGCCCTGGCCAAGGAGAAGGGCCTCGATCCCGATCTGGTCGCCGCCCGGATGGCCATGGGCGCCAGCCGCAAGGGCGGCTCAGGCGGCGGTGACCGCGGCAGCCGCGGCGGCGGCGGCTCGCGGGGCCCGTCCAGCAGCGGCGGTGCGGGCGAACGGGGTTTCAACAACACCGTGGTGACCCGCACCCTCTACGTCTTCGCCGATCCGGATGCGCTCGAGAAGCGGCTGCGCCCCGTGTCGGTGCGGCTCGGCGTCTCCGACGGCTTCTTCACCGAGGTGCTGGAGGGCCTGAAGGAGGGTGACACCGTCATCACCGGAGCGATCCTGCCGGGTGCCGCGCCGGTGCCCCAAGGCCCGCCAGGCGGGTCTTCGAACCCCTTCAGCGGCCGCAGCAGCTTCGGTGGCAGCAGCCGTGGCGGCCCCCCGCGCTGAGCAACCCGCGCGCCGGCCCCATGTCGCCTGTCGTCAAAATCCAGGACCTGCACAAGATCTACGAGTCCGGCGAAGTGCCGGTCCACGCCGTGCGCGGCGTGAGTCTCGAGATCCAGCGCGGGGAATTCATCGCCCTCATGGGCGCCAGCGGTTCCGGGAAATCCACCCTGATGAACATGCTCGGCTGCCTCGACCGCCCGACCCGGGGCACCTACGAGCTCGACGGCATCAACATCGACGCGCTCGACCGCAACGAGCTCGCGGATCTCCGCAACCAGAAGCTCGGTTTCGTCTTCCAGGGCTTCAACCTCCTGGCCCGGACCACCGCGCTCGAGAACGTGGAGCTGCCGATGCTCTATGGCCGCCACCGCAAGGTCTCGATGGAGAAGATCCGCGAGCGGGCGATGCATTGCCTCGAGATCGTCGGACTCGCCAACCGCTTCGACCACTTCCCCAATCAGCTCTCCGGCGGCCAGCAGCAGCGCGTCGCCATCGCCCGCGGCCTCGTGAATGAACCCCAGGTGCTGCTCGCCGACGAGCCGACCGGAAATCTCGACTCCAAGACTTCCGTGGAGGTGATGGGGGTCTTTCAGCGGCTCAACGACCAGGGCATCACGATCGTGATGGTCACCCACGAGCTCGACATCGCCAAATACTGCCGGCGCAACCTGATCCTGCGCGACGGCGTCGTGGTGCGCGACGAGATGGTCGCCGACCGCACGATCGCGGACGAGGAGATGCAGCGCATCAAGGCGGCCGAGGCCGCCGCCAAGCTCACCCATCAGGGAAAGTCCGGATCCTGACGCCGCCATGCACTTCACCAACACCCTCCGCGTCGCGCTCCGCGCCCTCCGGCGCAACACCCTCCGTTCCCTCCTTACCGCCCTCGGGATGATCATCGGCGTCGCCGCCGTGATCACGATGGTCAGCATCGGCAGCGGCGCCAAGGCCCAGGTCGAGGCGCAGGTCGCCTCGCTCGGCCAGAATCTCATCACCGTGATGCCCGGCAGCTACAGCTCGGGCGGAATGCGCGGCGGATTCGGCAGCTCCGTCTCCCTCACGCCGGACGACGCCGACGCCATCGCGGCCGAGGTCGCCAACATCGACGGCCTCAGCGCCGAGGTGCGCGACCGCAACCAGGTGCTCGCCAACGGCCTGAACTGGAACACCAACGTCAACGGGGTCGGCCCTGACTACCCCTACGTGCGCAACTGGCCGATGGAATCCGGCGCGATGTTCACGGAGCAGGACGTCAAGTCCCTCGCCAAGGTCTGCGTCATCGGGAAAACGGTCGCGGACCAGATGTTTCCCAACGAGGACCCCGTCGGCCAGACCCTGCGCATCCGCAACCTCCCGTTCCGCATCCTCGGCGTCCTCACGTCCAAGGGCTTCAGCATCTTCGGTTCCGACGAGGACGACGTCGTCCTGATCCCCTATTCCTCGCACATGCGCCGGGTCTCCCGCCGCACCTCGATCAGCATGATCCGCATCCAGGCCGCGGACGCCGACAAGGTGGCCCAAGTCAAGCAGTCGGTCGAGGATCTGCTCACCCAGCGTCGCCGCGGCCGCGAACCCGACTTCACCGTCCGCACCCAGGAGGAACTGGCGAGCGCCGCCACGGCGACCGCCAAGACGATGACCGGCCTCCTCGCCGGCATCGCCGGCGTCTCGCTCATCGTCGGCGGGATCGGGATCATGAACATCATGCTGGTCTCGGTCACCGAGCGCACGCGGGAGATCGGCATCCGCCTTGCCATCGGGGCGCACGGCAAGGACGTCCTGACCCAGTTCCTGATCGAGGCGATCCTGCTCAGTTCGCTCGGCGGGCTGGTCGGCGTCGCCGTGGGCGTCGGAGGCTCCCAGGCCCTCTCCTCCTACAACGGCTGGCCAGTCCTCGTCCCCACCACCTGGATCTTCATCTCCGTGGCGGGCAGCGCCTTGGTGGGCATCATCTCGGGATTCTATCCGGCCTACAAGGCCGCCCAGCTCGACCCCATCGACGCGCTCCGCTACGAGTGACGCGGGCGTTTCCCGCTCGACACCGCCCGCGGGCCTTTGCCTCCTCGGCGCGATGTCCCTGTCTCCCGCGGTCGAGCTGCAGGCCGTCGCCAAACGCTTTGGCGACGGTCCGCCCGTGCTTGAGGACATCTCCCTCCGGGCCGATTCCGGGGAAATGATTTCGCTGCTGGGGCCCAGCGGCTGCGGCAAGTCGACCCTGCTGCGGCTGATCGCCGGTTTGACGCCCGCCACCGCCGGCTCCCTGCGGGTGGCCGGCCGGCCCGCGGGTGATCCCGCCGCGTCCGTCGCGTTCGTCTTCCAGGAGGCCACGCTTCTCCCTTGGCTCACCGTGCGCGCCAACGTCGAGGTGCCCCTGAGGCTGGGTGGCGCGGCCGCGCCGCTCCGCGCGGCCACCTCCTCCCGCCTGCTCGAACTGGTCGGGCTCGGCGGCCGCGGCGAGGCGTACCCGCGGCAACTCTCCGGCGGGCAGCGTATGCGCGTCTCCCTCGCCCGCGCCCTCTCCCTCGCCCCGCGCCTGCTGCTGCTCGACGAGCCCTTCGGCGCCCTCGACGAGATGACGCGCGAGCGGCTCAACGAGGAACTGCTCGCGCTGCAGGCCGCGGGCGGCTGGACGGGGTTCTTCGTGACCCACTCCGTCGCCGAGGCGGTCTTCCTCTCGCATCGCATCCTGATCCTCTCCTCCCATCCCGGGCGCCTGCACGCCGAGGTCCCGGTGACCCTCCCGCATCCACGCACCGCGGAGACGCGGCTGCATCCCGACTATCTCCGGCTGGTCGCTCAGGTTTCCCGCCAGCTCCGCGCGATCTCGCCCGCGGGCTGAACCTGGTTCGCCCATGCGTCGCCCGAACCGCCGCCATTTTCTGCCCGTCGCCACCGGGCTTCTGTTCCTCCTCGTCTGGCAGGGGCTGCACGTGTCCCTCTCGGACGACCTGCGCTTCCTGCTGCCGTCGCCCGGAATGGTCGGCGACGCATGGAGCGAGCACCGAGACCTGCTGCTGCGCGCCACCGTGAACACCGCGCAGGGGGCGCTGCTGGGCTTTTCCCTCGCGGTCGCGGTCAGTGCCGGCCTCTCGATCCTCCTTTCCCTGTCCGCCTCGATCCGCTCCTGCCTCTACCCATACCTGATGGCGCTGCAGATGACGCCCCTGCCGATCCTCGCCCCGATCTGCGTGATCTGGGTCGGTGCCGGCCTGCGCAGCGTCGCGCTGCTGACGTTCGTCATCGCCTTCTTCCCGCTGGTGGTGAACACGACGCAGGGGCTGATCGCAACCGACCGCAATCTGGTGGAGCTCTTCCAATTGTACCGGGCGTCCCGTTGGCAGCAGCTGCTGCTGCTGCGGATCCCGGCTGCCCTGCCCTATTTCTTCACCGGGCTGCGCATTGCGGCCACGATCTCGCCCATTGGCGCAGTCGTGGCCGAGATGAATGCGGGCTCGTCCGCGGGCGACGGGGGCGGACTGGGCTTCCAAGCGGTGATCTTCGCCAGTCAGGCGAAGTACGCGGCGCTCTTCGCCACCGCGGCGACAACCTGCCTCCTGGGCTTCGCCCTCAATGCCGCCGTGCTCGCCCTCGCCTGGTCCGCGCTTCACACGTGGCACGATGCCTACGAGCGGGCCGACCGCTGATCCCGCCTTGCGTTTCCGCGCCCCCCGCGAATGCCTTCCCCCCGATGAAATTCGTCCTCTGGCTCCCGCTCCTGCTCGCCGCAGTCGTCGCGGCCGAAAAGCCCGCCCGCATCACGGTTCAGCTCGACTGGGTTCCGGAACCCGAACACGGCGGCTTTTACCAGGCGCAGGCCAAGGGTTTTTTCCGCGAGGAGGGCCTGGAGGTGGTTCTCCTGCCCGGTGGGCCTGGCGCGCACGTCTCGCCCGCGGTCGCGACGGGCAAGGCCGACGTGGGTCAGGCCGACGACATCAGCACCCTCCTGCAGCAGGCGGAGGGACTCCCGCTGGTACAGTTCGCCGCCGTCTTCCAGGACGATCCTTCGGGCATCCTCGTTCACGCCGAAAGTTCGGTCCGCCGCTTTGAAGACCTGCAGGGCAAGACGATCATCGCTCGTCCCGGCTGGCCATTCCTCGAGTTCCTCAAGCGGAAGTACGGCCTGACGGTGAACGTCGTGGCCCAGAATTTCTCGAGCGCGGCCTTCCTCGGGAACAAGGAGGCGCTCCAGCAGGGCTATTACATCGCCGAGCCCTTCCACATCACTCAGGCCGGTGGCAAGATGCCCCGTTTTCTTTCCACCTGGGATGCCGGCTTCCGCGGCTACGCGGTGCTCATCACCAACCGGCGCTTCGCCCGGGAACGCGCCGCCGACCTGCGCGCCTTCACCCGCGCCTACATCCGCGGCTGGCGCGACTACCTGGAAGGCGACCCCACCCCCGCTCACGCCGCCCTCAAGCAGGCCAACCCCCAGAACACCGAAGCGTTCATGGACTTCTCCCGGCGGATGATCCTGGCCGAGAAACTCGTCACCGGCCGCGACGCCGATGGCGGTCCCGCCAAAGTGGGCCGACTCGACCCCGCCCGCTACGCCGCGCAGATCGCGAAGCTCGAGGAAATCGGGCTGCTCAGGGCCGGGAAGGTGACGGCCGCCACCGCCCTGACTACTGAGTTTCTCCCCTGAACCCGCCCGCGCGATGTCTGTCACTCCCCCGCGCGAACGCTGGCTGGAACTCCTGCGCGCGGCCCTGACGGAAGGAACCTTCATCAAGCTCACCCTCGGCAAGCCGGGCGCCGCCGATCCCACCCTGCGGAACCTCTTCGCGCGCCCCGTCCAGCTGCGCGCCGGCGCGCGCGTCAGCCTGACCTGGCGGCACGCCACCCGCGAGGTGACCCGCAACCTGCCCTCCACTGAGGCCGCGGACCTCCTCGCCGGACTGCTCGGCACCGCTTTCCTCGACGCGCACCTCTTCACCGCGACGGGGCAGCATCAATTTGAGACGAACCCCGGCGGGCGCCCGCGCCTCCGTTCCCGGCCGGCGCCGCCCGGAGTGGCCCCGCCGCCCCCGGGACCGCACGACCGGACCAAGGATCACGTCCTGCCGAGTTCCACGCCCTGGCTGCAGGACCTCGGGGTGACCAACCCGGACGGCCGCCCACGCGCCGGGATGGCGGGCAAGCTGAGTCAAATCCAGCACTTCGCCTCGCTTTTGCAGCCCCTGCTGCGCACGGCGTTCCCGGCGGAACCGAAGGAGAACCGGGGCGATGGCCCGCTCGAGGTGATCGACGCCGGTTCCGGCAAGGGTTACCTCACCTTCGCCCTGGCCCAACTCCTCGGCCCCGGTTTTCGCGTGCGCGGGCTCGAGGCGCGACCTGAACTGGTCGCCTTTGCCAACGCGGTCGCCTGCCGTCACGGCCTCCAGGGCCGTCTCTCCTTCGCCGCCGGACGCCTGGATCCGACGCGGACTGAACCGTGCGACCTCCTGATCGCCCTGCACGCCTGCGACACCGCCACGGACGACGCCCTCGCCCTCGGCATCCGTGCCGGCGCGCGCCTGCTCGTCGTCGCGCCTTGCTGTCAGCACGAGTTGCGCCCGGCCTTGGCGGCCCCGCCTGGGCTGGAACCGGTGTGGCGCCACGGCATCTTCCGGGAGCGTCACGCGGAGTTCGCGACCGACGCCCTGCGGGCGCTCCTGCTCGAGTGGTCCGGCTACGCGACCCAGGTCGCGGAGTTCACCGGCGCGGAGCACACCGCGAAGAATCTGCTGCTCTCGGGCCTGCGCCAGCGGCCCCCGGGGGATGCGGCCAAGGCGGCCGCGGTCCGGGAGTTTGCCGCCGCTTACGGGATCCGCGCGCAGGCCCTCGCGCGACATCTGGAGTTCCCCCTCCGCGCCACGACCGCGCCGCCCGCATGACCTGGGACGAACTGGATTGGAATGCGCTGGAGCGCCTGCGCACGCGCTTCCTGGCCGGACCCGGCGCCGAGCCCTACTGGCGCGCCCCTTCCGACCTCGCGAGCTACGACCTGACGTTCGGCGAGCGCATCGGCTGGAAATGGGACCACGTGCTGCGCGAACTGCGCGTGCGCGGCTGGTCGCCCCGCGGTCGGGCGGTGCTTGACTGGGGCTGCGGCAGCGGCGTCGCGGGACGCCGGTTGTTGCGCGCGTACGGAGCGGCCGCGTTCCGTTCCTTGACCCTCTGGGACCACTCGCCTCTGGCGATCAACTTTGCGGGGGAAGCCGCGCGCCAGGCGTTTCCCGGCGTGGAGGTCCAGCCGGCTAGCCCCTCCTTCCTCGCGGGCGAAGAGCCCATCGGCATCCTGCTGCTGAGCCACGTCCTCAATGAGCTGGCTCCCGCGGGGTGGACGGAACTCGGCCGGTTGATCGCGCGGGCGGAGGCCGTCCTCTGGGTCGAGCCGGGGACCCGCGCGGTCAGCCGCCGGCTCGGGGCGGAGAGGGACCGCTGGCGCACCCGCTTTTCGCTCGTGGCCCCCTGCCCGGCGCCCGGGCCGTGCCCGATGTTCTCGGCCGGCCAGGATCGGCACTGGTGCCACTTCTTCGCGCCGCCGCCGGCGGAGATCTTCGCCGACCCCTGCTGGGTCCGCTTCGGTCAGCGGGCGGGGATCGACCTCCGGAGCCTTCCCTACTGTTTCTTGGCGCTGGATCAGGTGCCGTCCGCGGCGCCCGCGGGCGTCTCGCGGGTCATCGGACGCGTCGAGCACTTCAAGCCGTACGCGCGGCTGTTGAACTGCGGGGCGGACGGACTCGCCGAGCTCACGGTTCCGCGACGCGAAGCGCCCGCGCTCTGCAAGGAACTCGAGCGCCGACGCGAGCCGCTGGTCTATCGCTGGCGCCGCGACGGCGACCGGATTCTGGCCGGCGAGGCCCTCGGCGACGCCTGAGTTCCGCGTGCAGGGCGGGCCCCGTGCGCCGAACGGACCTCTGCCGGCCCACGCCCGGCCCCGGCCCCGGCCCAAGTTGGACACGGTCGGAACCTTTGGCGTCGCCCGCGCGTCATCTTACCGCCGTGAGGATGACGACCGCGGAGCGCGAGGAATTCCGCGAACAAGCGCCCGGACGTGGTCCTGGGGACGTACTTTGACACCGGGCGGCGGCGGCACCCGGAGGACGCCGGGTGGCTACTCACCCTTCGCGACCGCTTGGTCCGCCGGCCGGTGCTTTGAGCCCGCGGGCGGCGCTTGACTCGACGCGCCCGCATCTGAATCGTCCGCCGCTACCTGACACCAACATGGGCCAACAACTCAACAAGTACATCAAACGCAAACGCCGTGCTGCCTACCTGAAGCGGCGCAAGGAGCGGATCAAGGCCGCCGGCAAGAAGAAGTAAGGCCGCCCCGGCCCCCTGGTTTCCCGGCTCCGCGTCCGCGGAGCCTTTTCTTTTTTCCGGATGGTCAAGGTCAGTCTCATTTCCCTCGGATGTGCCAAGAACCTGGTCGACTCCGAAATCATGGTCGGCCACCTCCAGCAGGCCGGGATGTCCGTCGTGCCCGGCGCCGAGGAGGCGGACGTGGTCATCGTGAACACCTGCTCGTTCATCGACTCTTCCAAGGAGGAGTCGATCGGCCACATTCTTGAGGTCCACCGGCAGCGCGGGATGCGCCGCCGCCGCCGCCAGCAGAAGCTGATCGTCGCCGGCTGCATGGCGCAGCGTTTCGCGGGGGACCTGCGCACGGAGCTGCAGGACGAGGTGGATGCGTTCATCGGACTCGACCAGGTCACCAGCGTGGCGCCCATCATCGAGGGCCTACTGGCGCGGGAGCAGGCCGCGGAGGGACCGCCGGTGTTCATCCAGGGCCGCTCCACCTTCATCCCGGATTACGATACCCCCCGCTTCCGGCTCACCCCCCGCCATTTCGCGTACCTCAAGATCGCCGAGGGCTGCAACCATCCCTGCACGTTCTGCATCATCCCGCAGATCCGCGGCCGCCATCGGAGCCGCACGATCGAGAGCGTCGTCGCCGAGGCCCGGCAGCTGGTGCGGGAGGGGGTCCGCGAGATCAATCTGATTTCCCAGGACACGACCTACTTCGGGATGGACACCTGGGAGCAGCGTCCCGGTCCGCGCACGCCCGTCGACTCAAGCCGCGGCGCCGCCCTCACCAGCCTCCTGCGCCAGTTGAACGCGATCGAGGGCGACTTCTGGATCCGCCTGCTGTACACCCATCCGGCCCATTGGAGCGACGAGTTGATCGCGACGATCGCCGCCTGCCCGAAGGTGGCCCGCTACGTCGACATGCCGCTGCAGCACATCAGCGACGCGATGCTCGGCCGGATGCAGCGCGAGACTTCCGGGGACCATATCCGCGACCTTATCCGCCGGATCCGCGCGGGGGTGCCCGGCATCGCGCTGCGGACCACGTTCATCACCGGGTTTCCCGGGGAAACCGAGGCCGACGTCGATGAGCTTTGCACCTTCATCCAGGAGACCCGTTTTGAGCGCCTCGGCGTTTTCCGCTACTCCCCCGAGGAGGGCACCCGCGCCGCGAAGCTGGAGGCGCAGATCCCGGCCAAGGTGAAGGAGGCGCGCTGGCATCGGCTGATGGGCCTGCAGCGCACGATCGCCGCGGAACTCAACACCACCGCCGTCGGCCAGCGCCGACGCGTCCTGGTCGATGAGCCGGGCGTTGCCCGGGGCGAAGGGGACGCGCCGGACATCGATGGCCGGGTTTACGTCCCCCTGACCCTCCCGGTCGGTGAATTCGCCGAAGTCAGGATCACCGGCGCCGAGGAGTATGACCTGCTCGCGCTGCCCGCCGGTGCAGCGCCCGCGGTCCGCCGCACCGCCCGCCGCGCGCAGTAAGTGCATCCCGCCCCCCGCCTACGTGGGATCACGTAGACGCGGAGGCCAGTGGGATCAAAAATACGTAAAAGCGCAGTTTGTCCGCGCTGCGGCCCGGACTGAGCCTCGGGCCGTCCCATCGCATGGCCCTGAAGACCGAGCTCTCCCGTTGGTTCGTGGAGTGGCGCCTCGACGCGCTGGGCCTCGCCGTGCTCACCATCATCGGCCTCGTGCGGGCGCGCGGCCTCCTGCCCAAGATCTCTTCCGGCACCGGCGAATGGCTGCGCAAGTCCTGTCTCGTCGGCGGCATCCTGCTCGTCGGCGCCGTCCTCGCGGAAGCCGCGACCTTCCTGCTCGACGACGACGCCAACGTTTCGTTCGCCTCGCTGCTGACACTCCGGCTCGTGCTGATCGGCGAGACCGCGACCGCGGGCCTCTTGCTTTACCTCGCGTTCCGGCAGCGCAGGCGCCTGCGACGATCGGAACAGGCCCGGGAAGCCACCGAGGCGCAACTGCTGCTGACCGCCTCGAGCGAGGCCGGCGCGGAGCGCCTCCGCGATGATTTTCTGTCCGTGGCGGAGCAGGAGCTGCGCCTTCCGCTGCAGGCCGTGCGCGCGGGCGCCCACGGCCTCGGCGCAAACCCGCTCGATCCCCAGCAGCGCGAGCAGGTCGAGGCCATCCTCGCGCAGGCCTCGCGGATGGAGGGCGTGCTCCAGGACCTCGTCGACTACGCGCGACTCGAGCAAGGGCGGCTCCGTCTGGAACCGCGCCCCTTCGCGCCACTCGAAGTTCTGCAGGCCTGCGTGGCGCAGCAGCGCGGCGCTGGCGCGGCCCGCGCTGCCACGGTGCGGCTTGCGGTCGACGAACTTACGGAGGTGCTGGTTTGGGGCGACCGGCACCGCTTCAGCCAAGTGACGGCCAAGCTCCTCGAGAATGCCCTCAGCTTCTCGAGCGGGCAGGTCGTGGAGATCGCCGCCAGCTGGACCGGGCCGAAGTACGCGCACGCCACGGGTGAGCTGCGCCTGCGCGTCAAGGATTCACGTCCCCGCGGAGACGCGCGGGGCGAAACCGAGCTGCTTCCGGCCTTCGCGCCGGGCCGCGGCCCGAGGGGAGCCACCCCGGGGCAGCCCGGGCTGAGCCTCGGCCTGGTGTACCGTCTTGTCCGCTTGATGGACGGGGAGATCAGCGTCGACGGAGATTCCCCCGGCGGCGTGGAGTTCCTGGTCGTGCTCCCGCTGCGTCCCGCAGCGCGCAGTGAACTGCCGCCCAGCCCGCTCGCGCGCGATCCCCGGTCCCGGGGACCACGCGTCCTCGTGGTCGACGATCTCGAGACGAACCGGCTGCTGCTCGAGCTGTTCCTGCAGCGGCACGGGTTCCAGACGGAAATCGCCGAGGGCGGCGAAGCCGCCATCCGTCGCGCGGCTCGGGGCGGCCTCGATGTCATCCTGATGGACCTGCATATGCCGGAGACCGACGGGCTCGCGGCGACCCGCCGGATCCGGGAGGCGGAGCCGCCCGGCCAGCGCGTGCCCATCTTCGCCCTCACCGCCTCCCTCGCACGCGGCACCCGCGAGCAATGCCTTGCCGCCGGCATGGACGAGCACCTGACGAAGCCGCTCGACATCGAGCGCTTCAGGACCCTGCTCTCGCCGTTCCTCCCCGGCCAGCGGCGCTGACCCGGCCGCCGGGCAGGTGACGTGCGGCGCGCTTGCCTCCCGGAAACGGAACTGGTTGCGTCCCACGCGTGATCGACGCCTCGCCGCTGCTGGACAGCCTGAAGCCGAACTGGCGTCTGCTCCTTCCGCGGCTCGGCGGCGAACTGAGGGGCTACAGCCGCGCGGAACTCCGCCGGGACCTGCAGGCGGCGCTGACCGTCACCCTGGTCTCGATCCCGCAGGTACTCGGCTTCGCGCTGGTCCTCGGCCTGCCTCCGACCACGGTGCTGATGTGCGCCATCGTCGGAGCCTTCGTCTCCGCCCTCTACTTCTCCTCGCGGGTGATCATCTTCGGGGCGACCAACTCGGTCACGCTGCTCGTGGCCTCAGCGATCCACTACGGCCGTGCCACCGCGTTGACGCCGCTGGAACTCGCGGTCGTCCTCGCCGGCCTCATCGGGGTCCTGCAGATCCTCGCCGCGCTGCTCCGCCTCGGCCAGGTGACCCAGTTCATCTCGCGTTCGGTGGTGATCGCGTACTCGGCCGCCACCGGCGTCATCCTGGTGATCACGCAGCTCCACGGGCTCTTCGGGATCCCGCGGGACCGCAGTCAGCCGATGCCCCTGCAACTGTGGTCGGGGCTCCAGCAGATCGCCCGGCTGGACTTCAACTACGCGGTGCCATTGACCGGTGGGGTGGCGCTCGCGCTGTACCTGTTGCTCCGGGCCGTGCGGCCGAAGTGGCCCGGGGTGCTGTTGGGTCTGGTGACGCTCACCTTGCTGAGTTGGTATGTGCCCCAGTTCCAGAAGCTGGGGATCCCGACCCTGGCCGAGCAGGGCGCCCTGGGGGCAGTGCTGCCCGAATACGCGGGGGTACCGTTCGGCCTGGAGGACCTGCCGCTGCTACGGACCATCCTGAGCACCGCCCTGGCGATCGCGCTCCTCGGGATGATCGAGGCCGTCTCCCTTGCCAAGGGGTACGCGCCGCGGCACGGCGACACGATTGATCCGAACCGCGAGGTGATGGGCTTGGGGGCCGGCAACCTCGCGAACGCCTTCTTCGGGACGATCCCGGGATCGGTCTCCTTCGTGCGCTCCGCGGTCAATGTCCAGAGCGGGGCGGCCACGCGGATCGCCGGCCTGGCCGCGGCACTGCTGCTGCTGGTCGCGCTGCTGCTCTCCTCCCGCTTCCTCAACCACATTCCCATCCCGGCGCTCGCCGCCTCGCTGGTTCTCATCGGCCTGCGGATGATCGATTGGTCGCACATCCGGATTGCCGCCCGGGCGACGCGATCCGACGCGGTCGTGCTGGGCCTGACCTTTGCGGCCGCGTTGCTGCTGCCGCTCGACACCGCCATTTACCTCGGGATCGGCGCTTCGCTGGCCTTTGCCCTGCGCAAGGCCTCCACGCCCAAGCTGGTCGAGTACACGTTCGACGCAAACGACCGGCTCGCCCAGCTCCCCGCCCAGGGGGTCCGGACACATCCCCAGATCGCGATCATCCACGTGGAGGGCGAACTCTTTTTCGGAGCGGCCGATCTCTTTCAGGAGCAGGTCCGCCAGCGCCTCGAGCAGGAGGACCTGCGGGTCGTGGTCCTGCGGCTGCGGAGCGCGCGCCACCTTGATGCCACGACCGTCTTCGCGCTCCACGCGCTCGACGACTGGATGCGCCAGACGGGACGCCACCTGCTGATCAGCGGCGTCCAGGAAGACGTCCTGCGCGTGCTGCGGAACAGCGGGCTCCTCGCGAAGCTCGGCGCCGAGAACGTCTTCCCCTCCGCGGAGAATCCCAACCTGGCCACGAAGCGGGCCTTGCAGCGCGCCCAGCAGCTCCTGCAGGCTCCGGCCGCCGAGGTCAGGCTTTACTTTGACCGCGCCCCCGACTCGCCCCCCCCCAGCTGATCGATGCTCCGCCGCCATTTCCTGCATGCCGCCACCGTCTCGGCGGCCGCGCTCGTTCCCCGCACCAGTGCCGGACAGTTCACCGGCCGGATCCGCAAGTCGCTGAAATGGGGAATGGTGGCGGGAGCCAAGGGTCAGCCGCTCGAGGCCGCCTTCCGGCGGCTGCGCGACTGCGGTTTCGAAGGGGTCGAGCCCAGCCTGAGCCACGTCACCGACGAGGCCGCGTGGCTCGCCGCCAGCCGCGCCAGCGGGCTGGTGATCGACGGGACGGTTGGGGCGCGAACCGAGGCGCTCGGAGAAGGCATTGAGCTCACGCGGCGGCTCGGCGGGGACTCCATGCTGGTGGTCGCCCGTTATGATCAGAAGACCTCCCTCCGGGCCAACTGGGATCGCTGCCGCGACCAGCTCCGGGAAGCCGCTCCCCTCGCGGCGCGCGCCCGCCTCCGGCTGCTGGTCGAAAATGTCTGGGCCACGTTCCTCGTGAGTCCCTTCGACCTCGCGCGGTTCATCGACGAGGTCGGCAGCCCCTGGGTGCAGGTGCATTTCGACGTCGGCAACCTGATGCGGTGGGGTGTGGCCGAGCATTGGGCCGAGGTCCTCGGCCCAAGAATCCTGAAACTCGATGTGAAGGAATACGACTTGGGCCGGGCGATGCGGGAGGGAATGCAGAAGGGTTTCGAGGTTCCGCTGGGGGAGGGTAGCATCAACTGGCCCGCGGTGCGGGCGGAGTTGCACCGGATCAATTTCCGCGGCTGGGCCGCGGCGGAGGTCAAGGGCGGCGACTGGACCTACCTGGCCGATGTCGCCCGGCGGATGGATCGCGTCCTGGATCTCTAAGCTTCACCCCCATGACTTCCCCCGCCCCTCTCCTGACCCGCCGGCAGTTCACCCGCCGCGCCACCGTCGCCCTCGCCGCCCCCGCCTTGCTTCGCGGCCAGAATCTCAATGGCCGACTGCGGCTCGCGGTGATCGGCACCGGCGGCCGGGGCGGCGGCAACCTGAAGGGGGTCGCCACCGAGGACATCGTCGCCCTGTGCGACGTTTCCGCCCGCAACCTCGCGGCGGCCGCGACCGCCCACCCCCGGGCTCGCCAGGAACGCGACTTCCGCCGGCTTTTCGAACGGGCGAGCGAGTTCGACGCCGTGGTGGTCAGCACCGCCGAGCATACGCACGCGCTGGCCACGCTGCTGGCGCTCAAGGCCCGCAAGCACGTCTACTGCGAGAAGCCGCTCACGCACAACGTCCACGAGGCACGCCTGGTGCGCACCGCGGCCCGCGCCGCGGGGGTCGTCACGCAGATGGGCATCCAGATTCATGCCAGCGAGAACTTCCGGCGGGTCGTGGAGCTCATTCGCGGCGGGGTGATCGGGCCCGTCACGGAAGTGCACGTCTGGGTTTCACGCGCCTGGGGCCTCCAGAGTGCCGCCGCGGCGGCCGCCAATCAGGACCGCGTGCACGTCACGGCGCGGCCGCCGGCCATGCCGGTGCCGGCCGAACTCGATTGGGACCTGTGGCTGGGACCCGCCCCGGAGCGACCCTTCAACGAGGTCTACGTGCCCGGGCCCAAATGGTACCGCTGGTGGGACTTCGGCAACGGGACCATGAGCGACCTCGGATCCCATTGGAATGACCTCCCGTTTTGGGCGCTGGAGCTGCGCGCGCCCCGGACCATCGAGGCGTTCGGCCCGGAGCCGCATCCCGAGATCGCCCCGGCCTCGATGCGCGCGGTATACGAATTTCCGGCCCGCGGAACCCTGCCTCCGGTCCGGCTCACGTGGTACCAGGGCGAGGAGCGCCCGGCCCCCTGGCGCGAGGAACGCATCCCCCGTTGGCCGAACGGCGTCCTCTTCGTCGGCGCCAAGGGCCAGTTGCTCTCCGACTACGGGAAGCACGTCCTGCTGCCGGAGGCCGATTTCGCCACCGCGCCCCGGCCCGCGCCTTCCCTGCCCCGCGCAAGCTCCCACCACCGCGAATGGCTCGATGCCATCCGCGGATCGGGCCGGGCGCTGGCGGACTTCGAATACGGCGGCTGGCTGACCGAATCGAACCACCTCGGCAACGTGGCCTTCCGGGCCCGCCAGAAGCTCAGCTGGGACGCGGAGGCGATGCGTGTGACCAACACGCGCGCCGCCGACCCCTTCCTGCGCCGCACTCCCCGGCGTGGCTGGGAGCTGCCGACCTGAGGCGCCGACCCGGCCTGGTCCGAGCCGCGCTCAATCCTCCTGCTGGAACGCGCGCACCGGGCCGAACAGCCCGCCGACCGCACGACCGAGCTCGTGCTGAAGGCGCTGGAGCTCCGCGTAGCGCCGAACCCGCCTGCGATCCGGCGCGCGCCGCGTGGATTCCGCGACCTTGACCACCCGATCCGTATAGTGGCGCAGGGGTTGGGCGATCCCGTTCTGATGCCCGTGACACCACGCGGCCTGGATCGCCGCCCCCAGGGCCGCACCCTCGTCCTCCCGCATCCCCACCACCGGCACCCCGAAGATGTCCGCCATCATCTGGCGCCAGACGGCCGATCGTGCGCCGCCCCCGGTCACCCGGATCTCCCGGGGGCGCACGCCGAGTTCGCCCAGGCGCCGCAGCCCGTAGTTCATGCCCAGGGTGACCCCCTCCATCGCCGCGCGGGCCACGCCACCCCGGTTCAGGTTCGCACGGTTGAGGCCCAACAACACCCCGGAACCAAGCGGGACATTGGGCGTGCGCTCCCCGGCGAGGTACGGCAGCAGCAGCAACCCTCCGGCGCCGGCAGGAGCGGCCCCCACCAGCCGTTCAAAATGCGCCCGATCCAACCCCAGCAAGGCGCGCACGCCCTCCGTGACCGACGTCACGTTCATCGTGCACAGCAGCGGCAGCCAGCCTCCGGTCGAGGAGCAGAAGCCCGCGATCTCCCCCGCGGGATCCACGACCGGGACCTCGGAATGGGCGTAGATGGTGCCGCTGGTGCCGAAGCTTGCGGAAACGACCCCCGGCACGACGTTGCCGGTCCCGATCGCGCCCATCATGTTGTCGCCGCCACCGGCGCTCACGACCACCTCCGTTGAAATCCCATACCGCCGCGCCAGCTCCGGGCGAAGCATACCCGCGGCCGCGTGCGCCGCGATGAGCGGCGGCCGCCATTCCCCCCGCCGGCGCTCGATCGCCGCGAGGGCCGGGGCGGACCACCGACGGCGGCGAACGTCCAGGAGCGCGGTGCCCGAGGCATCACCCGCCTCCATCGTGTAGTTCCCGGTGAGGTGGAAGTTGAGGTAATCGTGCGGCAGCAGCACGTGCCGCAGGCGGCGAAAGTTCGCCGGCTCATGTCGCCGCAGCCAGAGGATCTTGGGGGCGGTGAAGCCGGGCAGGAACCGGTTGCCCGTCGCCCGCAGGGCACTGCGCGCGCCCCCCAGCCGCCGCGTCAGGATTTCGCACTCCGCGGTCGTGCTGGTGTCGCACCAAAGCTTGGCCGGCCGGATGACGGCTCCCTGGGCGTCGAGCGGCACGAAGCCGTGCTGCTGACCCGAGACCCCGATGCCCCGCACCCGTCCGCGCTCGACCCCGGCGAGCGCCGCGCGGATGGCCCGATCCATGGCCCGGACCCAATCCTGCGGATGCTGCTCCAGGTGACCGACCGGCAGCCCCGGAATCAACCGGTGCGGGGCGCGCCCCTCGGCGACCACCCGTCCACGTTCCAGATCGAGGACCACCGCCTTGACGCTCTGGGTGCCGGAATCGATGCCAAGATAGAGGGACATACGTTTTCCCGATAGGGGCGCCTCGCCGTTGCCGGCGCAAGCCGGAGTTGCCGTCAAGCTTGCCTCCCGTCCCCGCGGAGCCTGAATCCCGACACCCCATGGATCCCCTCTACCTGCTGCTGCTGGGCGTTGTCGTCGTGATCGGCGGAATCGTCTGGCTGCGGTTGCATCCTTTCGTGGCACTGTTGGCTGCCGCGCTGAGTGTGGCGCTGCTGACGCCGGTCGCCTCGTTGGAGCGCACCCTGCTGGCGCAGCAGAAGTCCCCGGCAGAAGCGCGGGCGCGCGCTGCGGACCCGGTGGGCAACCGGCTGGCGGCGAAGTTCGGTTCCGCCTGCGGCAATCTCGGGCTGCTCATCGCCCTCGCTTCGGTCGTCGGCGCCTGTCTGCTGCACAGCGGGGGGGCGGAACGCATCGTGCGCTCGGCCCTGCAGACCTTCGGGGAGAAACAGGCTCCGCTGGTGCTGGCCCTGAGTGGGCTCATCCTCGGCGTATCGGTGTTCTTCGATACGGTGTTCCTCCTGCTCATTCCCATCGCGCGCGCCCTCGCCGCCCGAACGGGCCGTGATTACCTCCTTTACGTCCTGGCCATTGCCGTCGGCACGACCATGACCCACTCCCTCGTCCCGCCGACGCCGGGACCGCTCTTCGCGGCGACGACCCTGAAGGTGGATATCGGGTTGATGATGCTGGCGGGCCTGGCCCTGAGCACCCTGACCGCCGGATGCGGCCTCGCCTACGCGTCCTGGGCCAACCGCCGATGGCCAACCGAACCCCGCGCGATTTCCGGAGCCAGCGCGGACCTCGCGGCACCGCACGCGGCCCTGCGCGATGAGGATTTGCCCCCGTTGGTGCTGGCCCTCGCCCCGATCGCGCTGCCGGTCATCCTGATCTCGAGTGAAACCTTCAGCGACCTCGGGCTGCTCCCGGCGGCGGTGATGCCGGTGACCGCCCTCCTGGGGCATCCCAACATTGCCCTCGCCCTGGCCGCCGGGATCGCCCTGTTCACCCTCGCGACGCGGCCTGGCCTCCGCCCGGACCAGACGCGCCGGCACGTCCAGGCGGCACTGGCGGACGGCGGAACCATCCTCCTCATCACCGCCGCCGGTGGCGTGTTTGGCAGCTGCCTGCAGGACACCGGAGTCGGCGAACGCCTGAAGGAACTGGCGCAGGCGCACGCGGTGGGCGTCCTCCCCCTCGCCTTCGTGATCACCGCGCTGGTGCGGGTGGCACAGGGCTCCGCGACGGTCGCGATGGTGACGAGCGTCGGCATCGTGGGCCCGCTGGCCACCCCGGAGACGCTGGGCTGCCACCCCGTTTATCTGGCACTCACCATTGGCTGTGCCTCCAAGCTCGTCCCGTGGATGAACGACAGTGGATTCTGGGTCCTGTCGCGCTCCGCCGGATTGAGCGAGCGGGAGACGCTGCGAACCATGTCCGTGATGTTCGCCCTGATGGGCGTCACCGGTTTCCTGCTGATCCTGATCGCCGCGCGGCTGCTGCCGCTGGTCTGAGCCCGCGCTCAGGCGGCATCCTGCGTGGGCTCCGTCCGTCCCGCCCGCCGCAACACCGGGCGGCGGCGTCCGGCGACCACCGCCGCATCGATCACCACCTCGGAGACATCATCGCGGGAGGGCAGCTCGTACATCACCTCGAGCATCAGGGACTCGAGGATGGAGCGGAGGGCGCGCGCGCCGGTCTTGAGCTCGATGGCGCGGAGGGCGATGGCGTGCACCGCGTCCGGCGTGAAGCGTAAGCGGACCCCGTCCATCGCAAGCAGCTTGGCGTACTGCTTCACGATCGCGTTCTTGGTCCGCAGGAGGATGCGCTCGAGGTCAGGCACATCAAGGCGGTCGAGCACCGAGACCACCGGGAGGCGCCCGATGAACTCCGGGATCATCCCGAAGCGGATCAGGTCCTCCGGCGCGAGCGCCTTCATCAGCTTTTCCGGCGTGGAGGCCTCCTGCGGTCCGGCGGGGGAGGCGGCGAAGCCGAGGCTGCGGCCGCCGAGCCGGCGCTCCACGATCCCCTCCAGCCCCACAAAGGCGCCACCGCAGATGAAGAGGATGTTCGCGGTGTTGATCTGCACATACTCCTGATTGGGATGCTTCCGCCCGCCCTGGGGCGGGACGTTGCAGGTCGTCCCCTCGAGGATCTTCAACAACGCCTGCTGGACCCCTTCCCCCGAGACATCGCGGGTGATCGAGACGTTTTCCGTCTTTCGACCGATCTTATCGATCTCGTCGATGTAGATGATCCCGCATTCCGCCCGCTTCACATCGTAATTTGCCGCCTGGAGCAGGCGCAGCACGACGTTTTCGACATCCTCGCCCACATAGCCCGCCTCCGTGAGCGTGGTCGCATCGGAGATGGCGAAGGGGACCTCAAGCAGACGGGCGAGGGTGCGGGCCAGGAAGGTCTTGCCCGAGCCCGTCGGACCCGCGAGCAGGATATTGCTCTTCTCCACCTCGACGTCGCTGAATTCCGCGGCCGCCGTGCCCCCGCGGCCGGAGTCGGCATGGAAGCTGAGGCGCTTGTAATGGTTGTAGACGGCGACCGAGAGCACCTTCTTGGCGTGGTCCTGGCCGACCACATGCTCATCCAAGGCGCGCTTGAGCTCCGCGGGCTTGACCAAGCGGAACGCGGGCCGTGCGTCGCTCCCCGCCGGCTTCAGCTCCCGGTCCATGATCGTCTTGCAGACGTTGACGCAGGAATCGCAGATGTAGACCCCCGGTCCGGCGATGATCTTGCGCACCTCGGTCTGCGATTTGCCGCAGAAGGAGCAAAGGGTCAATCGAGCGGGCTTCGCCATCCGCTCAGCCTGCCCGGAAGGAGGGTCGAGTCGAGGCCGGACTTGCCGGACCGCGAACCCGTCAGGCCGCCGACTGCACCGCGGCCTGGGCCTCGCGGGTCGAGACGACCACGTGGTCCACGATCCCGTACTCCTTGGCTTCCTGGGCGCTCATGTAGTAATCGCGATCCGAATCCTTGCCGATCTGCTCGGCAGGCTTGCCCGTGTGGCGCGCGAGCGCCTCGTTGAGCGTGCGGCGCCAACGCAGGATCTCGCGCGCGGCAATTGCGATGTCCGCGGTCTGGCCCCCGGCGCCGCCGCTGGGCTGATGAATCATCACCCGGCTGTTCGGCAGGGCGAAACGCTTGCCTTTGGTGCCGGCCGCAAGGAGCACCGTGCCCATGCTGGCGGCCATCCCGACGCAGTACGTCACGATGTCGCACTGCAGGAAGTTCATCGTGTCATAGATGGCCATCCCGCCGGTGACCACCCCGCCGGGCGAATTGATGTAGAGGTGGATGTCCTTTTTTGCGTCCTCCATCTGGAGGAACAGCATCTGCGCGATGACGAGGTTGGCGACCTGGTCGTCGATCGGGGTGCCGATGAAGATGATGCGGTCCTTCAGCAGGCGGGAGTAGATGTCCATCGACCGCTCGCCGCGGCCGGTGTTTTCCAGGACGATGGGAACGTAGTAGCTCACAGCAGGGTGCGGAAGCCTCAGGAGGCGGGCGCCGCGACGCTAACCTTGGCCTTGGACACGACGAAATCAACCGCCTTGTCGAAGATGATGGACTGCTGGACCGAGCGCAGCTGGGCGCGGTCTGCGCCGAGGGCCTGCGCCAGCTTATCGGGCTTCTGCCGGGTGCGCATCGACTCGCGGTAGATGAAGTTGTTGAGGTCCTCGTTGGTGACCTCGAGCTTCTCTTGCTCCGCGATGCGCCCCAGGATGAACTGCAGCTTCACGCGGTTGGTCGCCGCTTGGCGGGCGCCCTGGAAGAGCTCCTTCTTGTCCTTCTCGAACTGCTCCGCCGCGACACCGCGGCGCATGTTCTCCTCGATGAACTGGCGCAGGAGGCCCTGGGTCTCGGTGTCCACGAGCGACTCCGGCACCTGAAAATCCACCGCGGCGGCCAGCTTTTCCGTGACCTGGCGACGCTGGGCCTGGCGGTTCTCGTAGTCCTTCCGCAGCTTCAGGTTGGCGCGGACCTTCGCCTGCAGGCCCGCCAGGTCGTCGACTTCCTGCGCCTTGAAGAAGGCCTCATCGAGGGGCGGGAGGACCCGCTCGCGGACTTCCTGCACCTCCACCGCGTAGACGACGGCCTTGCCGGCCAGGGCCGGCACGGGAGCGAAATCCGCCGGGAACGTCACGTTCACACTCCGCTTCCCACCCACCTCCAGTCCGGCCAATTGACGGCCGAGACCGGGAATGACGCCCTCATGCTCCCCCTCGACCTCTTCCCAGGTCTGGGGCGCCTCGGCGTAGAGCTGCTTGTCGCCCGCCAGTTCCGTGATCGGCTGGCCGTCGATCGTGCCCGCATAGGAAAGTTTGACGTAATCCCCCTTGGCGGCGGGCCGCGCGGCCGCCTTGAAGTCGGCCCGCTCCGCGCGCAGTCCCTCGATCACCTGGCTCACCTCGGCATCGGGCACCTCAGTCGACGCGACCTCGGTGGGAAGATCCGTGTAGGCGGGCAGGTTGAATTCCGGACGAACGTCGAGGGTCAGCGTGATGGTCGCCGCGACCCCGGCCTTGATCTCGCCCTCCTCGACCTTGACCACGTTCACGACCTCCAGCTTCTCGTGTTCCTGGGCGGCTTCGTAGGCCTTGGCGACGACCTTCTGCTTCAGCTCGGCCGCCACCTCCTTGCCGAAACGGCTCAGGACCATCGCGGCGGGCGCCTTGCCGGGACGGAAGCCCGGGATCCGCGCCACCTGCGAAACCTCCCGCACCACCGCGCCAAGCTCGGCGTCGACCTCGGCCGCGTCGAGCGCGACGACGATGGATTTGCGGGTGGCGGACAGGGAATTCAGTTGGACGTTCACGGCAAGGGCGGGCGTTGGAGGAAGGTAAAGGGTCGAACCGTAGGCCACCCCTTCCCTCGGTCAATGCCGATTCTTGCCGGTGGCGCCCCCGCGACCCGCGCTGCACCGGGGTGCGGTGCCCTAGCGGGCCGCCCGCACCAGCAGCGTGGTGACGTTGCGCTCACCTTCCCGCGCGTACCGAATTTCCTCGGTCCGGGCGCGGATCAGTCGGATCGCGAGGTCGTCCGCCGCCCCACCCGCCGCGAGCACGTCCACCGGGCCGCCGCGGGCGGAGCAGACCAGCTCGACCCGCCCGTCGCGCTCGGCGTAGGCCAACTCGAGCCGGACATCCGCGCGGGACGGCTGCAGCGCGAGCAGCTCCTCGACGAGGGAAAGCAGGTCCGCGGTGGTGCGTTGCGGCAGGACATGCCGCGCCCCAAAGCGCTCGATCTCCGCGTTCAGGGCGTAGAGGTCGTACGCGTCGTCCGTGATCTGGAGGGTGAGGCGCCGGATCCGGCGGATGAAGGCTTGGGTCAGCGGCCGGCGAGGCTGGCCGAAGATGACCGCCGGGGGCCCCTCCTCGTGGATCTCGCCGCCGTCCATGTAGAAGACCCGCGTGGAGATGGCTTCGGCGAAGGCCATCTCGTGCGTGACGATGACCATCGTCATGCCGTCGCGGGCGAGGTTGCGGATGACCGCGAGGACCTCGCTGACCATCGTCGGATCGAGGGCCGAGGTGGGCTCGTCGAAGAGGATGATCTCCGGGTCCATCGCGAGGCAGCGGGCGATCGCGACGCGCTGCTTCTGGCCGCCGGAAAGCTGGTCGGGATAGGCGTCCGCCTTGTGGGCGAGGCCGACGAGCGCGAGCAGTTCGCGCGCGCGGGCGGCGGCCGCCGCGGGCTGCCGGCCGAGCAGCCGCACCGGTCCGAGGGTGATGTTCCCGAGGACCGTCAGGTGGGCGTACAGGTTGAAATGCTGAAACACCATTCCCATCCGACGCCGGAGCGCCGGCACGTCCGTGGCCGGATCGAGCAGCGGCTGGTCTCCGATGAGGATCTCCCCGGCCGAGGGCCGCTCGAGCAGGTTGAGGCAACGCAGGAACACGCTCTTGCCGGTGCCCGAGGGCCCGATCAGCGAGATGACCTCCCCCTTGCGGATCTCGCAATCGACGCCCTTCAGGACCTCGAGGTCGCCGAAGCGCTTGCGCAAGCCCCGGACCGTGATCACGGGGCCACCCCCGTTCCCTGTCGCTGGTGCGGCGGCGTCACCCGCAGCTCGATCCGCTCCAGCGCCCAGGCGATCAGCCAGGCGAGCCCCAGATAGATGGCGGCCGTGACCAGCAGCGGGATGAAGGCGTCGAAGGTCCGTGAACGGATGATGTCGCCGGCCTTGGTGATGTCCTGCACCGCGATGTAGCCGACCACCGAGGTCATCTTGAAGAGGGAGATCACCTCGCCCTTGTAGACCGGCAGGACCTGACGCAGGGCCTGCGGCAGCACGATCAGGCGGAAGGCTTGCGCGCGGGTAAACCCCCCGGCCACGCCCGCCTCCAACTGCCCGCGGTCGACGCTCTGGATCGCGGAGCGGAGCATCTCCGCGATGTACGCCGCCGCATTGAGGCCGAACGCGACGGCCGCGACCAAAATCGGACTCACGTGGAAGGACGCGAACACGACGTAATAAATGATCATCAGGACCACCAGCACCGGCACCCCGCGCAGGCACCAGATGTAGATCGCCGCCGCCCGCCGCAGCAGCGGCCGCGGGGACATGCGGCCCGCGCAGACCACTCCGCCGAACACGGTGCCGAAGAGCGTCGCCAGCACCGAGATCACGCACGTCACGAACAGCCCCTCCAGGATCAGGCGGTAGCGGCCCTCCTCGAGCAGGTTGGCGCGGATGCGCTGCCCGAGCGGCAACGCGGCCTCCGTCTCCGGCGGGGTGGCGGCCGGCGCCGCGGCCCCCTCGATCCGATCCTGCCGCGTGACCACGCAGGCCACGAAGGCGATGAGTTCGTCCGAGAAAGCGACCCGCTTGCGGCGTTCCTCGGTCATCACCAGCAGGCAGGCGATCCCCTCGATGCGGCCGCTGGCGAGGGCGGCGATCTGCCCCGAGATGTCGAGGTCGACCAGTTCCAGGGGGCGGCCGAGGCTGGCCGCAAAGCGTTCCGCGAGCTCCACCTCAAAGCCGGTGAAGGCCCCGTTACGCACCCCCGTCCACGGCAGGCCCTTGGAGGCGGTGATGCCCAGCCGTAACCCGGGGCCCTGACCCCGGGGCGGCAGGGGCGGGAGGTCCCGCGCGCCATCCTTGAACCAGCGTTCCCGCATCGACTCGTAAACGCCGGTCTCGCGCAGTTGGCGGAGGAACGCGTTGTACGCCGGCCGCAGCGTGGCGTCGTCCGGGCGAAACGCCGCACCCATCGGGCTGCGGTAGGCCTCCGGCACCAGGATCGCGAGGTTCGGCGTGGTACGGAAGATCTCGCGGACCGACTCGAGGGCGAGGAAGGCGACATCCGCCTTGCCGGTGGAAACCGCCAGCACCACGTCGGGCGTGGCCTTGAACTGCAGCACCTGCGCCTGGGGATAGCGCCGCGTCACATGCTCATCGTGCGATGATCCGGCCACCAGCGCGATGCGGGCGCGGGTGAGGTCATCCAGCCCACGCAACGGGACGGGGTCCGCGCCGAGCACCACCGTGGCGGCGAGGAGACCGAGCAGCCACCGGCAGGTGGCGAGGCGGAGGGGGCGCGACGGCGGCACGCGTGCTTGTCGGGGCGCGCCGCGGAGGGGTCAAGTCCGGCGGAAAAACCTTGGGGTTCCGCGCGCAGCGCCCTTCGCTCGCGCCCACCCGATGAACCCCGCCGAACGCCGCCCGCCCGATGCGCTGCTGATCCTGTTTTCCGTCCTCGCGCTGGCCGTCGCGCTCACGTGGCTGGTGCCCGCCGGCGAGTTCCGCCGCGAGCAGGCCAACGGTCGTTCGGTCGTGATCGCTGGATCCTACCAAGAGGTCACGGCGGCCCCGGTTCCGTGGTATCGCTTGTTCACCGCGCCGGTCGCCGGTTTCGCGGACCGCGACACGGCGCGCATCATCGCCTTCGTGCTGCTGATCGGCGGGGCGTTCGGCGTGGTGGAGGCGACCGGGGCGGTCGCCGCGGGCATCGGCGCGTTGGCCCGCGCCGCCCCCCCGCCCGCCATCCCGGCCGACGGCGCTGGCTGGTGGCCGCCCTGATGCTCGCCTTCTCCGTCGGGGGAAACACCTTCGGGATGAGCGAAGAGGTGCTCGTGTTCGTGCTGCTGACGCTCGGGCTCGCGCGGCAGCTGGGCTGGGATCCGCTGATCGGGGTCGCGATTCCGTTCCTCGGCGCGGGCGTGGGCTTCGCCGGTGCGGCCTTCAACCCGTTCACGGTGGGCATCGCGCAGGGCCTCAGCGGGCTCCCCCTCTTCAGCGGCTGGGCCTTCCGCCTCGCAATGTGGGCGGTGCTGACGGCGCTGGCCATCGGCTATGTGCTGCGCCACATCGCGCGCCTCGAGGCGGCCCGCGCCGCGGGGAACTGGGCCGCGCCGGACCAGGTCGCGGAACCGCCGATCCTGGACGGATCACGGCGGGCCGTGCTCGCGCTGTTCGGGCTCGGGATCGCGACGCTGGTCGTCGGGGTGGCACGGTGGGACTGGTACATCGATGAGCTCGCCGGACTTTTCCTCGGACTCGGGGCGGGCGCGGCCCTGCTGGGACGGGTCCGGCCGAACCAGGCCGCCGCCGCCTTCGCGGGGGGCGCCCGCACCATGGTGCTGCCCGCCCTCTTCGTCGCGCTGAGCAAGGCGGTGCTGGTCGTCCTGCAGGAAGGGCGCGTGATCGACACGTTGCTCCAGCACGCCAGCGCCGGCCTCGGCGGGCTGCCCCCGGCGATCTCGGCGCAGGGGATGTTCGCCGTGCAGTTCGGAATCAACTTCCTGGTGCCCAGCGGCAGCGGCCAAGCGGCCCTTACGATGCCGATCATGGCGCCCCTGGCGGACCTGCTCGGCATTCCGCGGCAGGCGGCGGTGATCGCCTTCCAACTCGGCGACGGGCTATGCAACTTCGTGATCCCGACCAGCGGCGTGACGATGGGCATCCTCGCCATCGCGGGAATCCCCTTCGGCGCCTGGCTGCGCTGGGTGGCCGGACTGATGCTCTGGCTCGTGGGGACGGGCGCGCTCTTCCTCTTCCTCGCCACCACCGTGGTCCGCTGGTAAGCCCCGCGTACCCGGTCGGGATCAGGCGTCCAGGGCCGGGAGGGCAGCGATGACCGCAGCGCGCGCCGGCTCGAACGCCGGCGGCAGCATCAGGGCCGTGCCGAGGGTGTCCGCCGTCTCGTCCACGAGGAACCCGGGGCCGTCCGTGGCGACTTCGAGAAGGATCCCGCCGGGCTCGCGAAAATACACCGAGCGGAAATAGGTACGGTCGATCAACGGCGAGGGCGAGGCGCCGGCGGCCACCAACCGCGCCCGCAGGGCCTCGGAAGCAGCCGCATCCGCAACGCGCAGGGCCAGATGATGCACGGTCCCGGTGCCCGGTCTCCCGGGTTCCCCCGCGGCGTCGCCCACCAGATCCAGCCAGTGGCCGGGTTGCCCCGGGCCGGCGACCAGACGACGCCGACCGGACTCCTCCACGGCGTCCCGCCACCCGAGCAGTTCGCGGAGCACCCGCAGCGTCCGGCCGGCGTCGCGCACGCGCAGTTCGGCGCCCGCCATCCCGCGGAGCCGCTGCGGGGCGGGAACATCCGCTCCGTTCCAGCCGGGGCGCGGGTCATCCCGGAGACCCAGGATCTCGACCGCGATTCCATCCGGGTCGGCGGTGATCAGCATCGGCTCGCCGAACCGGAGGCCGGGCCGGGCCGGATGGCCGGCGGCCTCGAGGCGTTCCGCCCAGAATTGCAGGCTACCCGGGGCGGCGGACAACTGGATCCCCGCCACCTGGCCGGACCCCAGCCGGCCCTGCTTGGCCCCAGGCCAATGGAAAAACGTCAACAGGGTGCCCGGCGTTCCCATCGCATCGCCGTAGTACAGGTGATAGGCGGAAGGGTCGTCGAAATTCACCGTGCGCTTCACCAGGCGGAGTCCGAGCACCCGCGTGTAGAAACGAAGGTTGGCCCGCGGATCGGCGGTGACGGCGGTCAAGTGATGCAGGCCGGCGGCGACAACTTCCATGAGCGGCAGCGTGAGCCGAACCGCCACGAGGGCAAATTCAAGCGCGCGGGGATCGGCTACCCTGCAACGCCTTCGTCGGCCACCGCTGCCGCCACGGGGCGAGGCGCCGGGGCGCCGCGCCGGCGCCCGCCTCGTTGTGGTGCACCTGCTCGGCCCCGATCCTTCCCGCACCTCCGGTGCCGGGGGCCACCCCCCTTCTTCCGAGGCCCCCTGTTCCGAGGCCGCACGTGGACGCTGGCGTTGTCCCGGCAGCTCCGCGCGGGCTGATTTTCCGGCCGCGGGGCAAGCGCACCCGCGCCGGGGTCATTGCGGGCTTGGCGATCAGCAAACCGGCCTCCAGCGTGCCCCCCGGCCCCGATTTCCATGCCCCGCCTTCTCACCTCCACCTTTGCACTGCTGGTCGGCCTGTGCGCGCCACTCGCCGCCCAGGCCACCGGAACCATCACCGGGCGAATCTTCAATCCCGCTTCCGGCGAGTTCGTCCGCAACGCGCGGATCAACGTCGAGGGCACCCTCCTGCAAGCGGTCTCCGAGGACGCCGGTGCGTACGTCCTGACCGGCGTGCCCGCCGGCAGCGTGAAGCTCTCCGTGGTCTTCACCGGGTACCGCACGGCGACTGCCACCGTCACCGTTGCCCCCGGGTCCGTGGTGACGCGCGACTTCGAGCTGGTCAGCGCCCTGCAGGGGGCGGCCCCCGACGGCACGGTCCGCCTCGAGCGCTTCGTGATCAGCTCGGAGCGGGAGGGCAACGCCAAGGCCATCATGGAGCAGCGCAACTCGATGAACATCACCAACAGCGTGGCCTCCGACGTCTTCGGCGACGTGGCGGAGGGCAACGTCGGCGAGTTCCTCAAGCATATGCCCGGGGTCGAGCTTGACCTCGTGCAGGGTGAGATCCGCACCATCCGCCTCCGCGGCCTCGATTCGGAGTACACCCAGGTGACGCTGGACGGGGTGTCGCTGGCCAGCGCGGACGCCAACCAGGGCGCCTCCGGCAACGCGCGCGCCTTCAGCTTCGAGCAGGTCTCGCTCGCGAGCATGGAGTCGATCGAGGTCTCCAAGACGATCAGCGCCGACGTCGACGCCAACGCCCCGGCCGGCACCATCAACCTCAAGACGAAGCGCGCCTTCGACCGCGCCGGCCGCCGCGTCTCCGCGCAGGCGAACGTCACCGCCTTCTCGACGCGCTTCAACCTGGAGCGGTCACCGGGACCCGACGACCGCAGCGCGCGCAAGATCCATCCCGGCGGGATCCTCGATTACTCCGACGTGTTCCTGAACCGGCGCCTCGGCATCAACCTGAACATCAGCGAGTCGATGGCCTATTCCGCCAACGCCCGCACCACCGTCACCTACAACTACTCCCCGACCGCCGCGGACCCCCGGCCGGTGGTGCCGACCTCCCTCGCGTTCCTGCACGCGCCCCGCACCAACCGGCGCTCCACGGTGAACCTGACCTCCGACTTCCGCGCCACGCCGGAGCTCGTGCTGTCGCTCGGTCTCCTTTACAATTACGCCGACCTGAACAATCCCCAGCGCGCCCTCACCTTCGGCACCGGCGCGCGCAACACCGTCATCGGCGCCAACCCGCTGCTGGAATTCCTCACCAGCGCCCCCAACGCGACGGTCACCGCCAACCCGGCCGCGATCGTGAAGCAGGGCCAGACGATCAGCGTGGTGCCGCGCTTCGAGTTCCGCCGCGGGGCCTTCACCCTCGAGGGCAAATTCTCGGGCTCCAACTCCATCAGCTGGTACGATCCCCGCGGACGTCGCGGCTCGATCCGCGACGCGGGCGGTCCCGTCGCGAACGGCGTCACGTTCTCCGCCCGCCGCACCGACAACAAATCGGCCGACTGGAAGCTCACCCAAGTCGGCGGGCCCGATTGGAGCCGCGGGGCCAGCTTCAGCAACCCGACGATCACGATCGACGACGGGCGCTATGCGCTGACCGACGTCTACGGCGGGGAGCTGATCGCCTCGCTCCGCACCACGCGGGTGTTGCCCGTGAGTTGGAAGGCCGGGATCAAGCGCCGGCTGGAGATCCGGGACTTCCGCCTCGATACCGAATCGCTGCGCTACACCCTCAACGGGGCGCCGCCCCTCGGGGCCTGGGCGGAGTTCAAGTCACCGTTCGACTTCGACATGGGCGCGACGAACACCGATTCCGCGGTGCGCTCCCTCAACGGGGGCACCGTGTGGATGCCGGACCTGGTGCGGCTGGGCGCGTTCTACCGGGACAATCCGGGCCGGTTCAGCCAGGCGATCACCGCCGCGAACTTCTACAACGCCTTCATCGGGAACCGGCGCAACTACGAGGAGACCATCGACGCCGCCTTCCTCATGGGAACGGCCACGCTCGGCCGGTTCATCGTCCGCGCGGGTCTCCGGCGTGAGGGGACGCGCACGGACTCGCTCGAGTTCGACCCCCGCTCGGTGCGGGAACTCGCGGCCGCCGGCTTCGCCGAGACCAATGGCCGGGCGACCACCATCGACGGGCTGAAGTACCAGTTCTTCAGCCAACCGAAGGTCCACCGCACCGGCGCGTACGACAACCTGTTCCCCAGCGCATCCCTGAAATTCAAGGCCGGGCCCAATCTCGACGCGCAGCTCGGCTTCAGTTCCACCATCCGCCGCCCGACCTTCCGCGACGTCGCCGGCGTCTGGGTGATCAACGACGACAACCTGACCGTGAGCGCGCCCAACACCGGGCTGAAGCCGGAGACCTCGCGCAACCTCGCCGCGCGGGTGGCCTACTACTTCGAGCCGGTCGGCATCCTCGCGGCCAACGTTTACCAGAACAACGTGAAGGGCCTTTTCGTCACCAGTCGCCTGACCGCGGCTGAGTTCGGCTACCAGGGGGACCTCGACCTCGCCAACTACGAGTTCATCACGACGACTCCGAGCGCGCGGGACGTCACGGTCCGCGGGATGGAACTCGAGTACTCGCAGAGCCTTTCGTTCCTGCCCGGGGCGTGGCGCGGGCTGAACGTGCGCGCCAGCTACACCCGGAGCTATGCCAGCCTCCGCCGGGCGAACCTCATACCCCACTCGCTCAACGCCGGCCTCAGCTACGCCCACCGCGGCTTCAATCTGTATGCGTCGGGCACCTGGCGGGACAACTATCCGACCACCGTGAGCGGCAACCCGCGGTTCTACCGCCACCGCGCGAACGTCGACCTGGGCGGCGGTTACCGGCTCACGCCCCGCTACAGCCTGTTCTTCTCGGCCCGCAATCTGTTCAACGAGCCCTACCGGATCATGGAACAGGTCGGAAACAATGCGCCGGTGGTGCAGTTCTACGAGGTGAACGGCACCAACTGGACCTTCGGCATCAAGGGGACGTACTGAACCCGTCCCGATCGGACCCCGCCCGCCTCAACCGAGGATCAGGCTGCGTCCGGTCATTTCCGGAGGCTGGGGGAGGCCGAGCAAGGCGAGGACCGTGGGCGCGATGTCGGCCAGCCGACCGCCCTCATGGAGCCGCGTCTGGCCGGCCACGAACTCGTCGCCCACCACGAACGCCTCGACTAGGTTCAGTGTGTGCGCGGTGTGCGGGCCATTGACGGAAGGATCCCACATCTGCTCCGCGTTGCCGTGGTCGGCGACCACCAGGGCCTTGCCGCCGCGGGTCGCGAGCGCGGCGAGCAGTTCCCCCACGCCGGCATCGGTGGCCTCCACCGCGCGGATGGTCGCCGGGAGGGACCCGGTGTGCCCGACCATATCCGGATTGGCATAGTTGACCACGATCAGCCCGTGGCGTCCCCCGAGGATCGCCTCCCGGGCCAGCCGGGTGACCTCCGCCGCGGCCATCTCCGGCTGCAGATCGTAGGTGGCGACCTTCGGGCTGGCGGGGCAGGCGCGTTCCTCCCCGGGGAAAGGCTCCCCGCGGTAGTTGTTGAAGAAGAAGGTCACGTGCGGGTTCTTCTCCGTCTCCGCACAGCGGAA